>NZ_JAVREJ010000005.1:0-291286 GCF_031845345.1 Pseudonocardia charpentierae | reverse complement strand
CGCGGCGGCCGCCCGGTCGCCTTGACCGGCGGCAACACCTCTTCCAACACCTGCCACTGCGCCTGAGACAGATCACCACGAGCCACACTCAGCCCAACGAGCGAACCCGTTCCCAAACACGCTCTAGTACTCCAGCCGCAGATTGTTATGGAACGCCCGTGCGTCTGCGGTAGTGGCTGGTGCGGGCGCGGTGTTGGTGACGGCGTCGCCAGGTCGACCAGGCCCAGATTCGGGCGTGGTTGTGGCGGGTGCGGGTGGGTGTGGTCAGGTGTGCCAGGAGACGGCGGATCTCGCCGAGGGTGAGCGGGATGAGGCCGCTGCCAGGTCTTTTGGGGCGATCGCGGCGGTCACGGCGAGGTAGGCGTGGGCGAGCATCGCCAGGGTGATGTGGCGGTACCAGGCGTCGTAGCGGCGGACCTGGTAGTGGTCGAGCCCGACCTCGGTCTTCGCGGTCTGGAAGCACTCCTCGATCGCCCACCGGGCGCCGGCGACCCGAATCAGCTCCTCGTCGGCGGTGCCGGGCGGGCCGGCGCACAGGTAGTAGGCGAGCTCCGGCTCGCGGCCGGCGGCGGTCTGGTCGGTGGTGAGGATCTGGCGGCGGACCAGCAGCCAGCGCCCCCAACCGGGTGGGGTGTCATCCCCGGCCGACACTGAGGCCACGGCCCAGTCGAACAGCCGCGGGCCCTTCGCCCCGTCCGCGCAGCTGCGGCGCTTCCACGCCTGCTCCGGCGCCATCGCCGTGGCATGGTCGGCCCGGCTCGAGCCGGCCCCAGCCGGGATGCTCTGGGAACGAGGGACGGCGACGACGTAGCCGATCCGGCGTTTCTCGCACCAGGTCCGGAACTTGTAGTCCTGCCCGTAGGCCTCATCGGCGGTGATCCAGGAGGCGGGAACGCCGGCGGCCAGGGCGCGGTCGAGCATCTGCTGGGCCAGCACGGCTTTGGTGGCGAACTCGACCTCGTCCGGGATGGCCGCGGCCCGGCAGCGGTCCCGATCTGCTACCCAGGTCTTGGGCAGGTACAGCTCCCGGTCGATCAGGGTGCGGCCCTTGCTGGTGGCGTAGGCGAGGAAGACGCCGAGCTGGCAGTTCTCGATCCGGCCGGCGGTGCCGGAGTACTGGCGCTGCACCCCGGCGGAGCGGAGGCCCTTCTTCAGGAACCCGGTCTCGTCGACGATCAGCACCCCGCCGGGCTCGCCGAGGTGTTCCACGACGTAGCTGCGCAGGTCGTCGCGGACCCCGTCGACGTCCCAGTTCGCCGAGTTCAGCAGCCGCTGCATCCCATCCGGGGTGGCGTCCCCGGCGACCTCGGCCAGCGTCCACCCGTTCTTGCCCGCCAACGGCGCCAACAGGCCGCGCACGTATGCCCGGGCCCGCCGCCGCGGTTCAGGCCGGAAGAACCTGCCCGCGACCTGCGCGAACAACCCGTCCAACCCGGCCGACCACGCCGCAAGATCCTCCTCCACGATCACAAGATCGAGAGGATAAACCACAGTCGATCACGAACTGCGGCTGGAGTACTAGCCCGGTGGCAGGGCAGGCGGAGAACGACGATGGCCTCCAACGATTCGCGTCCTGAGTTCTGCCCGCCGCCACGGAGCCCGTGAAATTCAGGGCACCGCTGCGTGAACATCCAACGGCTGTCGTGTCGTCCCTGTTCACCGGATCTTCGAACAGCTCAAGGCATCGTGTTTTCTCTGTCACGTCGGCTGCCGTAAACGCTGTGCGACATGGGTCTCCAACGCGGCAGCGGCCTGGCGGCGCGCCTAGTGTCGGTTTTGTTGCCCGAGCGATTCTGCGGCCCATATCTGGGGCTGCGCGCCGGGTGCGCTCGATCAATGGAGTTTGTTTTCTTGTCTGTCAACACCCCGAACCACGTCCTCCGCAACGAGGCCCAGGACGGCGCCGTTGTCGGCGCATCCGTGGATCGTTTCGCCGAGACGAAGGCCGCGTTCAAGACGACCGAGTTCGTCGTGTTCCTCGTTGCCGTCGTCGGTGTGCTCGTCGCCTCCGCGCTCGTCGGTGACTCCGACGGCCGCGGTGATGTCTTCCTCGCCGACAAGGCCTGGTTCTACGTCACGCTGCTCGCCATCGGCTACATGGCCAGCCGCGGACTGGCCAAGGCTGGCGTCCGCGCACACCGCGACGCCTCATACGACGCCTGATCCGACGCCTGATCTGAAGAAGGCTCACCGCCACCGCTCACGCGGTCGGCATCGTGGCACGTTCCGCCGCATGCTGCGGCACTGCCGGCTCACGGCCGGTATCGATTCTTTGATACGGAGCACAAATGGCAGAAGCGACAGATAACGGCGCAGTCGACAACGACGCCACCGTGACCGTGGCCGCAGTTGTCGCGGAGGCGGGTCCGCGGGGCGAGCAGGGCCTGCCCGGCAAGCCGGGTGTTTCCGGCAAGCCCGGCCCCAGCGGCGAGAAGGGCGAGTCCGGAGACAAGGGCCAGCCTGGAGACAAGGGCCTGGCCGGTGACCAGGGCCTCAACGGTCAGGCCGGCGAGAAGGGTCTGACCGGCGACACCGGTGAGCGCGGCGAGCAGGGCCTCAAGGGTCTGCCGGGCGAGGTGGGCGAGAAGGGTCTGCCCGGTGAGCGTGGCGAGCAGGGTCTGACGGGTCTGCCCGGTGAGAAGGGCCTGCCCGGCGAGCGTGGCGAGCAGGGTCTGACCGGTCTGTCCGGTGAGCAGGGGCCCATCGGTCCGGTGGGCCTGCCGGGCCCGATCGGTGAGCAGGGACCGGTCGGCCCGATGGGTCCGATGGGCCTGCAGGGCCCGATCGGTGAGCAGGGCCTGCGCGGCGAGGTCGGCCCGACTGGCGACCAGGGTCCCGCGGGCGAGCAGGGTCCGATCGGTGAGCGTGGCGAGCAGGGTCCGCGCGGTGCCGACGGTCTGCCGGGCGCGCCGGGTGAGCAGGGTCCGATCGGCGAGCAGGGCCCGGTGGGTCCGGCCGGTCCCGCGGGTCCTCCCGGAATCCCGGGACCGCAAGGCATCCCCGGCCCGCAGGGCCGCGGGGGTTACGCACCCGAGCCGGTGACCCCGATTCGTCCGGTGGCCGAGTGGACCGCACCCGCGACACCCCGGGCCGTGCCGCAGTCGGAGTGGACCGCACCGTCGGCACCCCGCGTCTCGCAGCCCGCTGCCGCCGCTGTGGTCAACCCCGTTCAGCTCTGGGCAAGCCTGGCCGACAACCTGTTCGCGCTCCAGCGCAAGACCTGGGCCAGCATCGCCGGGATCCAGCGGCCCGACAACAACTGACCGTCACCTGCCCCGGAACCGGGGTAGGGCCGCACGACCACCGCGGGCGCCTTCCCACAAGGGAGGCGCCCGCCGGCACGTCGAGGGCTGCCCGGCAGTCCGTCGCAGCGTCGCCGACGCGAGCTGGTCGGACGTTGTCACAGGGGTCACCGTCAGCGGACGTGTGCGCAGCCCGGCCGGGGGTACCCAAACCAGGACGGGAAACTCGACTCGGTGCACGCCAGAGGCGATGGAGCCCGGTGTCATGACGGCTCCCGGACCCGGGCCACAAGCATCAACGGCCTGCAGCATTTCTGTGGTCCGAGACCGAGGAGACCGTGTCACCCATGTCCCCATCGACCGTGTCGGCGTCCGCCAAGAAGGCGCCCCCGCAACCCATGCTCGACGGCAAGAAACCCCGCTTCGAGTTCTTGATCGTGCACGCTTTCGTGCTGATTCCAATGCTGGCGCTGGCCGCCGCCGTGCCCCTGGCTTGGGGGTGGGGGCTGAGCTGGCTCGATGCCGGGCTCGCCGTCTGCTTCTACTTCCTGTCCGGGTTCGGTATCACCGCCGGGTTCCACCGCTACTTCACCCACCGTGCGTTCAAGGCCAACCGCGGTCTGCGCAACGCCCTGGCGATCGCCGGGAGCCTCGCGCTGCAGGGCGACGTCCTGACCTGGGTCGCCGATCACCGCCGCCACCACGCGTTCACCGATAAGGAGGGTGACCCGCACTCGCCGTGGCTGTTCGGCACCACGCCGGCCGCGGTGGCGCGCGGTTTCTGGCACTCGCACATGGGTTGGACCTTCAACAGGGACCGGACCAACGTCGCCCGCTTCGCCCCCGACCTGCTCGCTGATCGCGACATCAGCCGCATCGCCCGCCAGTTCCCGCTGTGGACCGTCGTGAGCCTGCTCAGCCCGGCCCTGCTCGGCGGCCTGATCACCATGACCTGGTGGGGCGCACTGACGGCATTCTTCTGGGCCGGCCTTGTCCGCGTCGCGGTCCTGCACCACGTCACCTGGTCGGTCAACTCGATCTGCCACATCGTCGGCGACCGACCTTGGACCCACCGCGACCGTTCCACCAACGTCTGGCCGCTGGCCATCGCCTCGATGGGCGAGTCGTGGCACAACCTGCACCACGCCGACCCCACCTGCGCCCGGCACGGCGTGGAACGCGGACAACTCGACATGACCGCCCGGCTGATCTGGATGTTCGAGAAGCTCGGCTGGGCCCACGACGTCCGCTGGCCCACACCCAAGCGCCTGGCCAGGCTCCGCGCGAGTGCACAGACGTGACCGGCAGACGACCATGTGAGTGAGCCGGAGGCGATCCCGCCGCGGCGCGGGCCAACTCGACGGCGCCCTCTGGCCTTCGGTACGGGACCGACCACGACGACGTCGGACCTGCCCGGGCCGAAGAACCGGTTCACAGGTGTGGTTTCGATGGCCCGAGCAAGCGCTCCAGCGCGTCAGCGTATTCGCCTTGCCTGCTCGCCCACGCGGTCATCGTGTCGGCGAGGTCGCGCTGAAGTTCGGCCCAGCGGGTCATGTGCTCGGCGAATTCGCGCTGACCGTTGCCCAGATTCCGGATAGCCTCGATCACTTCCAGGGGTGCGGGTTCGACGCCGACTTCCGGGGAGGTGTCGTCGGGGGCGGCAACCTCATCGGAGGTGTCGCTGTCCGGGGGCGCTTGATCCTGATCGTCTGCGGTAGCCGGCGCTGCCGGGGTCTGCGGTGCCTGATCGGTCCCGGGCTGGAGTAGTCCGAGCCAGCCCTCGGCGGCGCGCGTCGCGGCGTCTTGTTGTGCGCGCCACAGCGCATTCATTGCGTTGTCCATGTAATTCCTCCAGTGCGTGCGGATGCCTTGCCATTCGGATCGGCCAGGCTCGTCGGCAGGTGGGTCAGCTCAACGCCACGGATCTCCGTGCCGCGTCGGCGGCCGGGTTCAGGGTCCGGTCGAGGAAGGCGGAGATGACCGCGTTGAACGCAGTCGGGTTGTCCTGGTTGCTGGCGTGACTGGCGCGGGGGATGGTCGCGTCCGTGGCGTCGTCCCGACTCAACTCGTGCCGTTGCATGGTCCACCTTCGAGTCGGATGCTTCTGCGGGAATCCGCGAAGGTGCGCCAGCGGGACGTGCAGACTTCCTTGACGCAATGATGCGGAAGCTCGGAATTGCGTACAGCACACAGCGGGAAAGTCATGCCCGATTGCTGGTGCCACCTCCGGCACACCTCAGTGAGCGATACACCGGGACCGGGGCGTACGCCGAGTCAGGCCTGATTTCGCAATTTTAGGCCACCACGTCGAGCAGTGCAATGCGTCAACCCAGCGCGCAGCCTCACATTTGTGGTGGTGGTGGTGCTCTTTGGACGGAGCGGCGCGAGATGCAGATCGGTCGAGACGTCCGCGAGGGGTCGCCGGGAAGGCTGCCGCGCCCTATGCTGTCACCTGTCGCACTGCCTGTCGCACCGCGGCTGGTGGCGACGTTCTGCGAAGAGCCCTCGGGCTGCTGGTTGCAGCCCGGGTTATCCGCCTCGATTTCGAGTGCTCGGCGCCCCCGACCCCGGCCCGTCACCGCCAGTTCTGGGTGGTGTCGTGCTCGGGCCTCTTCCCCGTGCGAGCCCGGTGGCAGGGCGGACGGAGAACGACGATGACCGCCCACGACTCGGTTCCTGAGTTCTGCCCGCCACCGCCGATGTCGGTTCGGCTCGACGTCGAGGTGGTGCGCGAGGAGGCGCGTGAGGCGGTGGTCTTCGTCCGGGGTGAGCTCGACCGGGCCTCGGTGCCGCTGCTGGTCGGGTGCCTGCGGGAGCTTCTGCACACCGACGGTACGGATCGGACGGTGGTGGTGAACCTGGTGGGGACGACGTTCGTCGATGTCGGCGGGATGTGCGCCCTGTTGGAAGCCACGGGATCGGCGAGGCGCCGGGGTTCGCGGCTCTATCTGGCCGGGTGCAGCACACAGCTGGTGCGGCTGCTGCACCTGACCGACCTGTTCGACGAGGTCCAAGTCATTTCGTCCGGGCGGACCTGACCCGACGGCCGCTGCGTCTGGTGCTCTGGCCGAGTCGGCATCGGCCGAGCCGGGCATGGACGACCCCGACGTCACCTCACCGGGACGGCGAGGACGTGGCGGGCGAACGCGCGGTCGGTGACAACGCGGCGGGCGACCTCGCCCAGCAGCAGGTTGTGCCCGCGGGCGTAGCGGCGCAGGCGGTCGAACGCCGTGTCCATGGTCAACGTCCCCTGCTGGGCGAGGACGCCTTTGGCCTGTTCGAGGACTACGCGGCTGTTGAGCGCGGACTGGAGTTGTTCGGTGACTATTTCGCCGTGGCGGATGGCGCGTTCCTGCAGGATCCCGATGGTGGCGATGTCGGCCAGGGCCTGCCCGAGGCGCAGGTCGGCCTCGGGCAGCGGGCCGGGGCGGGTATGGAACAGGTTCAACCCGCCGATCGCCTGTCCGCGCAGCCGTAGCGGCAGTGCGTGCACCGAACGGTAGGAGCCCTTCCCGGCCAGCGCGGTGGTCAGCTTCGGCCAGCGGCCGGCGGCGGCATCGAGGTCGGTCACGGTCACCGGCTGCCCGGTGCGTATGCAGTCCACGCACGGGCCCTGGTCGGCCTGGATCTGCATCAGCTCGGTCCAGTCGGACTCCTCGCTGGAGGAGGCCACGGTGCGCAGTTGCCCGCGGGGGTCGAGGAGCATGATCGCGGCGGCGGCGGCGGAGAGCAGCGTCACGCTGTGCCCGACGAGCCGGTCGAGTGCGTCGATGACGTCGTAGTCGTCGACGAGGGTGTCGGCCAACTCGATGAACGCCCTCATCAACAGTGCTTCGCGGTCGTTCTGAACGTGGCTCACGCTCGACTCCCTTCCGGGGCGTCCAAGAGTATGCCCGGATGGCGGGTTCGCATCCTGGCTCAGTCCATGTCCTGGGTGAACACCAACCGGCGGGCGACGACGTCGCGGGCGACGTCGGCCAGCGGCCGGCGGGCGGCGAAGGCGTGCGCGCGCAGCCGGACGAACGCATCCTGAACGGGAACGTCGAGCTGAGCCAGGATCATCCCGGTGGCCTGGTGGACCTCGGCGCGGTCGTTCCACAACCCGTCCCACCACGGCCCGTCCCATCCCGGCTCCTGTAACCACAACCCGTCTGCGCCGGTGAACTGCGGGCCCCCCTGCTGGCACTCGCTGTCCTCGTCCCCATGCCACCGGTCGGTAAGCCGGCCGTCGCGGTGCCCGTCGGTTCCGGGGCGGCCCTCGGAGTGGCGTCACCGGTGTGGGCGGGCACCGCGAGCAGCATGAGGGTGGCGGTGTCGGCCGCGGCGAGGGCGTCGCGCAACTCGTGCCTGCGAAGGGGGCCGGTGTGGTGCGGTAGAGGTCGAGTACCCCGAGGTTGATCGTGCCCAGCTGTAGCGGCAGTGCGAACAGCGCGCGCACATCGGTCTGTTCGGCGACCGCGCCGGCGAACATCGGCCACCGGGCGGTCGAGACGTGGTCGTCGATGTCGGGGACCAGCACCGGTCGGCCGGACACTGCGGCCTCCATGCACGCGCCCTCGCCCAGGGTGAACTGCAGGTCGTCCAGCGTGGCCGCGGTCGGGTCGGTGGCCGACAGTGTCTCCCGTGACGTGGTGGCGGTCAGCAGTGAGATCGCGGCGCCGTGCACGTCGAGACACGCCACGTAGGCCCGGCAGATCTCGGCGGCCATGTGGCGGTCGTCGTCACCATGACCGGCGAGGCGGATCAGTGCCCGGGTCAGTGGGCCCAGCTCAGGAGCCACAGCGGCGCCTCCCAGCGCGCCGGCGTGTCCCCCGGGCCCAGGACGGATCGCTCGCCGGGTGCTTCATCAGGCTGGGTACTTCATGGGTTGGTGCACGATCCCGTCCGAGGCCGATGAACACCGTCGTGCGGGCAGCGTAGCCACCGGCCCAGCGATGGCGGTCCCGCTCATGCACCTGGTCAGGTCGTGGTAGCGCGGGCACGACGGCTCACGCCGCGGGGTTCGCGGCCGCCGGACGCCTCCGGCGACCGCGCCCGGTCGCCCGGGCGCGTTTCACCGCGTCCCGGTGGCGACGCCGCACCTCGGTCTCGTCGTACGGTGTCCGGCACCGGCACGGGGTGTCGCCGACGGTGACGTCCCCACAGCGGTCGCAGATCACCACAACCCCACACACTTTCTCCGAAGGCTGCTGAGGTCTCCCGGCCACACGCGGCGCCGGGACGTGGGATCGATCCGCAAGCGAAATCCGAATGGAAGTCCTGGACCTCATGTGGCACCGCCGCAACATCGACAGGGCCGCCAGGGTCTCGAGCGGATCCGGACAAGCATGCCACGGAGGCCAGACATCTGCACGACACCCGAGCAGAACCTCCCGGGTTGCACCACCGCTCCGGGTCAGCAGTCGATCACCCGCCGATGGCAGCAGCGTGCTCCGCACCATCGACGCCCGATATCGGGCTAGGTTTGCCGTCATGTTCGCCGTCTACGCATCCGAGCCCAACCCCACTGAGCCGCTGAAGTCGCTGACCGTCGGGGAGCGTCCCGAGCCGGAGGTCGCGGACGGGTGGGTCTCTGTCGACGTGGCTGCGGCGAGCCTGAACATGCACGATCTGTGGACGCTGCGCGGTGTCGGCATCAAGCCCGATCAGTTCCCCATGATCCTCGGTTGTGACGGCGCCGGCCGGCTCGCCGACGGCTCCGAGGTCGTGCTGTATCCGGTGATCGGCGACGCCGCTGTCGCCGGAGACGAGACCCTCGACCCGAAACGCTCGCTGCTCACCGAGAAATACCAGGGGACGTTCGCTGACACGGTGGTGGTGCCGGCACGTAACGCCGTGCCCAAGCCTGCCGGACTGTCGATGGCGCAGGCGGCCGTGATGGGTACGGCGTGGTTGACGGCCTACCGCATGCTGTTCGTGAAGTCCGGTCTCCGCCCCGGGCAGACCATGCTGGTCCAGGGCGCCTCCGGTGGCGTCGCGACGGCGTTGGTCCAGCTCGGGCGCGCGGCCGGCATGCAAGTGTGGGCGACCGGACGCACCGACGCCAAGCGGGCCGTGGCCGAGCGGCTGGGGGCGGACGCGACGTTCCCGTCGGGGGCGCGGCTCCCGGCTCGGGTGGACGCGGTCTTCGAGACCGTCGGCGAGGCGACCTGGGCCCACTCCATGAAGTCGCTGAAGCCGGGCGGCGCGATCGTCGTCTCCGGTTCGACCAGCGGCCCGAACCCCGGGGCGGACCTGCAGCGACTGTTCTTCCTCCAGCTGCGGGTGATCGGCGCGACGATGGGCACCCGCGGCGAGCTCGCGGACCTGCTTGCCTTCGTCGCGCAGGCCGGGATCACCCCGGAGATCGGCCTTGAACTGCCGATGGAACAGGCCGAGGAGGGGTTCAGCGCGATGCTGGGCGGCGACACCACCGGGAAGATCGTCTTCACGCGCTGACCGGCCCGGGTGCTCGGGTAGGCCAGGCGTTGCACCGGCCGTGACGGCAACCTACCCTCAGTACAGATTTCAGGCTCGGCTTTACGCCTCGGACCCCGGTGTATCGCCTCGACGGCTTCCTCCGGCGGTAGGACGATCTCCCAGTTGGTCCTCCTGCCTCGGCGAAGCTTCCTCGCCCGTCACCCGTAGCGATGCGGGGCGGGGCCGGAACCCGCATTTCCGTGCGGGTTCGTCGCGCGATCACTGGTGGCGCTGGGTACAGCGGTCGCCGAGGAGGACATCATTTCGCAGCCGACGATGCGTGCCGCTGTGCTCGACGAGCCGGGAACGGCACTGCGTGTGGAGACCATCGGTAAGCCCGAGCCGCGGGTCGGCGAGGTGCTGCTGCAGGTCACGGCGTGCGGGGTCTGCGCAACGGACCTGCATGTGATCAAGGGCGAGGTGGGTTTCCCCACGCCCTGCGTACTGGGGCACGAGGTGTCCGGCGTCGTCGAGGCCGTCGGCGCCGGCGTGGTCACGTGCGCGCCCGGCGACCCTGTGGTGGCCGCGTTCCTGATGCCGTGCGGGTTCTGCCGCTCGTGCGCCCGCGGGCGTGACGACCTGTGCGAGACGTTCTTCGGGCTCAACCGGGTGCGAGGCACGCTCTACGACGGCACGACCAGGCTGTACCGCACCGACGGCTCCCCGTTGGCCATGTACTCCATGGGCGGGCTCGCCGAGTACGCGGTGGTACCGGCGACGGCGGTCTTCCCGGTGCCGATCGACCTGAATCTGGAGGCGGCGGCGGTGCTCGGCTGTGCGGTGCTGACCGCCTACGGGGCGGTCGCGCACGGGGCTCCCGTCCGACCCGGTGATCGTGTGGCCGTCGTCGCCGTCGGAGGCATCGGGCAGAACATCGTGCAGATGGCCCGGGCCTTCGGCGCGGTGCAGATCATCGCCGTGGGACGCGGCCAGGCCAAGCTGGACGTCGCCAAGCGGATGGGCGCCACCGACACCGTGGACAGCAGGGCCACCGATCCGGTCGAACGGGTGCGCGAGCTCACCGGGGGTGACGGGGTCGACGTCGCGTTCGAGGCTCTTGGCCGCCCCGAGACCTTTCAGCAGTCGCTCGCGATGGTGCGCGAGGGCGGGACCATGGTCGCGGTGGGCATCGCCGACGGCGCCGCCACCGCTGCGGTCGGAATCACCCACGTCGTACGCCGCTCGATCCGCCTGGTCGGGTCCTACGGCGGCCGCACCCGCACCGACATGCCGGCGCTGATCAGACTCATCGAGGCCGGCGCCGTCACCGTCGACGCCCAGATCAGCACCCGTGTGCCACTGGACGACGCCGGGCGGGTCTATGAAGCCCTCGACCGCGGCGAGGTCGTCGGCCGCGCCCTGGTCGTGCCGTGAGCCGGAACAAGGTCATCACTGCCGAGGCGGCGGCCGGGCTGGTGCTCGCCGGCGACACGATCGCCACCACCGGCTTCGTCGGGACCGGCTTCGCCGAGGAACTCGCCCTCGCCCTGGAACGGCGTTTCCTGGACACCGGGGAACCCCGCGACCTCACGTTGGTCTTCGCCGCGGGCCAGGGCGACGGCGGCAAGCGCGGCGTGAACCACTTTGCCCACGAGGGCATGGTCAAGCGGGTCATCGGCGGGCACTGGGCCCTGGTACCGGCGCTGGGAGCACTCGCGCTGGGCAACCGGATCGAGGCCTACTGCTTCCCACAGGGCGTGATCTCGGTCCTCTATCGGGAGATCGCCGCCGGGCGGCCCGGCCTGATCACCACCGTCGGCATCGACACGTTCATCGACCCCCGCCTCGAGGGCGGCCGCATGAACGCGATGACCACCGAGAACCTCGTCGAGGTGCTCACGGTCAGGGGCCGCGAGCACCTCCTCTTCCCGTCCTTCCCGATCAACGTCGCGTTCCTTCGGGGAACGACCGCGGACCCCGAGGGCAACGTCACCATGGAGCGCGAGGCCCTCACCATCGAGGTGCTGTCCATCGCCCAGGCCGTGAAGAACTCCGGCGGCATCGTGCTGGTCCAGGTCGAACGGGTCACCACCGCGCACATGCTCAACCCGCGCGAGGTGCGCATCCCCGGCATCCTCGTCGACGGCGTCGTGGTCGCCCGGCCCGAAAACCATCCGCAGACCTTCGCCGAGGTCTACAACCCGGCCTACACCGGCGAGATCCGGACCCCGCTCGACCGGCTGCCCGTGCTCCCCACCGGCCCGCGTAAGGCCATCGCCCGTCGGGGCACTCTCGCGCTCAAGCCCAACGCGATCGTCAACCTCGGCATCGGCATGCCCGAGGGCATGGCATCGGTCGCCCACGAGGAGCACGTGCTCGATCTCATCACTCTCACCGTGGAGGCCGGCGGGATCGGCGGTCTCCCCGCAGGCGGTCTGAGCTTCGGCGCGGTCACCAACCCCCAAGCCATCATCGACCAGCCGTACATGTTCGACTTCTACGACGGCGGCGGGCTGGACCAGGCCTTCCTCGGCATGGCCGAGGTGGACGCCGAGGGCAACGTCAACGTCAGCCGTTTCACACCCAAGCTGGCAGGCCCCGGCGGGTTCATCAACATCAGCCAGAGCGCCAAGGCGCTGTGGTTCATGTCCACCTTCACGGCCGGGGCGAAGGTCGCGATCGGCGACGGGCGCCTGAAGGTCGTGGCCGACGGCGCGATACGGCGCTTCGTCGATCGCCTGCAGCAACGCACCTTCAGCGGGGCCTACGCCCGCAGCCGGGGCCAGCAGGTGCACTTCATCACCGAGCGGGCGGTGTTCCGGCTCACCGACGACGGGCTGCTGCTCACCGAGATCGCCCCGGGCGTCGACCTGGACCGCGACGTGCTCGCCCACATGGAGTTCACCCCTGCCATCGCCAAGGACTTGCGGGAGATGGATTCCCGAATCTTCTACGACGAGCCGATGGGGCTGTCCCGCGACGCCTTGGTGGACCTCGACGACCGCTTCGTCCACCACCCTGAGGACAACGCGCTGTACGTGAACCTCGAAGGCCTGCACCTCGACTCCGCCGAGCAAGCGAGCGAGTTGGCGGCCTACCTGGACCGGCGGCTGACGGCCCTCGGCCACCGGGTCCACGCCGTCGTCAACTACGACAACCTCGAACTCGGCCCGACAGCGGAAGACGCCTTCTTCACCATGATCCGCGACAGCACCGAGAAGCACTTCCTCAGCGCGACGCACTACTCCACGAATGCCTTCTTCCGTCACCAGCTCGGCGGCCGCTTCACCGAGGCGCAGCTCGGCCAGACCATCTACCCCACATTCGCAGCGGCCCGGGAAGGAACCCGTGAATGACCGACCTGTCCAGCCGCCTGGCCTCCGGTGACACCCTGTACGGCACGTTCCTCGGCCTCGGCTCCGCGCTGGCCGCCGAGGCCTGCGCCCTCGCCGGGTTCGACTGGCTCCTCACCGACCTGGAGCACGGCGGCGGCGACGAGAGCGAGCTGCTGCCCCAGCAGCTCGCCGCCGACGCGCATGCTGTCCCGATGCTCGTCCGGGTCGAGTCCACTCACCGCATCCGCGCAGGACACGCCCTCGACCTCGGCGCAGCCGGGGTCATGTTCCCCGGGATCGAATCGGTGGACCAGGCCACCCAGGCCATGCGGCACCTCCGGTATCCCCCGGACGGAGACCGCGGCGTCGCCACCTACAACCGCGCCTACGGATTCGGCCTGCACCCCGAACGGCTTGCGACGGCGAACGATCGCGTGCTGGGCGTCGTCCAGATCGAGAGCAAACAGGCTGTGGAGCGGGTCGAGGAGATCACGAAGGTGCCCGGGATCCATGTCCTGTTCATCGGCCCGCGCGACCTCTCCCACGATCTCGGCGTGCCCGGCAATACGAGCGCACCGATATTTCAGGACGCATTGAAGCGCATTCTGGCCGCTGCCGAGGACGCCGGCCTCGCCGCCGGCATCCTCGCTCCCGACGCCGAGACCGCCCGCCGATACGCAGACCAAGGCCTGCGCTTCATCGGCATCGGCTCCGACGCCACCCTGCTCGCCCTCGCCGGCAGACACGCCGTCGAGTGCGTCCGCCGCGCCGCACGTACCTGACTCACCACTCGTGCGTCGATACCGCAGGCCTGCTCCACCCGCAGCCGAGGTCAGGGGCCTTCAGGCTTCCTGGCACCTCGCCGGGATCACCGCTCATCCACCGCGCTGCGATGAAGGCGGGTCAGCGCGACGCGCACCTCGTCGGGCACGCGCAAGGGCCGCCGGGCCGTCCGGTGAACGTAGACGTGGACGAACCGGCCGGTCGCGGCCGGCAACGCCGGCTCCCCGAAGAGAGCAAGCCGATAGACGACGCTTGAGGTACCGAGCCGTTCGAGCGCGAGCCCCGCAGTGACGGTGCCCGGGAACTCGAGCTCGGCGTGATAACGGCACGACGTCTCGACCACCAGCCCGATGGCGTCCAGCCTGCGGATGTCGACGCCACTGGCCTCTATGAGCCAGCCGTTCACTGCGGTGTCGAAGATGCTGTAGTGCACGACGTTGTTCACGTGGCCGTAGACGTCGACGTCTGCCCATCGGATGGGAACGTCGCGCAACACCGGGAAGTCGCTGCGGCGCAGGTTGCGGTGGTCCCAGACGTCCCGCGTGGCGGTGTCAGGGGGTGGGTCCGGCATGTCATCGAGCCTGCAATCCTCGGCGCCACGCCGTCGCCCCCAGCGACAGCAACGGACGGTCTGCCGCTTCCGTCGAGTGATCGGCCGCTGGCATCGCGGCCGTCACGTTCGCCGACCCGGACCTCGCCGCCAGCCGCCGATCTGGTCGAGCTGCCCACCGCCGCTGAAGGCTTCCCCAGGCTCAGTGGCGACGCCTCGTGGGACCGAGCACGACGGGAAGCTCCGACAACCCCCGCAGGACCAGTCCGTCCCCGTGCCCCCAGCGCAGCCGCTCGGGTTCGACGGCCAGTCGCATGGCGGGAAACCGGCTGTGCAGCGCGGACAGTGCGATCCGCGCCTCCATTCTGGCCAACGGCGCCCCCAGGCAGTGGTGGATGCCGTGGCCGAGGGCAAGGTGCCCGCGGTCGGTGCGGTGGATGTCGAACGACTCGGCGTCGCGATACCGCTCAGGATCCCGGTTGGCGGCCGCCAGCGAGACGATGACTTGCGCGAAAGCAGGGACGACGATCCCGCCGACCGGGATCTCCTCGGTCGCGTAGCGGAAGGTCGAATGCGGGACCGGCGCGTCCCACCGCATGCATTCCTCGACCACGCGAGGCACCAGGCCCGGGTCGGCCACGAGTGCGTCGCGCTGCTCGGGATGCCGCAGCAGGGCCACGGTCCCGTTGCCGATCAGGCTGGTGGTGGTGTCGTGCCCGGCCACGACCAGCTGGAAGATCGTGGAGAGCATCTCCTGCTCGGTCAGCGCGCCGTCGCGGTCGGCGGCGACGACGAGGTCGGTCACCAGGTCCACACCGGGCGCGGCGCGTTTGCGGTCCAGCAACGCGGTGAGGTAGCCGACGATGCCATCGGAGGCCGCCACCGCAGCGGCCGGGGGCTGCGGCCCGGCGAACGGGGCGAGCAGGTCGGCGAACCAGCGGCCGAGGTCGGCCCGGTCCTCCTCGGGGATCCCGAGCAACTCGCAGATCACGGTGAACGGCAGCGGGAACGCGAAACGGGCCACGAGGTCGACCCGTTCGTCCGCTCCGCAGTCCTGCAGATCGGCGAGCAGGTCGTCCACGATCGACCGGATCCGTGGCTCCAACGCCGCTACCCGTCCCTTCGTGAACGCGGGCATCGCCAGCCGCCGCAGGCGCGTGTGGTCAGGCGCGTCGACGGCCAGCATGTGCCGGGCCAGTGCGGGCCCGGGCAGACCCTCGGCGACGACCTCACCGCTGTGAGCCAGCGCGGCGTGCATGTCCTTGGACAGCCGCGGGTCGTTCAGCGCGGCCCTCGCCTCGTCGTGGCCGACCACCAGCCAGGCCGGGTGCCCGTCGGCGAGGCGCACCTCGTGCACCGGTGCGGCCGCACGCACCTGGGCGAACAGCGGGAACGGATTGTTCCGGTCGTAGTTGTCGTGGTCACCCCACGAGTGGAGCGCCGGATGGCGCGGGCATGTCAACATTGGTCTCGATCTCCCGAAAGCCGGAGCACAGTAGGTCGATCACGGCCAGACGGCCGTCGACGAGATTGCAGATCGCGGTCTGGGTGCAGACCCAGCGCTGCGCCGCCCGGATCACGTCCAGCCGGTAATGGATCAGCAGTTTGTCGGCGACGGACTCGCCGGCCGACTCGACGACGTGGACGGCGTCGAAGTCTTCGAAGAGTGCACAGAGACAGGCGGCGACGTTCTCCCGCCCGTGGGCCTGTATCGGACCGCCGGGCAGCAGGGCGCGCAGCCGCGCCGTCTCGGTCAGCGCCGCCGAAAGTCGCTGCGGGTCGCGCCGGGCGACGTCCGCGGCGATCTGGGCGGCGACGGGGTGGTGTTCCACGGCGGGTCCTCTCAGCTCGCCCGCCGGCAGGCGAGCGTGTCCAGGTGGGTGATGAGGTGCGCGACCAGCTCGCGGGCGTCCGCCGCCGCCCCGTCGATCAGCGTCGACTTGCGGCGCCGCAGGAAGGGCAGGCCGATCAGGTAGAGGCCGGGGGATGCGGTGACGCCACCGTCGTGCACGGGCCGGCCCTTCCGGTCCAGCACGCCCGCATCGACGAACGACAGGTCCGGGCGGTAGCCGGTGGCCCAGACGATCGTCTCGATCCCGCCCTCGCCGGCGCGCATGGACAGGTCAGCCGACGCCGGGAGTTCGGTCGGGGCGAACCGCTGCGGTGCCTCGACGTCGATCCCGGGCCGGTCGGCCCACGCGTCGAGCGTGTTCAGGAGCCGACCGAGCTTGAGGTCGGCCAGGGCGCAGACGTTGGGCAGTGAGCCGGAGAACTGCGCCACGCCGTCGCGGACGCCGGCAAACCGCCCGACCAGCCGCACCCCGCGCCGCCGCAACGTGGTGAGGTCGACCGTCGCCCGCTGCGGCGAGCCGACCAGCTGCATCGACGGCAGATTGCGCGCCCGCACCAGGTCGGGCTGCGCGTCGTAGCGCTCGTCGAGCACGCCGGCGGCGTCGAGCCACCAGAGGATGTCGCGCCCCCGGTAGGTCCGCGGCATCCGCACGTGCTCGCCGACGGCGAGGGTCACCGGCCGCCCCGAACACCGCAGCTCGTCGGCGATCTGGACGCCACTCGCCGAGGCGCCCACGACCAGCACCCCACCGGGCGGCAGCGTGTCGGGGTTGCGGTAATCCGCGGCGGAAACCGTGGCGATCGCCGCGGGCACCGGCACCGCCGGCACGGCCGGCACCGCGGCTGCACCGGTCGCGACCACCACCGTGGCCGCAGTCCAGGTCCCCCGGTCGGTCCGCACCAGATAGCCGTCGCCGCCCGGGCGGATCGAGGTCACCGTGACGCCGGACCGGACGGGCGCGGCCGACGCCACGGCGTAGTCCTCGAGGAAGCGCACCACCTCGGGCGTACCGAGATAGCCGTCCGGGTCGGCCCCGGAGTAGGCGAAGCCCGGCAGCCGCGTCATCCAGTTGGGTGTCAGAAGGCGCAGGGAGTCCCACCGCTGGGTTCGCCACGACGCGGCCACCTCGCCGCGTTCGAGGACGACGTGGTCGACGGAACGTGCGGCGAGGCAGCGGCTGACGGCGAGCCCGCAGTGCCCGGCCCCGACGACGACGGCAGTGGTGTGGTGCATGGCAGGCCCTACGAGACGTCGACCGTGACGGCGGTCGGGTTGGTGAGGATGTCGTAGACGGCCGAGCGCTTCTGCGACTGCGCGACCAGGGCCTCGATCTCCTCCGACGTCGCGTCGGCCTCGATCCGGTAGTCGACGCGCACTCCGCTGAAGCCGTTGCGGATGTCCGGGTCGGCCCCGAGGATGCCGTGCAGGTCCATCTCCGCGGTGACCGACGCCTGGATCGCCCGCAGCTGGATCTGCCGCTGCTGCGCGACCGCGGCGATGCCTGCCGTCAGGCAGCCCCCCAGCGCGACCAGCACGTACTCCACAGGCGTGATCCCGTTGTCCTGCGCGGCGAACTGCAGCGGGTGGTCGATGTCGAAGGCGAACACCTTCCGGTGCGTCTGCTGCTCACCGAAGCCGAAGAAAGTCTGGACGTCCGCCCGACTGTGCGTGCCGTTGACCCACGACACCGTGGAACGCCACTGGAACTGGGCGATCTGCGGTGCGTCGGCGAACGCCTCACGGGCTCCGAGCAGAGCCTCGACGTTCACCCCGTTGTCGACTAGTGACGTGGTCATGATGCAGTCCCTTCTCGTGACAGCGGGTCAGGAGTTCGCGGTCTCGGGACCGAACTCGGCCGCCACGGACGTGGCTGCGATGTCGCGCAGCTGCTCGGGCGTCAGGTCCGATGCCCCGGGAAGGTTGCGCTCGATCAGGAAGGTAGCCATTACTCTGCTCCGTTCTCGTGGGGTCGATGCTTTCGACCTGGAGAACGCTAGGGGCGCTGATGGCCGCGCCGCGTCGGAAGATCTTCCTATGTCGGCCTCGCGGACTACCCATTCCTACGGCCGAAGAGGCAATGGCCCACGACCGGCAAGAGACCAACGAGCGTCATGGAGAAAGACCTCGTGGCCGGCCCGCTCGGCCTGGCTCGGCGCGGAGTACGGCTGGACGCAAGCACCCGGCCCCTGTGATGCACGCCACTCTTCCGTTTCGGGTCGGTAACCCGGGTCACACCGTGGGGTCGTGACGACGGCGTGGCAACAGACCCGGAGGGACGCCTTGCAGTGAGTGCAGCAGAGATTCCCACGCCCGCGCCCGCCCGAGTGCCGATGAGTCAAGCCCTGGTGACGACCCGGGTCGTCGCGATCCTGCGCGCGGAGAACGCCTCTCGAGCCGAGGAGGTGGTGGACGTGCTCCTGGAGAACGGCATCCGCAGCCTCGAGCTCACTCTGACGACGAAGGGCGCGCTGGAAGTCGTCGAGCGCCTGGCAGCGAAGGTGCCCGACGGCACCGACATCGGGGTTGGCACCGTCCTCACCGCGGACGAGGTGGACCGGGCGGTCGACGCCGGGGCACGCTTCGTGGTGTCGCCCTCCGTCGTGCCCGCGGTGATCGAGGCGGCCATCCGGCACGGCATCGCGAGCTATCCCGGCGCGTTCACCCCTACGGAGATCCACGCTGCGTGGAGCGCAGGCGCGAGTGCGGTCAAGCTGTTCCCCGGCGGGGCGCTCGGGCCGGGGTACCTCAAGGCCGTGCGTGCTCCGCTGCCGGACGTCCCGCTGATCCCGACCGGCGGTGTCGACGTCGAGGCGGCCGGGGCCTGGCTGGACGCGGGGGCGGTCGCGCTCGGCCTGGGAAGTCCACTGATCGGCGACGCGCTCGATCCCGGTGGCGATCTGGACGCGCTGGCCGAGCGGGCGCGGGCGGTGACCGCAGTGGTGGACGCGCGGAGATGAGCGACGCCGACGGCGGGCTGGTCACTCTCGGCGAGACGCTCGGGCTGCTCGTCGCCGACGACGTCGGCCCACTCTCGCTCGCCCGGGGGATGCGCCTGAGCATGGGCGGCGCCGAGTCGAACGTGGCGATCGGGGCGGCGCGCCTCGGTGTGCAGGCGACGTGGATCGGGCGGCTCGGCAACGACCCGATCGGTGACCTGATCGAGCGCCAGCTGCTGGCCGAGCGGGTCCGCTGCCTGGTGCAGCGCGACCCGTCGCCGACCGCGATCATGCTGCGCGAACGCCGTACGGGCACGTCCACGCGCGTGTCCTACTACCGGCACGGCAGTGCCGGCTCGCACCTGCGACCTGCGGACATTCCGGACGGTGTCGTGGAGAAGGCCGGCGTGCTGCACCTGTCGGGGATCACCCCCGCGCTCGGGGCGGAGCCGGCGGCGGCGGTCCGGGAGGCGGTGCGGCGGGCCCGGCAGGCAGGGGTCCTGGTCTCGGTCGACCTCAACTTCCGGTCGCGGTTGTGGGACGCGGGCACGGCCGCCCCGGTTTTCCGGGAGCTGGCGGCCGGTGCGGACATCCTTTTCGCGGGCGACGACGAGGCCCGTATCGCGCTCGAGAAGGACGATTCAGTGGGACCGGAGGCGCTCGCGGACGCGCTCGCCGCGCTCGGGCCGTCCGAGGTCGTGGTCAAGCTCGGGCGGCACGGTGCGACGGCCCGGATCGACGGGGAGCTGATCGAGGTTCCCGCCGTGCCGGTGCACGCCGTCGACACGGTGGGTGCGGGCGACGCCTTCGTCGCCGGCTACCTCGCGTCCCGCCTCCTCGGCCGCGGGGTCCGGGACCGGCTGTCCACCGCCGCCGTCACCGGTGCGTTCGCGGTCACCGTCCCCGGTGACTGGGAGGCGTTCCCCCGGCCGCACGAGCTGGCGTTGCTCACGGCGGAGGAGGACGTGCAGCGCTGACCCCGGGCCGCGGCCCGGACAGGAGGAGGACCCACGATGAAGATCACGTCGGTCACGACCTACACCGTGCCGCCGCGGTGGTTGTTCCTGCGCGTCGAGACGGACGACGGCCTCGTCGGCTGGGGCGAGCCCGTCGTCGAGGGCCGGGCGGCCACCGTCGCCGCGGCCGTGGACGAGCTCGCGGACTACCTGGTCGGGCAGGATCCCCGCAACGTCGAGGACATCTGGACCGTGCTGTACCGCGGCGGCTTCTACCGCGGTGGGCCGATCCACATGAGTGCGCTCGCCGGCATCGACCAGGCCCTCTGGGACATCAAGGGCAAGCACCTTGGCGTGCCCGTCCACGACCTGCTCGGCGGCGCGGTCCGCGACCGCATCAAGGTCTACTCCTGGATCGGCGGCGACCGGCCCGCCGAGACCGCGGCCGCCGCCCGCGGCGCGGTCGACCGCGGATTCACCGCGGTCAAGATGAACGGCACCGCCGAGATGCAGTTCATCGACTCCTGGGACAAGGTCGACCGCTGCGTGCAGAGCGTCGCCACCGTCCGCGACGCCGTCGGGCCGAAAATCGGTGTCGGCGTCGACTTCCACGGGCGGGTGCACAAGCCCATGGCGAAGGTCCTCATCAAGGAGCTCGAGCCCTACAAGCTGATGTTCATCGAGGAGCCGGTGCTCAGCGAGCACGTCGACGCCGTGCTCGACGTCCTGCGCGCGGCCTCGACCCCGATCGCGCTCGGGGAGCGGCTGTATTCGCGGTGGGACTTCAAGCACGTCGTCGCCAGTGGGGCGGTCGACATCATCCAGCCGGACCCCTCACACGCCGGCGGCATCACCGAGACCCGCAAGATCGCCACCATGGCCGAGGCCTACGACGTGGCGGTCGCCCTGCACTGCCCCCTCGGCCCCATCGCCCTCGCCACGTGCCTGCAGATCGATGCGGCGACCTACAACGCGTTCATCCAGGAACAGAGCCTCGGCATCCACTACAACACCAGCAACGACCTGCTGGACTACCTCGCCGACCCGTCCGTCTTCGCCTACGACGAAGGCATGGTCGCCATCCCGCGGGGTCCTGGTCTCGGGATCGAGGTCAACGAGGACTACGTGCGCGACCGCGCGAAGGAAGGACACCGCTGGCGCAACCCGATCTGGCGGCACGCCGACGGCTCCTTCGCGGAGTGGTAGCAGCTGCTCGACACCGGTTGATGTGGACCCGGGTGGGGACACAGTCGTCACCTCTGCCGGGCTGGGCCGACCGGGTCGTTCGACTGGCGGCGACGACGACCGGTCGTCGGCTTCCGGCGTAGCGCCTGGTGGCCGGCCCGTTCGTCGCGGTGCTGGCACGCCAGGCACAGGGTCGTCTTGGGAATCGCCTCGAGCAGAGTCAGTGGAATGGCGTTGCCACAGGAGCGACAGTCGCCGTAGCGACCGGTGTGCATCCGCACGAGAGCCAGCTCGATGTCGGTGAGGGCCCGTCGTGCACCGGCCGCCAACAGTTCATCGACTTCGCGGAGAGCGAGTACCGCCTCCTGAGCTCCGGAATCAGACGGGACCTGCTGCCGGCTGCACGCCTCGAGGCGAGCGAGCTGCTCGCTGCGAAAGAGATGCTGCTCCTCGAGGGTTGCCCGCAACGAGGGAAGTCGGGAGACGAGCGCATCGCCGGCTTGGGTCTGCACCTCATCCGGCTCCGGGCCGTGAGCGGCGGCCGAACGTGAACGAGCCATGGACAACTCCTCGAGGATGGCGAGCACCGGATCCGGCCGCGAGGCAGGCGGCGAACCATGTCCACTGTGCTGCCGGACCCGGCGCGACACATGGCGGTATCTCGGTCGACAACCACGACGTAGGTTGCCGATGACCGGCAATATCGGAGAATCGCCGCTCCACGGCACGTGGAGTCCCGCACGTGGACGAAGGGAACGACCGTGGCTGAGAGGAGCGCACCACAACGCGGGCGTGACCGGGACGAGGCGCGCCCGGACGACGGGGCATGGCTTGCAGACGTGGCGCGCGATGCGTGCCGAGACGTCGGCGACGTGCCGATCGAGCTTCTCGGCGACTACCTCCGGCTCCTCGCCGACGCCGCGACCTCGGGCCGCAAGCCCGACGCCGCCGAGCTCAACGCGGTCGATCTTCTCGGGCGCCGAGCGGCGGAGCTGGGGGTGTCGGCGGGCAGTGCCGTGCAGCTGTACCTCTCGGCGGCACGCCGGTTGTGGCAGCAGCTGCCGGCGGTCGTGCGGTCACGGGACAGCGAGGTCGTCCGGGCAGCGGCGGCTGCGGTGCTGCACGTGGTCGACGAAGCCGTCGCACGCCTGGCCGAGGGGTACAACGACGCGCGGCGGCAGATGGTCAGGTGGGAGGAGACGCTGCGGCGCGACTTCGTCGAAGACCTCCTGCGCGGCGATGCCGACGTCGGCAGACTGGTGGAGCGGGCCGAGCCGTTCGGCCTCGACATGGCGCGACCCCACCAGGTCGCGTTGGCCGCCCCCTCGGGTCGGTTGAACGAGACCGAGGCGGCGATCAGCTCCCTCGAACGCGCCGTCGTGCGCTGGGCCGGTGACCGCGACGTCCTCGTCGCCACGAAGGACGGCTGGATCGTGGTGCTCACCCCGGCCGACACCGACGTCCCGGGCCCACGCACGGGTGCGAAGACTCTGGGCGACCTCATGCTGGCCGAGTTGGCGCGGCTCCCGCGCGGCAGGCCCTGGCGGGTCACCGTCGGCCGCCCCTACCCGGGTTCGTACGGGATCGCCCGGTCGTACGAGGAGGCACGCGAGGGTCTCACCATGGCCGTGCGGCTGCGGCTGGACAGTTCACTGGTCCAGGCCGAGCAGTTGTTGATATACCGGGTGCTGCTGCGCGACCAGCCCGCCATCGCCGATCTCGTGCAGTCGGTCCTGGGCGAGTTGGTGCACGCCCGCGGTGGCGCCGAGCCGCTCCTCGAGACCCTCGACGCCTACTTCGTCACCGGCGGCGTCGCCACGACGGCGGCGCGGCGACTGCACCTGTCGGTGCGCGCCGTCACCTACCGGCTCGACCGGATCAAGACCCTCACCGGATACGACGCCGCCGACCCCGCCCAGCGCTTCACCGTCCACACCGCCGTGCTCGGCGCGAAACTGCTGGGCTGGCCGCACCGCGACCTCGCCGTCGACCGGTAACCGCTGCTTGCCGGGCGCAGGTCAGCCCTGGTACCGGACGGTGTCCCACACCCCGAGCAGGTACTGGATGCCCAACGCCCGGTCGTAGAGCCCGTAGCCCGGGCGCGGTCTGCGGGTGGTGTTCTCGTCCCACAGGTGCCGGCCGTGGTCGGGCCGGATGTAGCCGGTGTACCCGGCTTCCGCGTAGGCCTTCATGATGCCGACGGTGTCGACGTCGCCCTCCCGGGCCCGGTGCGCGACCTCGGTGAAGTCGCCGTTCGGGAAGTGCTTGATGTTGCGCACGTGCGAGAAGTGGATGCGGTCCATGAAGGTCGTGACGGCGTCGACGGCGTCCTGCTCGGGGTTGGCCGAGAACGAGCCCAGGCACAGCGTCAGACCGTTGTAGGGGCTGCTGTTGAGCGACAGGACGGTGGCCAGGTCCTGCTTCGTCGACACCACTCGGGGCCAACCGAAGAGGTCGAACGGGGGGTCGTCGGGGTGCACGCCCATCTTCACGTCGTACGCCTCGCACGTCGGGATCATCGCGTCGAGGAAGTACCTGTAGTTGGCGTACATGTGCTCGTGGGTCACGCCCTCGTACGCCGCGTTCACTTCACCGAAACCGGCGAGGCGTTCGGGCTCCCAGCCCGGCAACGTCAGCCCGCCGGAGTTGGCCTCCATGTCGGCGATCAGCTTCTCCGGCGACATCTGGTCGACGACGGCCTTCTCGTAGAACAGCGCCGTCGAACCGTCGGGGAGCGGGTGCCACAGATCCGTACGAAGCCAGTCGAAGACGGGCATGAAGTTGTAGCAGACCACCTTCACGCCGGCGCGGCCCAGCCGTTCGATCGTGGTGATGTAGTTGTCGATCGCCTCGTCCCGGCCGAGGCCGAGCACGGTCTTGCCGAGTTTGATCGACTCGTGCACGTTGACCGACTCGACCACCTCGGCGTCGAGGGTCTTGGTGACGCCCCGGGCGGCCGCCTCGGTGGAGATCGAGGTGATCCTGGCGATCTCCGCGTCGATCTCGTCGGTCTCCCACACCTGGCCGGCCTGCTTGTCGTGCAGGCTCCACACCACGGTCTCGACCCCGGGGATCTGCCGGATGTCGTCGAGGGAGATCGTGTCGTTCCCCTCGCCGTACCAGCGGAAGCCCATCTTCATGTCGTTCTCCTGGCATCGATCAGACCGCGGGGGTCCCCTGCCTGTCGTCGACGCCCGACCGGGCGAGCAGCCGCTCGGCCAGTGGTGCGAACGCCACTCCGATGACGCCCCAGAGCAGGGCCTGAGCCATCACCGAGTAGAGCCGGAAGTAGTACAGCAGGTCCGGGTCGAAGCCCGGGAACACGATGGCGCCCGACGGGTCGCGCAGCGGCTGTGGTGTCTCGGTGAGCGCCGGGCCCACCTCGCCCGCGTTCGCGGACAGCGAGCCCAGCGGTGGGAGCAGGACCATGACCAGGCCGATCACGACGACGAACGCGAGGCCGGCGAGCAGCGTCGCGTTCCAGGTCCCGAACCGCGGTGCCAGCCGCTGCCCCAGCCAGAGCGCGGCCGCGCCGAACACCAGGCAGGCCACGACCATGACCCCGTACAGCCCGGCCCGTTGCGCGATCGTCGCGTCGTTGCCGACCGCCGGCGGGTTCGCCGGGTACTTGAGGAACGGCACGAGGAAGAGCACCAGGAAGCCGCCGCCCGCGACCAGCAGCGACAGCTGCCGGGCCGATACCCGGCCCACCCGGCCGTACGCCAGGCAGTAGGCCACACCGAAGAAGCAGCCCACGGCGAGCCCGAAGAGGATGATGCCGACCCCGATGCCGACATTGCCCTGGACGGCCCGGCTGAAGAGCTCGGACCCCTCCGCGCCGACGGGCTCGCCCGCCGCCGCGGCCAGCGCCGCCTCGGCCTCGCCCCGGCCGCCCTCGTAGTCGATCGCCTGCTGGATCAGCGGCTCGGCGAAGATCCGCGCGAACACGAACGCGACCAGCCCGCCGAGCAGTCCGACGCCCGCGGCCCGCAGGACCAGGCCGCTGACCAGGGCACCGGCCCCAGCCGGTGCCGGCCCGCTCAGTGGCACGGGAATCCCAGGAAGTGCCGGGCGTCGTGGACGAACTCGTGGACGACCATGGTGTTGCCGAACACCGAGGTCGCGCCCTCGTCGATGCCGATGAAGTAGTAGATCAGCAAGCCGAGGACGAGCGAGCCGAACAGCCACGGGAGCGTGGTGGAGACGGGGATCGCCACGGGGCGCGTGCCCGCTGCGTAGGCACCAGTCATCTGGGCTTCCTGCCTTTCCGGCTCTGTCGAGCCGTCCGCGTCGAAGGACCTGCGTACGACGCGAGGGCTGAGGCAGGAGGCCGGGGGCGCACCGCGCCACCGTCCGCTCCGGCCCACCCACGAGGCACACGGATCCGCGCACACCGGCAGGTGCGCGCACCGGCGGCAGGTCTTCGGACTCGTGGGCACCCACCGGAGGATCCCGGTGGACCTACTGACCGTCGCTTCCCGGGCTCCCACCCAGTGCTTCGTTGACGGCTGTCGTTCCCACTCACCGCTGCGGGACAGTCCCGGATTCTCACCGGGTTCCCTCTTGCCCCGGATCCTGTGCGAAACACCGGACCCGGACCGTCGGCAGCAGCACTCTAACCCCGCCTGCGACCTGCGCACATCCCACTATGTGATGTGTCTTGTGATATCCACTTCGCCTTGACGCCGGTCTCCGGCACCGTCGACGCTGTGCGGATGTCCCGGGCTCCCGCCGTCGCCGGCCGCCGCTTCGGGGCCGGTGTCCTCCTCCGGATCGCCGTGGGTGCGCTGCTCGCGGTCGTCCTGCTGCCGCTCGGCGCCACGTCCGCAGCGGCCCACGGTGGCACCGAGTCCCCCGTCGTCGTCAGCAGCATGCCGCGGGTCCTGTCCCTCGAGCCCGCCGTCCCGGGCCTGGACGTCGTGGTGATCGACGGCGGGGCGCGCCTCCGGCTCGACAACGACACGGCACAGCCGGTGACCGTGCCGGGTACGGAGGCCGGCCGACCTCGTGTCGTACCGCCCGGCGGGTCGGCCGCCTGGACCGACGCCCGGCTCGGCGACCCCGCGGCGCCCCCTGCCGGCGTCGGGGCGTGGGCGGTGCCGCTCGCCGTCGGCGATCTCCCGGTGACGGTGCGCGGCGACCGGGTGTGGCCGCCCGCTCCGCATCCCTTCCCGTGGTGGGCGCTCACCGTCGCCGCGCTGCTCGGCACGTACACCGTCGGCGGGCTGGCGGTGGAACGTGGCCGTCCCGGTGGGGCGAGGACGGCACTGGCCGGAGTCGTCCTCGTCGTGACGGCGGCCTACGTCGTCCACGTGATCGGCTCGTCGCTCGTGGTCGCCGAACCTCCCGGCCTGGTGGCGCTGCTCGGCGCCGCAGGGATCGGCATGGCGACCTGGCTGCTCGGTCCCCTGGCCGCCGCGCTGACGCTGCGCGGACACCTGCTCGGGGCCGCGCTCTACGGCTCGGTCGGCGTCCTCACGGCGCTGCTCACGCTGTCCGACACCCTCACGTTCCACCGCGCCGTTCTCGCCTTCGGCGGGCCGTTCGACCTGGACCGGATCGCCACGGTGATCACGTTCGGCGGCGGTCTGGGACTGTTCCTCGTCGCGATCACGGCGTTCCGCCGGGTCGAACCGGCAGTCGAACCGGCACCCGATAGGTCACTCGCCACTCCCACGACCGCGTCGGCTCCCGCGGCCTGACGCGGCCGCGCTGCGGACGGTCCACCGGCTCGGTCCGCCGCGCAGGTCCGTCCACGTCATCGGCGCGACGTCGAGCCGCCAGAACGCCGACGGCGGCGCCCCGAGCACGGCGACGACGACCGCGCGGACGACCGCAGGCGCGCACACGGCGAGCGTGTGCCCGGTCGGCAACCCGGCCAGCCAGTGCCCTGTCCTTTCGATCAGTGCGGCGAGCGGTTCGCCGCCGTGCGGTGCCGCCGCCGGGTCGGCCAGCCATCCCGCGACCTCCGCCGGCTCCTCGGCGGCGACGTCGTCGAGCGTCCGGCCGGCCCAACGGCCCATGTCCCATCCCGCGAGGCCCGGATCGGGATCGGGCGTGCACCGCAGGCAGGCGCTCGTCTCGAGGCACGCCCGCTCCGGTGCGCACCGCACCCGGTCGGCCCGCGGCAGGTCTGCGGCCCCTGCCTCGGCCCACGCCCGCCCGCGGGCGTCGAGCGGCTCGTCGGCGGGGAACGCGGCCGAGGCCGTCACCGAGGTCGGGGCGTGTGCGAGCAGCGTGACCCGGCCGCCGGGCTCCGGACGGGCGTCCATACGGCGGACCGTAGCGCTCCGCGGCGGCGTCACCACGTCACGGGGAGGGCCCGGATCCCGTGCACGAGGGAGTATTCACGGAACGCGATCCGGTCGGGCGCAACCGCCGGCGCCAGGCCGGGGAACGCGCCGAGCAGGGCCGGGAGCGCGATCCGGAGCTCGAGCCGGCCGAGCTCCGCGCCGAGACAGCGGTGCAGGCCGTGTCCGAAGGCGAGGTGCGGGACGGGAACGCGGTCCGGGTCGATGTCGTCGGGATGTGCGCCGAACACGCCGTCACGGTCGGCCCCCGACAGCGAGCACAGCACGATGTCCCCGACCTCGATCGCGACGCCTCCCACCGACGTCGGCGACGTGGCGAACCTCGGGAACGCGACCTGGACGACGGAGAGGTGTCGGAGCAGTTCGTCGACGAGCCGCCCGACCGGGATCCGACCGGTGCGTAAACCGTCCGCCAGTGACGGCTGCTCGAGGAGCGCGAGCGTTCCGAGCGCGAGCATGGACGCGGTGGTCTCGTGGCCTCCGCTCAGCAGACCGTCGGCGAGCTCGGCCAGCTCACGGTCCGACAGGTCGTCGCCGTGGCGGGCGATCAGGTTCGCGAGCAGGCCCGGCCGGGGATCGACCCGGTGCCGGGCGACCAGCTCCCCGAGGAGGTCCAGCGAGGCGTTGACCGCGGTGAGCGAGTCCTCCATCGATCCGAACGTGTCGAAGCGCGCGATGCTGCACTTCTCCAGCTCGTCGCGGTCCTCCTCCGGGACGCCGAGCAGCTCACCGATCACCTGCGACGGCACGGGCACCGCGAAGTCGGCCACGAGATCGGCCGGCGGCCCCTGCGCGGCGAGGGCGTCGATCCGGGAACGGACGACCGTCTCGATCCGCGGGACGAGGGCCTGCAGGCGCCGTCCGGTGAACTCGGGGGTCAGCAGGCGCCGCAGCCGGGTGTGGTCGGGCGGATCGGTGAAGCCCAGGCCGCCGGGGTTCTGCGCGGCGAGGGTCTCCAGCCCGGTCCCGGCGAGATGGCGCAGGTCGTTGCTGAACGAGCTGCTGTCGCCCAGTACCCGGCGGACCTCGTCGTAGCCGGTGACCAGCCACACCGGGGGTACGCCGTCGTCGGCGTCGAGCCGGGCGACCGGGCGTGTGCGCCGCACCTCGCCCAGGTCCGCGTCGGGGTCGAACCGGTTCCGCAGCAGCGGCAGGAGGAGCGGGACCGGATCGACGCTGCCGGACGCGGGGGACGCGGCAGCGGGGCACGAGGTCATGCTCCTGATACGTGTACCGACGCCGTCGGGGTTCCCGACTCCACCCGCCATTTCTCATGACCCCGCACACAGCCACCGGAAACCGGCGCGGAACAATTCCGCGGGCCCGGCCGACAGGCCGGTCGAGCTGCAGACATCGACAGGAGAGGGGCTTTCGTGACGATTCTGCGCGGCGCTCTGTCCGTGCTCTTGGCCGTTTTCGCCGTTTTCCTCACGGCCGGGCCGGCCATGGCACGCACCACCTTGAAGGGCAGCGATCCCGTGGAGGGCGCGTCGCTGTCGTCGGCGCCGGAGAAGGTGACGCTGACGTTCGAGGGAGCGGTGTCGCTCCCCGCCGACCCGATCAACGTCACCGGCCCGGACGGGTCGTCGTGGATCGTCGGTACGACGACCGTCACCGGTGCCTCCGTCACCGCACCGGTCCAGGCCGTGGGCCCGTCGGGCCCGTGCACCCTGAACTACACGGTGATCGCGGACGACGGGGACGAGGTCAAGGGCTCCGTGCGCTTCACTCTCGCCGCCGCGGCCACCGCGACGACCAGCGAAGCCGCTCCTGACACGGTCTCCGCCGCGACCGCCATCGCGACCGCGGCCGCCGAGCCGGCTCCCGCGGCCGCCGGCGGCGCGAGCAGCGGGACGTCCGGGTGGGTCTGGGTGGCGATCGTCGTGATCGTCGTCGGCGTTCTCGCCGGCCTCGGGGTGATCCGGACGCGCCGCGGCGCGGGCCGCGAGTGACCGCTGCGAGGTCAGGTGGCGCGGGCGGGTGATCGGAAGAAGGCGTTGACGCGCGGGTGGAACATGGCCGCCATCGCGACGATCACCGCGAGCAGGTGGGCCGCGCGGAGCCCGACGATCAGCAGGGTGGCCCCGTCGGCCGCCGCCAGGAACGTGCCCGGCGAGCCGCCGACGGCCCACCACGCCACCGGCTCGGCGATCAGCGACAGCGTGCCGATCCCGCCGACCACCACGGCCACCGCGATCCGGACAGCGGGGCGTCCGGAGGCGAGCGCGAGCACCGCCGCGGCGACGACGGCGTAGACCCCCGACCGGGCCGCGAGCTCGCCGGCCGTCGGCGGATCGGGAAGAACGAGACGCACGGCGGTCTCGGCGACACCGAAGGCGACGGCCGCGAGCCACGCAGTGATCGACCAGCGCAGCGGGTCGGGAAGCGGGGCGAGCCGGCGGGCCGGGCGGAGGCGATCGGTCATGGATCGAGCGTGGCGCCCGCCGGGGCGGCGCGGATCAGGTGGATCCCGGAGGCGGGTCCGGGATGCGGGGAGGCCGACCTCAGGGGCGCTGGGCCGGCGGGCTCGTCACCCGGAACCGGCGCAGCGGTGGGGCCGCCGAGCCGAACAGGTCGTCGTCGTCCGGCTCCACGTCCGCCCCGTCGGCCGGTTCGATCAGCCCCTCGACCACCACCCGCAGCCGGTCGGCCTGCTCCCCCACCGCCAGCAGGCCGCGTGCCGTGCGGCCGGGAGCCAGCGAGGCCGGGGCGAGAACGGCCGGAAAGATCCCGTCGGGCGGGGCCACGAGCGAGAACCGCGACGGCGGGGCGGACCGGCCGTCGCGCCACTGCCCGTCGACCTGCACCCGCACCCGCAGCGACGCCGGCTCGACCTGGAAGGTCACCGGCTCGGTACCGACACTCGCGAAGGCCACCCGCACATCTCCACCGTCGAGCACCTCGGCGGCCAGCTGCACCACGGCCACCGGATCCTGCCGGGCGCGGTCGACGAGGTCGGAGAGCAGCTCGGCCGCGGTGCCGTGCGGGCCGCCGAGCGGGTGCGTGGCACTGCGGCCGTCGACGTACGCCGTGACCACGGGCTCGGTCCGGCCGCGCGTCCGGGGGTCGGCGTCGATCAGGTCGCGGGCGAGGGCCTCGGTGACGCGCAGCTCCGGCGGGTCGAGCGTGGCGCGGAACGTCCCGGCGCGGTCGGCCCACGCCGGGTGGGCGGCCACGAGCACCTCGTAGCTCACGGTCCCGTCGGTGTCGACGACCAGCCGTTCGTGGCCGGGTTCCGCGAGCTCGAAGGTCAAGAGTGCGGCCACTACGTCGTCTCCGTCTTGAAGGCGTCTTCTTCGGGCTTCTTGAACTGGGTGTTGAACTGATCGAGGATCTTGGCCAGGTAGTCGATCCGCAGACCGCCCTCGTTGCCTGCGCCCATCATCGACATCACCGTGAACGACGTGTGCTGGGTGGTGGGGGCGGCCGTCTCGCCGGTCATCTTGGCCCCGGGCACCGCCGTGCCCGGGGCGGCCTGCAGGGCCCGCATCTTGGCGCTGACCTTCGCGACGGCCGCGGCCACCCGCGGGTCCGGCGCGGCGACCGGCGCGGCGCTGGTGCCCGTCGGTGTCGCGGTGCGGTGGGAGTCGATCTCGGTCTGGACGGCCGCGGTGATCGCGTCGATCTGGCCCTGCATCATCGTGGCGAAGGTCGAGTTCAGGAACGTGTTGATCGCTTCGCCGCCGAGCGACAACGAGAGCGACTCGGCGACGCCGCCCAGGAACTTCGCGAGCTGCGTCTCGTCGGCGGCGGACGTCGCATCGAGGGCCCAGGTGCGGTAGTCGTCGCCCGCCTTGCCCTTGATCGCGGCAGCCTGTGCGCCGAGTGTGTCCGCCCCGGCGGTCCAGGTCGCGGTCAGCGCCTGCAGCTCGGAGACGAAGCTCCCCGACGGGCGCAGCGACGGCGGTGCCTTGCCACCCTTGCCTGCGGGAGCGTCCATCGTGGCTCCCGCGACCTTCTCCGCCGCCTGGTTCAACGCGCCGCCCGATGCCGCCTTGTTCACCGTCTGCGAGGTGCCGATCTCCACGTTCATCGTCGACGCCTGGCCCGAGGCGTTCGTGATCGGGATGGCCACGCGCTGCGCGCTGAAGATCGCCTTCCGCAGCGCGCTGAGCACCAGTGTCTCGATGCTCTTCGCGCCGATCTGCTGCTTGACGATGGTGCGGGCGATCCTGCCGGTGTCGACGCCCGCGCCCTGGTGACGCAGCAGCGCGTCGACACGTCCCACGAGCGCGGGGTGGCCCCCGGCGGTGAGCTGCGGCCCGACCTCCGCCTTGACGGCGTCGATCACGCCCGCGTCCGACCACAGACCGGCGATCGCCGCGCGCACCTCCTGCTCGAGGTGCGCGCGCTTCGCGCCGATCGCCTTGGTGGCCCGGGCCGCGCCGGCGCGGGCGTGCTGCGCCAAGGAGGGCGCCATGGCCCGCAGGACCATGTACTTCGTCGCCGCGTCGTCGAGCCTCTGGTCCTCCCCCGCGGCGAGCGTCGGCGACGCCTGGTGCATGAGCTTGTGCATCTGGGTGTTGCTCTGCGAGTACTCGTCGGGGATGCCCAGCAGGTGGCCGTACTCGTGGGCGGCGGTCTTCACCGCCTCGTTCGGGTCGCCGGTGTCGTAGTCGCCCATGTTCATGAACCAGTTGCCCGAGTCGATCCGCTTTCCGGGCCGGGACGAGTCGGCCGCCTCGGTCTGCGGGTGCACGTGGACGATGGGCATCGTGCCGTCGTCGGTCGGGCTGTACTCCGGCGTGGCCTTGAACTTCACCGGCAGCCGCACGTCCACGGCAGCCGGCGGCGCGGCGGTGCCCGGCTCGGGTGGGGCGGTCGTCCCGGAAGCCGGGACAGGGGTGGGCGCCGCGGCGCCTGGCGCCGGTGTGGTGCCCGTGCCGGTCGCGGGCGGCGGCGGGTGGGCCTTGGTGACGAACACGTACTTGCTGCCCCACGCCGCCTCCACGCCGGCGCACATGTTCGCGATGTAGGTGCGGCGCGCGGTGTCGGCGGCCGGGATCTGCCGGTCGTCGGGCGTGACGAAGCGGATCTTGACGACGAGGTCGACCTGGGTGGCGCCACGGGTGAGGTCGTAGTGCACGTCCTGGCTGTACACGTGCGGGGTCAGGGCACGGGTGGAGCGGTTGCGCGCGTCGTAGGGCTGCAAGAGGTTCTCGTCGAACGCCCCGTCGACGTGCACCCGCTGCACGACCGGCGCCGCCGGTCGTCGCCCGCGTTCGAGCGACACCGCGACGGCGCGGTTCCCTGCCGCGCGCTGCAGCCCGATCACCGCGTCGTGCGCAGACGTGGGAGGAACGGCGGCCGGACGCGGCGCCGGATGCTCCCGCGCGTGCTCGCGCCGACGGGCGTGCTCCTGCCCCACGCGATCAGCCTAAGGACGCCGCCGCGGAACGCACTGCCCCAACGTGCAGACGATCGTGCAGCGCCGTTCCCGCCCTCTTCGCAGACGTGGCGCACTCGTCGCAGAGGCGACCGCGTCGGCGAGGAGGCCGGGCTCTCTGCGAGGACGCCGGGAGCGCCTCAGCCCTTCGGCCGAGCGCGCAGATGCGCGCGCTCGCCCTGCTTGCCGAACAGGCTGAGGAACTCGACCGCCGCTCCCCCGACCGGGCCGAACCAGTGGGGTGTCCGGGTGTCGAACTCCGCCGCCTCGCCGGAGGTGAGGACCAGGTCGTGGTCGCCGAGCACCAGCCGCAGCCGCCCGTTGAGAACGTAGATCCACTCGTATCCCTCGTGGGTCCGCGGATCGGGCTCCTCGGGCCGGCCGCCGGGCGACATGATGATCTTGAAGGCTTGGATCCCTCCCGCGCGACGGGTCAGCGGGAGCATCGTCATGCCGTTGCGGGTCACCGGGCGGAGGTGGACGCGGGGATCGCCGGTCGGTGGGGCGCCGACGAGCTCGTCGAGGGTGACGCCGTAGACCCGGGCCAGCGGGAGGAGCAGCTCCAGCGTGGGGCGGCGGCTGCCGGACTCCAGACGCGACAGCGTGCTCTTGGAGATGCCGGTCTGGGACGACAGTTCGTCGAGCGTGATGTCGCGTTGCTTGCGCAGCGCGCGCAGCCGTGGGCCGGCTGCGGTGATGGCGTCGTCCAGGTCGTCGTCCACTCCTGCATGTTGCCACATCAGCAACGAAAGTTGCCGATGTCTGCCGAATCGGCGCATGGTCTGTCGTGGAGGTGGTCGTGATGGACGAGTGGATGGACGACGCAGAGGTCGTGGTGGTCGGTGGCGGCGCAGCGGGGTTGAGCGGGGCGCTGATGCTGGCCCGGTCGCGGCGGGCTGTGATGGTGATCGACGCAGGAGCTCCGCGCAATGCGCCGGCCGAGGGAGTGCACGGCCTGCTGGCCCGCGACGGCACGTCTCCGGGCGAGTTGCTGGCACAGGGCCGGGCGGAGGTCCGGCGGTACGGCGGCGTCGTCGTGGACGGGGAGGTCACTGGAGCCACGCGGGACGGCGACGGGTTCATCGTGGCCCTGGCCGACGGTCGATCGGTCCGGGCGCGGCGGCTGCTGGTGACCACCGGCCTGGTCGACGAGCTGCCCGACGTGGCCGGCCTGCGCGAGCGGTGGGGCCGCGACGTGCTGCACTGCCCGTACTGCCACGGCTGGGAGGTCCGCGACCAGGCCGTGGGCGTGCTCGCGAGCGGGCCGATGTCGGTGCACCAGGCGTTGCTGTTCCGGCAGTTGACCGCCGACGTCACCTTCTTCTCCCACACGCTTCCCCCGACCGCGGAACAGGCCGAGCAGCTCGCGGCCCGCGGGATCAGGGTTGTCCACGGGGAGGTGACCGCGGTCGAGGTCGCCGACGACCGGCTGACGGGTGTCCGGCTGCGCGACGGCCGAGTGGTCCGCCGCGACGCCGTCGTGGTCGCGACGCGGATGGTCGCCCGGGCGGATCTCCTGGCAGGTCTCGGGCTGCGGGCCGTCGAGCACCCGAGCGGGGTCGGTGAGTACGTCCCCGCCGACCCGACGGGCCGGACGGACGTGCCCGGGGTGTGGGTCGCCGGCAACGTCACGGACCTGACCGCGCAGGTGGGCGCCGCGGCGGCGGCCGCCGCGATGGCGGGAGCGCAGATCAACGCCGACCTGGTCATGGACGAGACGCAGGCGGCGGTCGCCGCGTACCGCGAGCCCTTCTCGGCGGAGTCCGAGGCACGGCTGTGCGCGGCGGTGGCGGGCGACCGGCGCCACGGTTTCTGACGCGGTTCCGAGCCCGCCCGGTGCGGGTAGCGTCGGTCGCGGGCGCGCGAAGGGAGACCGCCATGTCGGGGATCGTGCTGCGGGTGGCGCAGGTCGTCGGAGTGCTCGTGCTGGCAGGCATCGCGATCAGCATCGTGGTCGGGTTCGTGCAGAGCCTGCTCGGTCTCGCGCTGATCGTCTCGATCCCGCTCGGCGCCTGGTGGCTCTACCGCCAGGTCAAGGCCCGCGACGCGCGCCCCGCCGTCGCCGGTCGTCCGGCGGGCCGTCGGGCCGAGCTCGAGAGTCGCGCCGTGATCGACGCGGCGGGACGGTGCGGGTGGTGCGGGTCGGCGAGCCTGCACAAGGACGATTTCGGCTTCCCGGTCACCCCGCTCGCGTACCACCGGGCCGAGATCGACGCGATGCTCTGACGCCGCACGACCCGTGTCAAAGTGAGACAACCGGCACCGGTGGCGGTGTGCCGTGCCTAGGGTCGTTGTCCACAGTGTGCTGTCGCCGGTCGACACAGGTCCGGTGCGGCACGGACATCGTCGTCAGGTCTGGAGTCCGCCGTGGCCGCACCCGTCCGCACCGTGATCAGCCCGAGCCGCTACGTCCAGGGCAAGGGGGCAATCCACCAGCTCGGCGACTACCTCAAGACGATCGGGTCGACGCCGCTGCTCGTCGCCGACGACCTGGTCTGGGGTCTGGTGGGGCACGACGTCGAGGCGTCGCTGAAGAACGCCGGCCTGCCGGTGCAGCGCGAGACGTTCCGCGGCGTGCCGAGCGCGAAGGAGGTCGACCGGCTCGTCGGCGCGATCAAGAGCTCGGGGGCGGACGTCGCGGTCGCGATCGGTGGCGGGAGCACGATCGACGCGGTCAAGGCGGCGGGCTTCCTGGCCGACATCCGCTGGGCCAACTGCCCGACGGTCGCCTCCACCGATGCGCCGTGCAGCGCGCTGTCGGTGATCTACACCGAGGACGGGGAGTTCGAGGAGTACCGCTTCTTCCCCCGGAACCCGGACCTCGTGCTCGTCGACTCGCAAGTCGTCGCCAACGCGCCGGTCGACCTGCTCGTCGCGGGCGTCGGTGACGCGCTGGCCACCTGGTTGGAGGCCCGGGCGACGGCCCAGTCGAACTCCAACACGATGGCGGGCGGGCTGCCGACGCTGACGGGGACGGCGCTGGCGAAGCTCAGCTGGGACGTCCTGTGGGACAACGCGCTGCAGGCCGTCGACGCGGTGCGCGACCACCAGGTCACGCCCGCGCTCGACAAGGTGATCGAGGCGAACACGCTGCTCTCCGGGCTCGGCTTCGAGTCGGGCGGGCTCGCCGCCGCGCACGCGATCCACAACGGGCTCACCGCCGTCGGCGCCACGCACGGGCTCGCGCACGGGCAGAAGGTGAACATCGGCTCGGTGACCCAGCTGGTCCTGGAGGGTGCCCCGGCGAGCGAGATCCGCGACTTCGTCGAGTTCACCACGCGGGTCGGGCTGCCGAACACGCTGACGGAGGTCGGCCTGAGCGCGGACGACCTCGACTCGCTCAAGACGGTCGCCGACGCCGCGACGGTCGAGGGCGAGACCATCCACGCGATGCCCTTCGAGGTGCGCAGCGCGGACGTGGTGAGCGCGCTGGCGTCCATCGAGCGGTTCTCGACGCGCGTGCGACAGGAGGCGCGTCTCCCGGAGCCGGTGCGCTACGTCGCGCACCACTGAGCAGGCGGGCCCGCCCCCACCCGGCGCGGGGCGGGGCGGGCCCGATCGCTCAGAACGGGTAGGCGGGCAGGTCGCCGCGCACCGTCACCCACTGGGTCTCGGTGAACGCCTCGAGGTTGGCCGCCGCACCGCCGTGTCGCGAGCCGGTGCCCGACTCACCGACCCCGCCGAACGGGATCAGCGCCTCGTCGTTGACGGTCTGGTCGTTGATGTGCACCAGCCCGGACGGGATGCGCTCGGCCAGCTCCAGCCCCTTCATCACGTCGCGGGTGAGGATGCCCAGCGACAGCCCGTACTCCGTGCCCCCGGCCAGCGACACGGCCTCGTCGAGGCTCGAGAAGGCGACGACGGGGGCGACCGGCCCGAAGATCTCCTGCGCGTAGGCGGGCGCGGTCAGAGGGACGTCGGAGAGCACCGTCGGACGGTAGAACAACCCCTCGTAGGTGCCGCCCGCGCGGAGCGTCGCGCCCGCGTCCACCGAGGTGGTGACGACGTCATGGACCCGGTCGCGCTGGGCGGCGTCGATGATCGGGCCCATGCCGACGTCGCCGCCGGACGGGTCGCCGACGGGGATCCGGTCGGCGTGCTCGGCGAGCACCGTCGCGTAATCCGCCGCGATCGAGTCGGCAACGAGGTGGCGGCTGGTGGCCATGCAGATCTGCCCGGAGTGGTTGAACGACCCGAACGCCCCGACCGACACCGCCTTCTCCAGGTCGACGTCGTCGAGCACGATCAGCGCGGAGTTGCCGCCCAGCTCCAGGTGCACCCGCTTGAGCCGCTTCGCCGCCTGCTCGGCGATGATCTTCCCGGCGCGCGTGGACCCGGTGAACGCGATGACCCGGATCACGGGGTCGTCCACCACCGCCGCACCGACGTCCGCGCCACCGGGCAGCACGTGGAACAGCCCGGGCGGCAGCCCGGCCTCCTCGAAGATCCGGGCGAACACCACACCGCCGCACACCGCGGTGCGGGGATCGGGCTTGAGCACCACCGCGTTGCCCAGCGCGAGCGCCGGGGCGATGGCCCGAATGGCCAGGATGATCGGGGCGTTGAACGGCGCGATCACCCCGACCACGCCGACCGGCAGCCGCCGCGCCATCGACAGCCGCGGCTGGTTCGACCGCAGGATCTCGCCGTAGGGGTGGCTCGCCAGCCCGGCGGCCTCCCAGCACTCCTCCGCGGCCACGGCACGGGTCTGGAAGCCGGCGAACGGCCGGATCGCCCCGGACTCCCGGACCAGCCACTCGTGGATCTCGTCCTCGTGCTCCACGAACAGCTGACCGGCGCGCCGCAGCACGGCCGCGCGCCGGTCGTAGGGCAGGGCCGCCCAGTCGCGCTGGGCCTGAGCGGCGGTCTCGGCCGCCTTGTGGACGTCCGACTCCGAGGCGGCGCCGACGCGGGCGAGGGTGGTGCCGGTGGCGGGCTCGACGGCGTCGTACTCGCCGCCGGAACCGGCCACCCACCCGCCCGTGGTGAAGATCTTGCCCTCCCAGCGGGCGCGGTCCAGGAACGTCATGGGGTACTTCCCTTCTGCAGTCTGGTGGAGCGGTGGGCTCGCGGCCGCAGCCCCCGGGAGATACCGGCGGCCGCGACGCGCACCGCCGGGACGAGCGAGGCGAGGTCGCGCCGGTCGGCGGGCACGACCACGGAGATGGCGGCGACGACGTCGCCGTTCGGGCCGCGGACCGGGGCGGCGACCGACGACGCGCCGTCCGTCGTCTCCTCCCGCGAGATGCAGTACCCGGACTCGCGGATCGCGACGAGTGCGGCGTCGAGCAGGTCGCGATCGACGATCGTGTTGCGAGCCAGCCGTGGCAGCGGGCCGGCGAGGACCTGCCGGACGACGTCGTCGGGTGCGTGGGCGAGCAGGATCTTGCCTGGCCCCGTGGCGTACAACGGCAGCCGGCGCGCCACGCGGGACCGGACGTGCACCTCGGGACGGGCCATGAGGCGTTCCAGGTAGAGCGCCTTGTCGCCGTCGCGGACGACGAGGTGCGCGACTTCGTGGGTGACCTCGAGCAGGTCGTGCAGGAACGCCAGCGCCACGTCACGCAAGGTACGGGCCTCGGGCGCCAGGGAGCCGAGCTGCCAGAGCCGCAGCCCGATCCGGTAGCGGCCCCGGCCGACGCGCTCCAGGGCGCCCCACGCCACGAGTTCGGCGACCATGCGGTGCGCGGTGGCCGACGGGAGTCCCGCCTCGCGGGCGATCGCGCCGAGCGTCCGCTCGGCCCGTTCCGTCGAGAAGGTGTCGAGTACGGCGAGCGCCCGCCCGAGGACGGAGCGGCCGGGATCGGTCGAGCCGGCCACTCCGTCGTGCACGGGGCCCTTCTCCACGGCTGGAACGGTCACGGCGCGAACGTGGTGTCCGGAACCACCGCGACCTCGAGCACCAGCGGCTCGGTGCGTTCGCCCAGCGTCGGCACCACCTCGTCGAGCACCGCGAGCAGTTCGTCGTGGGTGCCGACGCGGGTGGCCGGACACCCCAGGCCTTCGGCCAACGTCGAGATGCTGACCTCCTCGAACGCGGGCCACGGCGCCTTACCCGCCCCGTGCTGCTCGGCGAGCCGGTCCATGACGGCATAGCGGCCGTTGGCCAGCACGACGAACAGCACGCCGCACCCGTAGTGCGCCGCGCTCCACAGGGCCTGGATCCCGTAGAGCGACGAGCCGTCGCCGACCACCGCGACCACGGGGCGGCGTGGCTCGGCCATCCGGACGCCGATCGCGGCCGGCAGGGCGAAGCCCAGCCCACCCATCGCGGCGCTGAGGAAGCCGAGCGGAGCGCGGGCCGGGAGCAGCCGGTGCAGGTCGGGGCGGCTCGACGGCGTCTCCTCCACGACGACGGTGTCCGCCGCGACCCGCTCGGCGAGCGCCGCCATGACGTGCGACGCCCGCAACGGCTCGCCGTCGGTGGGCGGCCGCGGCGGCGCCGGCCGGGTGGGCGCAGGTGTCGTCGCGGAGCGGGCGGTCACCCGCTCGGCGAGGGCGACACACACCGCCGCAGGTCCGGCGACCACCGCGAACTGCACCGGACTGTGATGGGCGTCCTCGACGTCGTCGGTGACCAGCGCGACGGTGGTGCCGGGGTTGACGAACGGGCCCTGCTCGTAGGGGTACTGGCGGAACACCGGCGCGCCGACCGCCAGCACGACGTCGTGGCCGCCCAGCGCCTCGCGGAGCCGGGCCCGGCCGGCGGGCAGGTGGCCGGCGAACAGCGGGTGGTCCTGCGGGAAGCCGGCGCGGGCGGCGAACGATTCCTGCCACACCGGGGCGTCGAGGCGCTCGGCCAGGGCGACCAGCGCGGCCCAGGTCTCGGGGTCGTCGGCGTCGGCCCCGACCACCAGCGCGGGCGAACTCGCTCCTCCCACCAGGTCGGCGAGCTCGGCGAGAGTTGCCGGATCTGCCGCCGTCCCGCGGTGCAGGCGGGCCGGGGCGGCGATCGGGGCGTCGTCGGCGGGCTCGGCCCAGTCGTCGCTCGGCACGATCACCAGAGCGGGTCCGCGGCCGTCGACCGCCTCGTGCCAGGCGCGGGCGATCGCGCTCGGCACGTCCTGCGCGCGGGCGGGCTGGTTCACCCACACCGGGTAGTCGCCCGCCAACCCCGCGAGGTCGCCCGCCAGGAACGGCCGGTAGACGAGGTGGCGCCGGTCCTGCTGGCCGACGACCACCACGAGCGGGACGCGGTTCGTCCGCGCCGTCGCGAGGGCGCCGACGGCGTTGCCGAGGCCCGCGGTGGTGTGCAGGTTGACCAACGCCGGCCGGCCCGTCGCCGTCGCGTGACCGGTGGCGATGCCGACGACCGAGCCCTCGTGCAGTGCGAGCACGAACCGTAGGTCGTCGGGCAGGCCGGTGAGGAACGCGATCTCCGTGGAGCCGGGGTTGGCGAAGATCGTGGTCATCCCGAAGCGGCGGAAGACGTCGAACGTGGCGTCCCGGACAGTGCGCATGGTCAGTTCCGCGTCCCACCCACGTGCCGCTCGCCGGCGTGATCGGCCTCGTCCTCGTCGACCGGGAGCGGCTCGTTCGGCGCCGGGTCGCGGTTGACCAGCATGATTGACAGCGCGCCGAGCGCGGCGACGACGGCGAAGATGTAGAAGCCCCACGGGTAGGCCAGCCCGACGGTGAGGAGCCATCCGCCGATCAGCGGGCCGGAGATGGCGCCGAGCCGGCCGAACCCGCTGGCCGCGCCGACGGCGGTGGCCCGCACGACGGCCGGGTACAGGTGGCTGATGTAGGCGTAGACCAGTACTTGTGCGCTGAACACGAACATGCCGGCGAGCAGCACGGACACGTACACGCCGATACCGGGCAGCTTGATGCTCAGCAGTGCGAGGAACAGCGCCGCCCCGGCGAACCAGGCGATGGTGGAGCGGCGGTTACCGATCCGGTCGGCCACCTTGCCTGCGATCAACAGACCGAGAACCGCACCGACGTTGAGCACCAGCAGCAGCGCCAGCGCAGCACCCAGTTCATAGCCGGCCGAGCGCATGATCTGCGGCAGCCACGTGTTCAACCCGTAGACCAGAAGCAGACCCATGAACGAGGTGATCCAGAACGCGATGGTCGACCGGGCGAGACCGTGCTGGAAGAGGATGCCGACGGGGTTCTTGCTCCGCTTGGCCGCACCGCCCGCCGGGGAGTCGAGGCCGGCGCGAGCGCGGAGGAAGGCGTCCGACTCCGGCAGGTACTTGAGCAGCAGCGGGACCAGGACCAGCGCAGGGAGCGCGCCGATGACGAACATCGACTCCCAGCCGTATCGCGGGATCAGCAGGATCCCCAGTAGCGCGGTGGCGACCGCGCCGACGTGGTAGCCGGTCATCAGCGAGGTGGTCGCTGTGCCTCCGCGGCCGGTCCGGGCGAACTCGTTGACCATCGCGATCGCGGTGGGCAGTACCCCGCCGAGCCCGAGCCCGGCCAGGAACCGCAGCAGACCGAAGATGAAGGGGTTGGGCGCAAAGGCGCAGGCGAGCGTGAGCACCGAAAAGATGATCACGGTCCAGACGACGGTCCGGCGCCGGCCGATGATGTCGCTGATCGCTCCGACTGCCATTGCGCCGAGCATGACCCCGACCAGGCCGACCACCGACACCAGCGACGCGGTGTTCGGTGTCAGGCCCCAGCCGGGCTCCTGGAGCAGGGAGGGCAGAACCACCCCCAACACCACCAGGTCGAAGCCCTCGAGCGCCACTGCCGTCCAGCAGAGTGGAGCCACCCAGCCCGAGTAGCGCGCCCGGGGGTCCTCCGTCTTCCGTATCGTCATTCATCTCCCCTTCGAGACGTGAGCGCCGTCACCGTGTGCTGAGGCGTAGCCAGACCGGCATCAGCGGAAACCGCCGGTTCTCCACTGGTTGAGAGGAACGTCGAAGTTCGGTCACGGGGCAGGGAGGACCGTGCGTAGGAGCGGGTCGGGGACACCCCGGGTACGCCACTCGCGCGGGTAACCCAGTGACACCTCGACGAAGCGCACGCCGTCCTCCCACGTCTCGCGCGGGATGTGCAGGTGGCCGTAGACCACCGCGGCGGCCCGGTAGCGGACGTGCCAGTCGGCCGTCGCCGTCGTGCCGCACCACAGCGCGAACTCCGGATACCGCAGCACCCGCGTGGGCAGCCGGGTCAGCGGCCAGTGGTTGACCAGCACGGTGGGCAGGGCGGGATCGCAGGCGTCGAGCCGCGACCGGGAGTACGCGATCCGGGCGGCGCACCAGGCGGCGCGGTCGGGGTACGGGTCGGGCGCGAGCAGGTGCTCGTCGGTGCACACCACCCCGGCCCGGTACGCCGCGGCCAGGCCCTCGTCCGCGGTCGAGGTGCCGTCGGGGAGGAACGAGTAGTCGTAGAGCAGGAAGAGCGGCGCGACCACCGCCGGGCCGCCGTCGCCGGTCCAGACCGGGTACGGGTCCTCCGGCGTGAGCACGTCGATCTCCCGGCACGCCTGCACGAGGTGGCGGTAGCGCTCCTCCCCCCGCAGCGGCACGCCCTCCTTCGCGCGGGTCCACAGCTCGTGGTTGCCCGGCACCCACACGACGGAGGCGAACCGGTCGCGCAGCAGCGCGAGCGTGCCGACGACGTCGTCGATCCGCTCCGCCACATCCCCGGCGACGATCAACCAGTCGCCGTCGGACCCCGGCCGCAGGTCCTCGACCATGGCGCGGTTCTCGGGGTAGCGGACGTGCAGATCGGAGACGGCGAGGAGGCGGGGAGCGGGCACCACACCGTTCCTACCGGCCGTCGGGTGCCCGCGCTGGGTAGCGTGGGTGAGGTGGGTGGGTTCGACGCACGGCAGCTTCTCCGGTGGGGCCTCCGGCACGGGCTGATGCGGGGGCTTCTCCTCCGCCGGGCCCGGACGGGCGATGTCGGCGCACGGATGATCTTCGACGAGACGCTGCGGGACGACCCCTACCCGTCGTACGAGGAGCTGCGGGCGCGGGGACGGATCGTGGTGACCGGGCTCGCGCGGATGACCGTGGACCACGACGTGTGCACGGCCGTGCTGCGCAGCCCGCATTTCGGCACGGCCGTCCGCTCTCCGAACGAGCTGGCCCGGCCCGTGAAGCTCGCGATGCGGCTGGCGGAGGGAGGCCCGCTCGACCCGGCCGACCCGCCGTCCATGCTCGCCGTCGACCCTCCGGACCACACGCGCTACCGCAAGCTCGTCACCCGCGCGTTCAGCGCACGCCGGATCGCGGCGCTGGGCGGGCGGGTGGCGGAGATCGCCGACGAGCTGCTCGACGACATGGCGGCGAAGGCCCCGACCGGCACCGTCGACCTCGTCGCGGACTACGCCAGCCTCCTGCCGGCCACGGTCATCGCCGAGATGCTGGGTGCACCGGTGGAGATGCGGCGGCAGTTCCTGCAATGGGGCGCCGGCGTCGCGCTGTCACTGGATCCGGGCCTGACCTACCGCGACTACCGGCGGGCCGAGCGGGACCTGGCGGCGCTGCAGGGCTGGATGGTCGGCCACCTGGAGCGGGTCCGCCGCTCCCCCGCCGACGACATCCTCTCCGCCCTCGTCTCGGTGCACGACGACGAGCGGCTGACCGACGAGGAGCTGCTGAGCATCGCCTCGCTCCTACTCGCGGCCGGGTTCGAGACCACGGTGAACCTGCTGGGCAACGGCGTCGCGCTGCTCCTGGAGCACCCGTCGCAGCTCGCGGCGCTGCGTACGGGCGCGGCGTCCTGGGCGGGAGCGACCGAGGAGGTGCTGCGGTTCGACTCGCCGGTGCAGCGCACGGCCCGGCTGGCGAAGTGCGACACCGAGGCGGCAGGCGAACCGGTGGCGGCGGGGCAGCTCGTGGTGCTGGCCCTGGGCGGGGCGAACCGCGATCCCGCGGTGTTCGCCGACCCGCAACGGTTCGACGTCACCCGCACCGACGCCGACCGCCACATCGCCTTCTCCCAGGGACTGCACTACTGCCTCGGGGCGGGGCTCGCGCGGATGGAGGGCGAGATCGGGCTACGGGCACTGTTCGAGCGGTTCCCGGACCTCGCGCTCGCCGGTCCCCCGCACCGGCGCCCGACCCGCCTGCTGCGCGGGTTCGACGCGATGCCGGTGACGCTCGGAACCCCGGCCCACGTCTGACGCGAGCCTTGCTGGTGCACGCGAGTCTTGCGATCGTGCGCGCGGCGCGTCAGCTCGGCAGCGGGAGCACCAGCTCGGTGAACAGGCGGGCGAGCTCGGCCTCCGGGTCGGTGGTGAGGCCCGTGTGCACCGGGCCGGGCTGCACCATCGTGCTGCGTGGGGCGGTCAGGCGGCGGAAGCGGCGGCCCCGGTCCTCCTCCCCCGCCGGCCCTGCGCGGCGCGCCTCCTCGGGGTCCTGCCCGCACACCTTCTCCAGCGCCCGCAGGACACACGCGATGCCGTCGGCGTCGGCCCGCGGGTCCAGGGCGTGCAGGCGGGCCTCGTCGAGGTGGACGCGGGCGCCGAGGTAGTCGAGGCCGCGGCAGTAGAGCAGCACCCCGGCGTTGATCGCCTCGCCACGCTCGATCCGCGGCACCACGCGGATCGCGGCGTACTCGAACGGATGGCGGGTCACGTGGGCCGCCTCCAGATCTGCCGCGCCGGCCGCGGCGAGCCGGTGGTCGCGCCGGTTCGGGCAGGGTGCTGCGCGACCGCCTCTCGCAGCGGCGGCAGCCACGCGTCGCGGGCGTCGCGGCGGGCGAGCAGGCGCCTGACGTACGCGTCGCGCACCTGGGCGACGTCGGCGAAGCCCGGCACGTCCAGCCAGCGGTCGGGCACGCGTGCCACCGCCGCTCTTACCAGTTCGGGTGTCACGAGGGGAGCCAGCTCGGCGTCGGCCGCGTCGAGATCAGGAGACGCCGTCAGCAGGACGTGCGCCGACGCGTCGTACGGCCTGGCCGCCCCCACTGCCAGGACCTCGGGCGGCTCGGGGCCCGACCAGCCGTGGTGGAAGGTCAGGGTGGCGCCGTGGTCGATCAGGTACGGCGCGCCGTGCCAGCGCAGCATGTTGACGTTGCGCCAGGTGCGGTCGACGTTGCCGACCAGCGCGTCGAACCACAGCACCCGCCCGGCGAACCCCGGGTCGACCGGGAATGCGCCGGGGTCGAGGTCGAGGGCACCGGGCAGGAAGTCCATGCCCAGGTTCAGCCCGGGGCTGCGGCGCAGCAGGTCCTGGACCTCCTGGTCCGGCTCGGCCGTGCCGAGCGCCGGGTCGAGCTCGACCGTCACCAGTTCCGGCACCGGCAGCCCCAGCCCGCGCGCCAGCTCCCCGCTGACCACCTCGGCAACGAGCACCGGCACACCCTGGCCCGCGCCGGAGTACTTGACGACGTAGGTGCCGAGGTCGTCGGCCTCCATCAGCCCCGGCAGCGACCCGCCCTCACGCAGCGGCGTGACGTACCGGACGGCCGTGACGTGGCGCAACGCGGAGGCGGACATCGCCCACATGATCGCACCGCGCCCCGCGGCGGCCGGGTCAGGACTCGGCGCCGGGCGACGGGTCGGCGAACGGCGACTCGCCGAACGACGTGGCGCGTCCCGAATGATCCGGCGATAGCGCGTGCTTAGCGGGGGGCCGGAAGGTCGCCGTCACCGCCGACGACATGTCGTCGGCGGCCAGGTGCTCCTGCCGGGAACGGACGAGATGATCGAGCCCGTATCGGCCCGACCCCGCCGCGGCCAGCGCCAGGAGCACCGCCGAGATCGCCCCGACCAGCTCCCAGCCGTTCGAGGCGACGAAGATCCCGTTCGCGATGTGGACGAAGACGGCGGCACCGACCATCACCACCAGGTAGCAGGCCGCGACGACCGGGAGCAGCGCGCCGACGAGCACGAGGACGCCGCCGACGATCTCGACGACGGTGACGAAGGCGGCCGAGAAGATCGCCACCGGGATGCTCATCGACTCGAAGCCCGCTGTCGTGCGGCCGAGACCGTTGATCATCAGCTTTTGGTAGCCGTGGGCGAACATGATCGTTCCGAGCAGGAGCCGGGTGAGCAGAAGCGCGACGTCGCGCGTCGGCCCGGGCAGGGGACGGTTCACGGGATGATCCTCCGGTCGGGGCGCCGGAAACCTACCCCATCCGCGTGACCCAGTTCACTCCGCTGGTCGACTCACCCGCCACTCTCCGCGATCAGTGTCGGCGAGCGGGTGTCGGACGGCGCTGCATCGGCGACGGCCCCGTCCGCTCCGGCTCGTCGAACGCCGAGGGCGCGGGGCGCCACTGGTTCGACTCGGGCGCGAGCCGGATCAGAGGCGTCACCGGCAGCCCCGGCGGAGGGATGAAGTCCTGCTCGTAGGTCGCCGGCGCCGAGGGTGGCGCGGGGGCCTCGACCGCCGCGGGCCGCCGGCGCCGCTCCCGCAGCAGGTGCACGAGGCTGAACCGGCCCGGACCCGCCGCCGCCAGTGCGAGCAGCGCACCAGCGATGGATCCGACGAGCTCCCATCCGCCGTCGCTCACGAACACGCCGTGCCGTCCGTGCACGAACACCGCCGCCCCGACCATCACGAAGCCCATGCAGCCGGCGACGACGGTGGTCAGGAGCCCGAGGATCAGCAGCACCCCGCCGACGACCTCGACGACGGTCACGAACGAGGCCGACACGATGGCCACCGGGATGCTCATCGACTCGAAGCCGGCGGTGGTGCGCCCGATGCCGTTGACGACGAGTTTCTGGTAACCGTGGGCGAGCATGACCACGCCGAGCAGCACGCGCGTGATCAGGAGCGCGACGTCGCCCGCGGGAGCGGGCAGGGAGCGTTTCACCGGGGACCTCCTCGACGGGGCCGTCATCCGTGTGCCCCTCGATCGGGCAACGACCGCTCACCGCTTCCGGTGACGGCTCGGCCACGAGACGTGCCCGCCCCTCGATGCCCGGCGTTCGCGGATGACACGGTCGGTGCCCACGACTAGCGTCGCGCCGCGACGGCTCGCGACAGGAGCCTCAACGGTGAGGGAGGGTCATGGGCGACAGCGGTCCGCGCACGCTGGCGATCGACGTCGGAGGGACCGGCCTGAAGGCCGTGGTGCTCGACCCCGAGGGCGAGATGATCTCTGAGCGGGTGCGTGTCGAGACCCCGTACCCGTGTCCGCCGTCGGTGCTGCTCGACGCGCTGGACAAGCTCGCGAAGACCCAGCCCGAGTACGACCGCGTCTCCGTGGGGTTCCCGGGCGCGATCCGGCGCGGCCGGGTGCGCGAGGTACCGGCGTTCTCGCGACGTGGGCAGGGCGAGCCGCCGGACCCCGATCTCGTCAGGAAGTGGTCCGGCTTCGAGCTCGAAGACTCCCTGCAGGAGCGCTTCGGCCGCCCCACCCGCGTCGCGAACGACGCCGACGTGCAGGGCTGCGCGGTGGCGACCGGCGCCGGCATGGAGCTGGTGATCACCCTCGGCACCGGGGTGGGCTGCGCGGTGTTCTTCGACGGCGCGCTGCTGCCGCACATGGAGCTCTCCCACGGCCGCTTCGCCGAAGGCCTGTCGATCGAGGTCGCGTGCGGCGACCACCACCGGGAGAAGATCGGCAACAAGGCGTGGCGCAAGCTCGTGATGAGCGCGCTCGACACCTTCGAGGCCATGGTGCTGCCCGACCACATCTTCATCGGCGGGGGCAACGCCAAGCGGCTCGACCCGGACACGCTGGGCCCGAACCGGACGGTCGTCCCGAACATCTCCGGGTTGCTCGGCGGCATCAAGCTCTGGGAACGCGCCTTCGGGGCCGCGGCGCTCGGCGACGTCCCCAGCACCTCGAAGTCGTAGGCCGTCCCCGCACCCCCTCCCACGCCACTCGCGGAAGGATCACCCCGTGGCCGACACCGAGCAGAGCACCGACATCAGCGCGACCCCCGAATGGGCCGAGGTCGCCCAGCACCACGCCGCCGTGGCTCCACGCCACCTGCGCGAGCTGTTCGCCGACGACCCCGGGCGCGTCGAGGCGCTGACCACGACCGGCGCAGACCTGGTCATGGACTACTCCAAGAACCGCATCACCCGCGACACCGTCCCGCTGCTGGCCGCGCTCGCCCGACGGGCGGGCCTGCCGGAGCGCATCGAGGAGATGTTCACCGGCGTCCACATCAACACCAGTGAGAACCGGGCGGTGCTGCACACCGCACTGCGCCTGCCCGACGACGCATCACTGACCGTCGACAGCCAGAACGTCGTCACAGACGTGCACGCGGTGCTCGCCGAGATGACGCAGTTCGCCGACGCCGTGCGCTCGGGCGAGTGGACCGGGCACACGGGCGAACGGATCCGCGCCGTGGTCAACATCGGCATCGGCGGCTCGGACCTCGGGCCGGTGATGGCCTACGAGGCGCTGCGCGCGTACAGCGACCGCACGCTGACCTTCCGGTTCGTCTCGAACATCGACCCGACGGACGTCACCGAGGCCGTCCTCGACCTCGACCCCGAGACGACGCTGTTCATCGTCTCGTCGAAGACCTTCACCACCCAGGAGACGCTGACCAACGCCCGGGCGGCCCGCGACTGGCTGGTCGAGGGCCTCAGCGGCGACGAGTCGGCCGTCGCGAAGCACTTCGTCGCGGTCTCGACGAACGCCACGGAGGTGCGCAAGTTCGGCATCGACGAGGCCAACATGTTCGGCTTCTGGGACTGGGTGGGCGGGCGCTACTCGCTCGACTCGGCGATCGGGCTCTCGCTCATGGTCGCCGTCGGCCCGGACCAGTTCGGGCAGTTCCTCGCCGGGATGCACGCGATGGACACCCACTTCCGCAGCGCGCCGCTCGAGGAGAACCTGCCGGCCATCGCCGGCCTGCTCAACGTCTGGTACTCGAACTTCTTCGGTGTCGAGACCCACGCCGTGCTGCCCTACAGCCAGTACCTGCACCGCCTGCCGGCCTACCTGCAGCAGCTGACGATGGAGAGCAACGGCAAGTCGGTCCGGGCCGACGGCACCCCCGTCACCACGACCACCGGCGAGATCTTCTGGGGCGAGCCGGGGACGAACGGCCAGCACGCCTTCTACCAGCTCCTGCACCAGGGCACCCGGCTCGTGCCGGCCGACTTCATCGGCTTCGCCCAGCCGAACCACGAACTGCCGGTCGACGGTGACCCGGCCGCGGGTGGAACCGACATGCACGACCTGTTCATGGCCAACCTGTTCGCGCAGTCGGCCGCGCTGGCGTTCGGCAAGACCGCGGAGGAGATCGCGGCGGAGGGCACGCCCGCGGAGATCGTGCCGCACAAGGTGATGCCCGGGAACCGGCCCAGCACCACCATCCTCGCCCCGAAGCTGACCCCGTCGACACTCGGCCAGCTGATCGCCTTCTACGAGCACATGACCTTCGTCGAGGGCGTGATCTGGGGGATCGACTCGTTCGACCAGTGGGGCGTCGAGCTGGGCAAGGTGATGGCCAGGCAGTTCGGACCGGCGCTGACCGAGCGGGAGCCCGACATGTCGGCGCTGGACGCGTCGACGGCGGCGCTGGTCGGGCTGTACCGGGAGTGGCGGGGACGTTAGAGGTCGGCCGGCTCCCCGAGCGGGAGCCACCGCACCGAGGTCCGGACGTCCGGAGCTCCGGCGAGGGCCGCGTCGACGTCGGCGCGGCCCTGCCGGAAGTGTGCCCAGCCCTCGTAGTGCACCGGCACCGCGACGCGCGGCCGCACGAGCCGCAGGATCTCGACGGCCTGCGTGGCGGTCATGCTGTAGCGGAGCGGGCCGGTGACGGGGAACTGCACGCCGCCGAGGTGGAGCACCGCGACGTCGACGGGGATCCGCCGTGCGACCTCGCGGAGACCCGCGAACAGCACGGTGTCCCCGGAGATCCACAGCGCTCCCGCTGCGCCCTCCCACGTCAGGGCGAAGCCGACGACGTCGCCGGCGACCGGCCTACTCAACGGCGGACCGTGCCGGCACGGCGTGGCGGTGGCCGTGATCGCGGGCCTGCCCGGGGCCTCGAGCCGGGTCGTGACCCACGGGTCGAGCCCGAGGGCGTCGACCGCGAGCCGCCGCGCTCCCGACCTGGTGGTCACCACCGTCCCCGCCTGAGGGAGCAGCGCACGTCCCCGGTCGTCGAGGTTGTCGGCGTGGTGGTCGTGGGTGAGCAGCACGGCGTCGAGCGGACCGAGATCGTCGGGCGCGACGGCCGGGCCGGTGAGCTTGGTCGACGACGTCCCCCAGCCGAACGCGTAGCGTCGGCCGGGCGGGTCGAAGGTCGGGTCGGTGAGCAGCCGCCACCCCGCGACCTCGATCAAGAGGGTGGGACCGCCGACGTGCGTGCAGCGGATCACCGACGGGCGTTGCGCAGCGCCCAGGCCAACACGTAGTCGGCGATCTCCTCCCAACCCGGCGCGGCGGGCAGCAGGTGGGGCATGTCGCTGAACTCGACCACGCGGGTCAGGGTCTTGTCGGAGCGGTAGTGCGCGGCGTTGGACCACTGCACCTTCGGCGGCATGATGTTGTCCTGGCTGCCCGCCACGAACAGCAGCGGGGCGCGGTCGCCGTTGCTGTAGTCGACCCAGGTGCCCTGGTGGCCGGGCGTGAGGTTGGCCAGCGCGCTCTCGAAGAGGATCGAGCCCGAGACGGGCACCGCGTAGCGCTCGAAGAGGGCCCGCGCCTCGTCCTCCGGCAGCGTGTTGGTGAACGCGTAGTTCCACTGTTCGAAGTCGTAGGTGACGGCGCGGTGCCGGTTCGCCGGGTTGCGCAGCGCCGGGAAGGTGGCCTTGACCTGGGACAGCGGGACGACCGGCACGCCCTCGGTCGGGGCCGAGTTCAGCGCGACGCCCGCCGCCCCGTAGCCGTGGTCGAGCAGGATCTGGGTGAACGCACCGCCTGCCGAGTGGCCGATGAGGATCGGCGGGGTATCCAGCGCACCGACGACGGACTCCAGATGCGCGACGATCCCCGGGATCGTGATCTTCTCGACCGGCGACGGGTCGGCGTGGAGCGACTCCACCTCCACCTCGAAGCCCGGGTACGCCGGCGCCAACACGCGGAAACCACGCTGCTCGTAGTGCGACACCCAGTTCTCCCAGCTCCGGGGCGTCACCCAGAAACCGTGGATCAGGACGATCGTGTCGGGGGCGCTCATCGAAACTCCTCGGCGACGGAAAGGCGCTGGTAGGAGGAGCCTGGCGGACCGGCGACCAGGAGGACAAGGACAAATCGGAACGTATCCCCACGGCGATCATCGCCGTGCGCAGCGTGACGGGACACGATCGCAACATCGCCTTGATCTTCGGTTAACACGGGTCAACCTGGGGGAAACTCGACGCTTCTAGCTTGCGCAGATGCTCTCCACCTCTCTTGATCGTCGCCGTTTCCTCCGCATGTCCGGATTGGCACTCGGCGGCGCCGCAGCCCTGGCGGCGTGCGGCGGTGCCCCGGCCGGCTCGAGCAGCGGTGGCGGGGCGAGCGGCGCGGCGACGCCCAACGGCACGGTCGCCGTGCAGCTGTCGTGGATCAAGAACGTCGAGTTCGCCGGCGAGTACATGGCCGACACCAAGGGCTATTACGGGGCAGAGGGCTTCGAGAAGGTCGACCTGCTGGCAGGCGGGTCGGCGAGCACGGGCGTCGAGACCAACCTCGTCAGCGGCGCGTGCTGGGCCGGTCTGTCGGCCCCGGTGCTCACCGCGCCGGCCGTCGTCCAGGGCGCCCCGCTCAAGATCGTGGGTGCGACGTTCCAGAAGAACCCCTTCTGCGTCGTCTCGCTCGCCGAGAAGGGGATCACCGAGCCCGGTCAGCTGGTCGGCAAGAAGATCGGCGTGCAGGACACCAACGACAACGTCTGGACGGCGTTCCTCAAGGCCAACAGCCTCGACCCGGCGTCGATCACCCGCGTTCCGGTGCAGTTCGACCCGACACCGGTCACGACCGGCGAGGTCGACGGGTTCGTGGCGTACCTGACGAACGAGCCCAACGCGCTGAAGGTCCGCGGTTTCGAGACGGCCACGCTCAGCTTCGCCGACAACGGCTTCCCGCTCACGGCGGAGACGGTCACCGTGCTGCAGGAGACGCTGGACAACGAGCGCGACAAGGTCAAGGCGTTCCTGCGCGCCGAGATCAAGGGGTGGAAGGACGCGCTCGCCGACCCCGCCGAGGCGGCCCGGTTGGCCGTGGAGGTGTACGGCAAGGACCTCAACCTCGACCGCGCCGAGCAGGAGCTGGAGATGCAGAGCCAGATCCTGCTGGTCAACCCGCCCGATGCGAAGCCGGACGGGTTGTTCAACGTGTCGGACGCGCTGGTCGAGGAGAACATGAGGTCGCTGGCGCTCGCGGGGATCGACCTCACTGCGGACCAGCTCTTCGACCTGTCCCTGGTCAAGGAGATCTACGCCGAGGACCCGTCGCTGAAGGTCTGAGTCGAACGGATCCGGGGAACATGACCGAGACAGCCACCGAAACCGGCGCCACCGGCGGCCGGCACGCCGGCGTGACCGGTATCGACATCAGCAGGCTGACCAAGCGGTTCCGCACCGGACGGCGCACGGTCACCGCGCTGGACGACGTCACGCTGCACACGGCGGCGGGCAGCTTCTGCTCGCTGCTCGGCCCCTCGGGCTGCGGCAAGTCGACCGTCCTGCGGATCCTCGCGGGGCTCGACGACGCGACCGAGGGCACCGCTCTGGTCAACGGCCGTAGCCCGGCGGAACTGCGCCGCGGCGGCGACCTCGGGATCGCGTTCCAGGACGCGGCGCTGCTCCCCTGGCGCTCGGTGACCGCGAACATCCGGCTGCCGCTGGAGGTCGCGGGCATCCGGGTGGACCCCGCGAAGATCGACGAGCTGGTCGCGCTGGTCGGCCTGCAGGGCTTCGAGAAGGCCAAGCCGGCCCAGCTGTCGGGCGGCATGCGCCAGCGCGTGTCGATCGCCCGCGCACTGGTCGTCGACCCGGAGGTGCTGCTGCTCGACGAGCCGTTCGGCGCCCTGGACGACATGACCCGCCAGCGGCTGAACCTGGAGCTGCAGCGGATCTGGACCGAGCGGGCATCGACGACGCTGATGGTCACCCACGGGATCGGCGAGGCGGTGTTCCTCTCCGACGTCGTCGCCGTGATGACGCCGCGGCCCGGACGGATCCTGGAGGTCGTCGAGATCGACCTGCCACGCCCGCGGACGCCGGAGATGCTGCGCACCCCGGGGTTCCACGCGCTGCACGACCGGCTGTCGGACCTGCTGTTCGGCCGCGACCCGGCAGAGGTCGACTGATGGCTGTGGTCGACGCCACTCCCCCGATCGACACGGGCCGGCCGACGCGCGCGGGGCGCCCGCGCGGGGTGGGCGGGGTACTCGGCGTCGCGGTGCTCCTCGCGGTGTGGTGGCTGCTCGCCGTGACGGTGTTCGCCGTCAGCGGGGCGGTGCCGACGCCGGCCGCGGTGGTCGCGCGGATGGTCGGCGATGGGCGGGGCTTCTACGCCCCTCATGTGTCCGCGACGCTGGCCGAGGCGGCCCAGGGGTTCCTGTGGGGCAACGCGCTCGCGCTGGCGGTCGCCCTGCTCGTGCTGCTGGTGCCGCCGCTCGAGGGGCTGGCCATGCAGATCGCGGTGATCTCCTACTGCATCCCGCTGATCGCGATCGGGCCGATCGTCAAGATCGTATTCGGTGGGCGGACGCCGATGGTGTTCCTGGCGGCGATCTCGGTGTTCTTCACGACGGTGGTCGGGGCCCTGCTCGGGCTGCGGGCAGCGGACCGGGCCAGCCTGGACCTGATCTCCGCGTACGGCGGCGGTCGATGGAAGCAGTTGACGAAGGTGCAGCTCATCGCGGCGATCCCGGGCGTGCTCGCTGCGCTGAAGATCGCCGCGCCCGCCGCCCTGCTCGGCGCGATCATCGGGGAGTACCTCGGTGGCGTCGACACGGGTCTCGGTGTGGCGATGACGATCGCGCAGCAGCAGTACCAGGTGGCGCGGGTCTGGGGGCTCGCGCTCATGTCCGGACTGCTGGCCGGCATCGGGTACGCGGCCGTTGCGCTCCTGGCCCGCGTCGCCGCACCGTGGTCCGCGGGCACGGCGGAGGCCGACCGGTGACCGCACCGGAAGCCGTGTCGGACGGGTCGGCCGTCGGTGCGTTCGCCCGCAGCGCCGGGCGGGTGCTGCTGCCGCTCGCCGTCTCCGCCGTCGTCGTGCTGCTGCTGTGGGTGGCGTTCCTGCAGGTGTTCGGGATCCGGAGGCTGATCGGCAAGACCCCGCTGGACGTGTGGAACTGGCTGGTCACCGACCCGAAGGCGGCGGCGAACCGCGACGTCGTGTTCGCGAACCTCGCGGTGACGTTCCGCGACGCCGGGGTCGGCTTCGTCGCCGGTATGACGGCGGCGATCGTCGTCGCCGTGCTGTTCGTGCTGTTCCGCAGCATCGAGCAGACGTTCCTGCCGGTCGCGATGCTGCTGCGGTCGGTGCCGCTCGTGGCCATGGCCCCGGTGATCGTGCTGATCTTCGGGCGCGACCTCGTGGGCGTCGCCGTGATCGGCGGTATCGTCGTGTTCTTCCCGGCGCTGGTCAACATCGTGTTCGGGCTCCGTTCCGCGCCACGCCAGTCGCGCGACCTCGTGCTGGCCTACGGCGGGAGTCCGTGGAGCGTGATGCGCAAGGTCGCGCTGCCGAGCGCGCTGCCGGCGCTGTTCGCGTCGGCGCGGATCTCGGTGCCGGGCGCGCTGATCGGCGCGCTGCTGGCGGAGTGGCTGGCCACGGGGCAGGGCATCGGCTCGGGCATGCTCACCGCGATCGCCGGGTTCCGCTACGCGGAGATGTGGGCGTCGGTGGTGCTGGTGACCGGGTCGTCGATCCTGCTCTACGCCTTGGTCGGCCTGCTGGAGTCGATCGTGCTGGCCCGGTTCGGCATGGCGCCCGGGCGGCGCTGACCGCTCCCTGACGAGGTGAGGCCGGCCCCACCAGGGGGCACCAGGTGGGACCGGCCTCGTGTCGCCGACGTCGGGCGGTCGGCGACAGCCTGCGCTCGCGCATCGTCGCGCGAGATGTCGGGGGTGCGGGCAATACGCGTCGTCGTGCCACGTTGACGCGCTCGCGGGCGTTTCCCCGCTTCCTGCGAGTCCGTCAGGCCAGGTCAGCCCGCCGGACGAGGCTGGAATGGGCGGAAAAAGCACCTCGCAAACGGTCGCTGCCGTTCCCTTTCGATATTCCTCCGGCCGGGTGCGGAAATGGTGACGCGCTGCATTTCTCCCGCCGATTCCTGCCCACACATACCCGTCCGGGCAACACCCGACCGGAACGGATGTGACCGAGGAACACCACAGCCGGCTGCGGCGTTGGGCGGGCCGTGCGGGAACGGTCACGAGTGCGGGCGCCTGTGCTGCGGGGACGGCGCTGGTTGGGCACCAACGGGCGGGACGTCGGCCCGGAGCAGCTGCGCGGGCGGATCGTGCTGCTGGACTTCTGGACGGCGGGCTGCGTGAACTGCCTGCGGGTGCTCGACGAGCTGGCGGTGCTGGAGGAACGGCACGGCGACGCACTGGTGGTGCTGGGCGTGCACTCCCCCAAGTTCCCGCACGAGGCGCGGCCCGAGGCCGTCGACGCGGCCGTGCGCCGTCACGACGTGCGCCATCCCGTGCTCGACGACGCCGACATGGTCACCTGGGACGCCTACGCGGCGCGCGCGTGGCCGACGCTGGTGCTCGTCGATCCGCGTGGGTACGTCGTCGCGCAGGCGACGGGCGAGGGCCACGGCGAGGAGCTCTCGGCGGTGGTAGACGAGCTGGTGGCGGAGTACGGCGACGCGCTGCGGCGCGGGCCGCTGTTCGCCGCCGCCCCGGGCAAGCCGGCCGAGTGTCTGGAAGGCCACCTTCAGGACACCACACGCCCTGAAGGTGGCCTTCCTGACAACGCCGTCGCTGTTGAGGGGTCTGGTGCGCTGCGGTTCCCGGGCAAGGCGGTCCGGCTGGCCGACGGGGGGCTGCTCGTGGCCGACACCGGTCACCACCGGCTCGTCGAGCTCGATCCCGACCTCGACACCGTGCGCCGGACGATCGGCGGCGGGCGCGGCCTGCGCGACGGTGCCGATCCCCTGTTCGTCGAGCCGCTCGGGCTCGCGCTGCTGCCGGCCGCGGTCGCCGAGGCCGTCGGCTACGACGTCGTCGTCGCCGACTCCGGCAACCACGTGCTGCGCGGGGTGCGCCTGGCCGACGGCATGGTGTCGACCGTGGCCGGGACCGGAGCGCAGCTGCGCACCCGTCTCGCTCCCGGGGCGCCCACGCCGGCGCGGGCCACCCCGCTGTCGACTCCCTGGGACGTCGCCTGGTGGCACGGGTCCGTCGTGGTAGCGATGGCCGGCTGCCACCAGCTGTGGACCTTCGATCCGGCGGCGGACACGGTCGCGGTGCTGGTCGGGACCGCGGACGAGGGACTGCGCGACGGGGGTCCGGGCGAGGCGTTCTTCGCCCAGCCGTCCGGGCTGGCGCCCTCCGGGGACGCGCTGTGGGTGGCGGACGCGGAGTCGTCCGCGCTACGCACCGTGGACCGCATCGGCCTGACCGGCGGACCGAGGGTGACCACGGCAGCCGGGCAGGGACTGTTCGACTTCGGCCTGCACGACGGCCCCGCCTTCGGCGATCCGCCGGCCCTGCTGCAGCATCCGCTGGGGGTCGCGGTCCTGCCCGACGGGTCCGTCGCGGTGGCCGACGCCTACAACGGCGCGGTCCGGCGCTACGACCCGGCGACGCGGTCGGTGAGCACCCTCGCCGACGGGCTGGCGGAGCCGTCGGACGTGCTGGTCGACGCGCCCGACTTGGTCGTCGTCGAGTCGGCCGCACACCGACTCGTGCGGGTGCCGCTACCGGCCCGCACCCGGACCCCCGCCGGTCCGGTGCGGATCTCGGCCGAGGTCGCTCCTGGGCCGGTGGCCCTCCGGGTCCGGTTCACCCCGGCGGACGGACAACACGTCGACCACCGATTCGGCGACCCCACCTCGCTGACCGTCGACAGCGACGGGCTGCTGTCGGCCGGCTCGGGGACGACCCCCGGCCTGGAGCGCGAACTGCGGCTCACCGGACCCGGGCCGCTGCGCGTGGAGGCCGTCGCCGCGGCATGCGACGGGGACGGCGTCTTCGCCGCCTGCCACCGCTACCGGCAGGAGTGGGTGGTCGATGTCCAAGTGGCGCCGGCAGGAGCCGACGAGATCGTCCTCGACCTCATCGGCTGAGCGGGCGGCGAGAACCGGGCCTCAGCCGTCGCCGCCGTCGCCCGAGGAGTCGCTGCTGTCGTCCGAGGCTTCCTTGTCGTCGGCGTCGCTCGACTTCTCGGTCGTCTCCTCGGTCGTCTCCTCGGCCTTCTCCTCGGTGGTCTTCTCGGACGTCTTGGTCGCCTTCTCGGCGGACGTCTCGTCGTCCTCGGTGGTCTTCACCGCCTTCGCCGTGGTGGTGTCGTCCGTCGCGGGCGACGGTGCAGTGGTCACCTTGGCCGTCGTCTTGGTCGCCGCGGGCGTCGTGGTCGTCTTCGGCGGCGTCGAGGCCTTCGTCTTCGTCTTCGTCGTCGTCATGACGGGAGCCGGTGTCGTCGACGTGACCGGAGCGGAGGTCGTGGCCGTGGTCGCCGGTGCAGTGACCGTTGTCGACGTCACCGGAGCGGCCGGGGCTGCCGGGGCCGCCGGGGCCGCCGGAGCGGCCGGAGCGGACGTCGAGGTCGTCGTCCCGGCGACCGGCGCACCGCTCACGGGCGGAGTGGAGGTGGGCGTGCCGGCGACGCCCGTCTCCACCGGAGCCGGGGCGGCGGGCGCCGTCGTGACCGGCGCGGACGCCGAGGTGGTGGCACCGGCGACCGGCGTCGGCTGTGCGACCACGGTCTTGACCGCGACGGCGTCGCTCTCCTGGATCGCCCGCGCCGCCGAGACCTGCTCGGGTGGGAGGGACGTGTCACCCGGCTGGGGCAGCGTGACCATCGGAGCCGTCGGCGCCGTGAAGATCTGCGGGACGGACGGTGCGATGGGCGGCAGCTGGGCCGGGTCGACGTAGGGCAGGATCCCGCTGGTCAGTGACCCCGGCGCGGCGGCCGGGCGGGTCGCGCCGAGGTAATCGTCGCCGCGGTAGCGGTAGAACGCGACCTGGACGGGCTTGCCGAACGTCGGAGCGTTGACCATGCGGCCGGCGCCGAGGTACATGCCGACGTGGTGCACGCGTGCCGTCGTGCCGTAGAACACGAGGTCGCCGGGTTGCAGCGGCACTCCGTCGGGGACGTGCGGGCCGGCGTTGTACTGGGTGTGCGCGGTGCGGGGCAGGGGCACGCCCGCGCTCGCGTAGCTGAAGGTCGTGAGGCCCGAGCAGTCGAACCCGGCATCGCCGTTCGTGGGCCCGTTGCCGCCCCACACGTAGGGCAGGCCGATCTGGGCGAGCGCCGTGCGGATCGCGGCGGAGGCGCGGGTGTCGGGCGCGTCGGTCGTGAACTCGGCCTTGCGCAGCTGCGCGGCAGGCACCGAGGCGGTCGGGGTACCCGCAGTGGCGGTCTCCGTGACGGTCGCCGTCGGAGCCGACGCGATCGTCGGCAGGATCGGCATCACCGCCGCCGGGCTCAACGGCCGCGCAGTGGGCAGCAGGTCGAGCGGGTCGAGCACCGCGGCGGGACCGGTGTCGGCGGTGTCGGCGACCGCCACCGGTTGCGCGACGGCAACCGGAGTCGCACCCATCGCCGTGCCGAAGCCGGCGACGACCAGGACCGCGGCCAGCGCCCATCCGGTGACCGCGGTGCGACCGATGCGGACGCTCCTGGCCCGGGCCTCACCGCGGGCGTCGGCGCCCCGGTGCTGATCGTTGTCGGACATCTGGCCGGTTCCCCCACTGCACTCGGCGACCTGCGGCTAGAGCCTCGCGGCCCGACGCCGCAGTCGGAAGCCGCCAACGGGGGTGCCCGATCCCCCTCATCCGCGGGGTCCGGCGTAACACCGTCGCGGAAGTAGTCGAGCCCCGGCATTGAGGGGTTACGTCCCCCCACAATTCGGCTCCCGCAAGGCGCTCCGGACGTCGACCATCGGCTCGGTCGAGTGTGTGGACGCGCCGGGTGCGGCGCACGAGGAGGAGCCAGAGGATGGTCGGCGGCCTGGAGGCGCTGCGGCGGGTGGCAGCGGTGGGGCTGCTCGCGCTGGGGAGCGTCGTGCCGCACAACGGCCCGTTCCTCACCGCGCCGCCGGACGTGACCCCGGTGGCCGACACGAGCCTCGCCTGCTTGCTGACGGTCGGCACCGCAACCACGGACCCCGCCCTCGCCACCTCCGCCGCGCGGGCGATCGCCGTCGGCTACGCCGCGACGGACTGCATGCCCGACGAGCAGTTGCTGGCGGCGGCGGAGGCGCGGGCGGCGATCCCGATGGACACGGGCACCCCGACCGAGAGCGCGACCGGCGGGGTCCTCGCCGGGACGTCGTCCGGCTCGACGTCGGTCGCCACGACGAGTAGCTCGGCCACGGTCACCCCGACACCGAGCCCGTCGGCGACGACGACCGCGACCGCGACCGCGGCGGATGCGACGGTCGCCGCCTCGAGCACGGACACGGCCACCGCGACGGGCACGGTCGGGGCGGACGACAGCTCGTCGAGCGGCGACGACGACTCGAGCAGCGGCAGCTCGAGCAGCGGCAGCTCGAGCAGCGGCAGCTCGAGCAGCGGCAGCTCTGGCGGTGATTTCGACTCCGACGACACCGTCGATCCGAGCACGTCCGTCGATCCGAACCCCATTGATCCGAACCCCGTCGACCCGGCACCCGTCGACCCGGCACCCGTCGACCCGAACCCCATCGACCCGACCACCGCGGCCGGCGCGCTCGCCTGGGGCGCTGCCGCGGGTGTCGAGGACTTCGACGGCACTCTGTCGAACTGGGGCGTCTACGACGGCGCCGGCCACGCGGGCAAGGGCCGCCGCTCGCCGGCCGCGGTGAACGCGTCAGGCGGGATCCTCACGATCACCGGCGACCCGGACGGCACCACCGGCGGGATGGCCTGGAAGCTCGGCAGGGCGAAGTACGGGCGCTGGGAGGCGCGGGTGAAGGCGCCTGCGGCCGACCCGAGCTACCACGCCGTGATGCTGCTGTGGCCCGACGCGGAGAACTGGCCGGTCGGCGGCGAGGTCGACTTCATGGAGATCAGCGACCCGGCCCGGCAGAAGACCGACTTCTTCCTGCACTACGGCCAGGACAGCCGCCAGCTGCGCGGCGAGAAGGTGATCGACGCGACCCAGTGGCACAACTGGGCCGTCGAGTGGTCACCTACGAAGATCACCGCCTACGTCGACGGCACCGAGTGGTTCTCGACCACGCAGGTCGACGCGTTTCCGCCGGGCTCCATGCACCTGACGCTGCAGCTCGACTGGTTCCCGAAGGGCGGTGCTGCGGCCACGCCGTCGCAGATGCTCGTCGACTGGGTCCGCTACTACCCGATCGAGGGCACGGGACCGTCGGACCTCATCCAGAACAGCTCGGACGTCGCCGCGAACGCCGGCGTCGCGCTCAGCTCGATCGCCGGGACGGGCACGGGCGAGACGCTCACCGGCGACACCGTGCAGTCCGGCCCGACCGATGCGGCCACCGGGAACGACAGCAGTGACCCGACGCCCACCACGGTGGCGAATGCACGGACGACCGCCATTACGGCCCCGGCGGAACCGACCGCCGTGAGCTCGTCCGAGGCAGCCGCCGGCTCGGCCCTCCCGGTGACCGTGACCAACAGTTCGACCACGTCCCCGACCGACGAAGGCTGATCGCCGGCCGGGCCGTCACACACCCTGTAGGACCGGCGCACCTGCTGTGCGGGGTGTGATCCCGGCACACGCCATGCGACAGCCCGAACAAGCGTGCAGCTACGCGCTGCTCAGTGGTCCGACGGGCGGATGTGGTATTCGAACAGCAGCCCGCCGACGGCCATCACGATAAGGATCGCGGAGATCGCCACCGCCCAGAAGTACATGAACGCCAGCGAGATCCCCGTCAGCCCCACCGCGCCGGCCAGGATCACGGGCCAGTAGCTTCCCGGCGAGAAGAACCCGACGTCGCCCGCACCGTCGGAGATCTCGCCACCCGGGTTGTCTTCGGGGCGAGGCGCCTCAAGGCGGCGGGCGACGAACCGGAAGTACGTGCCGACGATCAGCGACAGTCCGCCGGTCAGGAACAGCGCGGCGCTACCGGCGGGCTCTCGCGACCAGAGCAGGTAAATGGTGCCGATGGCGAAGAAGAAGATCGTCAGTATTTCGAAGATCCGGGACTCGACCCTCATCTGGACTTCCTCCCGGGCTCAGCTGCCGGTCGGCGGCTCGGACGCCGAACGCACGGTGCGGTTGGTCTTGAACGGGTAGGTGGTGACGGCCGTCGGGGCGCACCACTCCCCGCAGTTGAGCGCCTGCAACGCCTCGCCCGCCGTGTAGGGAGCGCTCGTCGCGGGGTTGACCTGCTGACGGAGCTGCAGATAGCGGTTGAACAGGTCCGGGTTCAGCGCCCGCACCTCGAAGTTCATCACCGCGTGGTAGGCGCCGCACAGCTCGGCGCAGCGGCCGACGAAGGCACCTTCGCGGTCGATCTGCTCGATGCGCCAGATGTACTCCTGGTCGTTCTTCTCCGGCATCGGGAAGACGTCGCGCTTGAACAGGAAGTCCGGCACCCAGAAGCTGTGGATCACGTCGTTGCTGCGCTGGGTGAACTCGATGCTCTGGTTCGTCGGCAGCACCAGCAGCGGGATCGTGTCGGCCGTGCCGATCGTGGTGACCGGAGCGCCCGTCGGAGTGTTCGTGTCGGGGTAGGTGAACTGCCAGTTCCACTGGAACGCGGTGATGTTGACCTTGAGGTCCGGCGCAGGGTCCTGCGCCATGACGTTGTTCTGCACCTGCACCGTGAAGGCGAAGAGCACCGCCACGATGATCGTCGGAACAATCGTGAAGACGATCTCGACGGGCAGGTTGTACTGCGTCTGGCGCGGCGGGACGTCGGAGTCGCCCGCGCGCTTGCGGTGGAAGATCATCGCCCAGAACATCGCGCCCCAGGTGATCGCCCCGACCACTAGCGCCGCGATGGCCGACCACGTCCAGAACTCGCGCATGGCGGTGGCCTGGGGAGTGACCCCCAGCGGCCAGCCGAACCGCAGGGCCTCGTCGACCGAGCATCCGGTGGTGAGCGGGATCGTCACCGCGGCGAGGGCCGCGAGTTTCGCCGCCGGCCCGAACCGGTGCCTCCCGCGCTGTGCTCGGCCCACTGCTCGTGCTCCCTCGACTCGTTCCACAGCCTCGTCCCGCCCAGCGCCCCGTCGCGCGGGGCGAGCCGTCGTCGCAGGTCGCGGTGCACCTTCTACGGCCTGTCGGGAGAGTAGCCGAGCACACCCCATATTCGCCTGCCGGGTGCGGCGCGCCGTGCTCTCGGACCCGCTCGGCATACTCGGTAACCGTGTGCGGGCTACTCGGACTGTTGACCTCCGGCGCTGACGCGGAACGTCGGGCGGGTCCCGTCGCGGACGCACTGCGTTGTGCCCGGCATCGCGGCCCCGACGAGAGCGGAACGTGGAACGACGCCGACGTCGTGTTCGGGTTCAACCGGCTGTCGATCATCGACGTCGAGGGCTCGCACCAGCCCCTCACGTACGCCGACGGCCGCTACACAATCGTTTTCAACGGCGAGATCTACAACTACCTCGAGCTGCGGGAAGAGCTGGCCCGCGAGCACGGGGCCACGTTCGCGACCGAGGGCGACACCGAGGCGATCGTCGCGGCCTACCACCACTGGGGCCCGGCGTCGGTGGCCCGCCTGCGCGGGATGTTCGCCTTCCTGATCTGGGACGCCCAGGAGCGGGTGCTGTTCGGCGCCCGCGACCCGTTCGGCATCAAGCCCCTGTTCTTCGCCTCCGGGCCGGGCGGCGTCGCCTTCGGGAGCGAGAAGAAGAGCGTGCTGGAGCTCGCGGGCCCGCTCGGCCTCCCCGACGGCACCACCGGCTGCCTGGACGAGCCCGCCCTGCAGCACTACCTGATCCTGCAGTACGTGCCGGAGCCGGCCACCCTGCACCGTGCCGTGCGCCGGATCGAGTCGGGCTGCACGTTCACCGTCCGTCCCGGCGGCGAGGTGGAGCAGGAGCGCTACTTCACCCCGCGGTTCACCGAGAACGGCCCCACCGGACGGGCCGCCGCCACCGCGGTCGCGGACGTGCTGCGCGACTCGGTGGCCAAGCACATGCGCGCCGACGTCACCGTGGGCGCGTTCCTGTCCGGGGGCATCGACTCGACGGCGATCGCGGCGCTGGCCAAGCAGCACAATCCGGACCTCATCACGTTCACCACGGGCTTCGAACGCGAGGGCTACTCCGAAGTGGACGTCGCCGCCGAGTCGGCCGCGGCGATCGGGGTGCGGCACGTCGTCCGCACCGTCACGCCGGACGAGATGATGGACGTGCTGCCGCTGATCGTCTGGTATCTCGACGACCCGGTGGCCGACCCGGCGCTGGTGCCGCTGTGGTTCATCGCCCGGGAGGCCCGCCGGCACGTGAAGGTGGTGCTCTCAGGGGAGGGCGCCGACGAGCTGTTCGGCGGCTACACGATCTACAAGGAGCCGCTGTCGCTGGCGCCCTTCGAGAAGGTGCCCGGCGCGTTGCGCGGCCTGCTCGGCGAGGCCTCGCGGCACCTTCCGGAGGGCATGCGGGGCAAGGACCTCCTGCGCCGCGGGGCCCTGCCGCTGGAGCAGCGCTACTACGGCAACGCCCGCATCTTCCGCGACGACCAGCTGCAGGGTGTCCTGCGGCGCTACGACCCCCGGCGCGGCCACACCGACATCACCGCGGCGCACTACGCGGAGTCGGCGCAGTGGGACCCGGTGGCGCGGATGCAGCACGTCGACCTGTTCACGTGGCTGCGTGGCGACATCCTCGTCAAGGCCGACAAGATGACCATGGCTAACTCGCTGGAGCTGCGGGTGCCGTTCCTCGACCCCGAGGTGTTCGCCGTGGCGTCGACGCTGCCGCGGTCGGAGAAGGTGGCGGAGGGCACCACGAAGCTGGCACTGCGCCACGCGCTCGACGGCATCATCCCCGCGCACGTGCTGCACCGGCGCAAGCTGGGCTTCCCGGTGCCGATCCGGCACTGGCTGCGCGCCGAGATGTACGAGTGGGCCTGCGGAATCGTCCGCGACTCGCAGGCCGACCACCTCGTCAACCTCGCCGCCGTGGGGCGGATGCTCGACGCGCACCGCGCCGGGCCGGTGGACCACAGCCGCCGGATCTGGACGCTGCTGGTCTTCCTGATCTGGCACGGGATCTTCGTCGAGGACCGGATCCGGCCCGAGGTGCCGGAGCCGGCGTATCCGGTGATGCTCTGACCCGGCGCAGCCGAGGGTAATTCGCTCGTCGCACCCGGCCGGTGCGGCGACCCTCGACCCATGGCCGGCTCGGCACCCGAGATCGACCTCACCGCGTCCGCCCGCTTGTCGGCGCGCGGCTACCGGCTCGTGCAGTGGACGGGAGTCACACCGCCGGAGCACCTCGACGACCTCGCGGTGCTCATCGGCCGCATGTCGACCGACGCTCCGACGGGCGACCTGGCCTTCGAGCCGCAGCGCTGGGACGCCGAACGGGTGCGCGAGCGCGACGCCGTGGCGGTGCGCAACGGCGTTCGCGCCGCCGTCACCGCCGCTCAGGCCACCGACGGCCGGCTCGTCGCCTACACGGAGGCGAGCACCTGCGTGGTGGCGGACGGTTTCTCGAGCCAGGGCGACACGCTGGTGGCCCTGGCGCACCGGGGCCACCGCCTGGGGCTGTGGATCAAGCTCGCGAACCTGGAGCTGCTGCTGCGCGCGCACCCGGAGGTGCGGGCGATCGACACGTTCAACGCCGACGACAACCGGTGGATGGTCGCGATCAACGAGCAGCTGGGTTTCCGGCCCCTGCGCAGGCAGACCGACTGGGAACTGGGTCTGTGACGGCCGGTCCGGTTCAGGCCGGCACGACGGGCGCGATCTCGGCGGCGGCGTCCGGGCCGTAGGCGTCGCCGAGGCGCTCGAGGGCCGACCCCCGGTCCCACGTCCAGTCCTGGGGACCGTCTGACTCGAGAACGAGGGTCGCGATCAACGCGCCGAGCTGCGCCGCACGCTCGAGTGACAGGCCGCCGTCGATGCCCGCGAGGAAGCCCGCACGGAAGCCGTCGCCGACGCCGGTGGGGTCGACCAGCCGGGTCGCGGGCACCACACCGATCTTCAGCGCGGTGCCGTCGCGGCCGACGATCTCGACACCCTTCTCGCTGTGGGTGGTGATCCGGATGTCGATGCGCTGCGCGATGTCCGCCTCGGTCCAGCCCGTCTTCTGCAGCATCAGCTCCCACTCGTAGTCGTTGCTGAGCAGGTAGCGCGCACCGTCGACGAGGCCGCGGATCTGCGGGCCCTCCATCCGGGCCAGCTGCTGCGACGGGTCGGCGGCAAAGGGGATCCCCAGCTCACGGCACTGTTCGGTGTGCCGGAGCATGCCGTCGGGGTCGTTGGCACCGATCAGGACGATGTCGAGGCCACGCGGGGCGAGAGGCGCGAGATCGATCTCCCGGGCGCGCGCCATCGCGCCGGCGTAGAACGACGCGATCTGGCGCATGTCGTCGTCCGTGGTGCACATGAAGCGGGCGGTCTGCACGTCGTCGCAGACCAGCACACCCGAGCAGTCGACCCCGTGGTCGGTCAACCAGGACCGGTACTCGGCGAAGTCGGCGCCCACCGCGCCGACGAGCAGCGGGGAGTGACCGAGCACACCCAGGGCGAAGGCGATGTTGCCGGCCACACCACCGCGCTTGATGACGAGGTGGTCGACCAGGAAGGACAGCGAGACACGGTCGATCTGGTCGGCCAGGAGCTGGTCTGCGAACCGGCCCGGGAAGTGGGTCAGATGGTCGGTCGCGATGGACCCCGTCACGGCGATAGGCACGTTAAGTCAGCCTACCGGGTGATGAACGCCAGCAGACCGCAAAGTGACCGGCCTCGGCCGAGTTGACCGACCGAGGCCGTCGGGACGTCCTAGTTGAACGAGTCGCCGCAGGCGCAGGAGCCACCGGCGTTCGGGTTGTCGATGGTGAAGCCCTGCTTCTCGATGGTGTCGACGAAGTCGATCACCGCACCTTGCAGGTACGGGGCGCTCATCCGGTCGACACCCACACGCAGGCCCTGGAAGTCGCGGAACAGGTCGCCGTCCAGCTCGCGGTCGTCGAAGAACAGCTGGTAGCGAAGGCCCGCGCAACCACCGGGCTGTACGGCGATGCGCAGGTGCATGTCGTCGCGACCCTCCTGCTCGAGCAGGGTGCGTGCCTTGACGGCGGCGGTCTCGGTGAGCTCGACGCCGTGCGTCTCTGCGGGCGCCGCAGTGGCGGGCTCAGCCAACTCTTCGACTGACACGGTGTTCTCGACGGTCATGGCTCTCCCAACTACGCGCGGTCCCCGGTCTGTTCCCGCCCGTGCCGATCGACGGCGGCGGGCCCGGGGTTGCTCACGTCCCATGATAGGCCCGGGCACCGACAGGTCGGCGGGGTAGCGCACTGGTGATGCGGCCCACCGTCGGTCGACGGCTCCGGCGGCGTGCGACCTGCGCCCGTGACCGGACGGAGACCGATTCGTCCCGTCCGGCTCGCCCGTGCGCGTGCTGGCGCCCGTTACCCTGGTGCGCGTGAGTCTGCTGCGCCGCTCCTCGTCCCCCAACGGCTCGTCCAGCGGGGATACCGCCGACACGGCGGTGGCGCCGATCGCGGCGGAATCCGTCCGGGTCGCGGGCGGCACCGCGGGCAAGGGTCGTCCGACGCCGAAGCGCCGCGAGGCCGAGGGACGCCGCCGCGGCCCCGCCCCCGCTCCCCCGAAGACGCAGCGTGAGGCCAGCAAGTTCGCGAAGGCGAACCGGCCGCCCAAGGAGCAGCAGCGCGAGCAGCGTCGTCGCGAGGCGGAGCAACGGCGCGCGGGGATGGCGCGGGGCGACGACAAGTACCTCCCGCCCCGTGACCGCGGCCCCGTGCGGGGCTACATCCGCGACGTCGTCGACTCGCGGCCGCACCTGATCGGCCTGTTCATGCCGCTGGCGCTGGTGGTGGTCGCGTCGGTGCTCGTGCCGTCGCCCGCCGTGCAGCAGTACATGAGCCTCTTCAGCCTCGCGATGCTGATGGTCATGATCGCCGAGGGCGTCTACCTCGGGCTGACCACCACGAGGAAGGCGCGCGAGCGGTTCCCGAACGAAGAGGTGGGCGCACTGGGCACCGGCTGGTACGCGTTCACCCGGGCGAGCCAGCCGCGGAAGCTGCGGATGCCCAAGCCGCGGGTCCAGCGCGGGGCGAACCCGTAGTGGCCGTCCTGGTCCTGGGCGGCACCCGGTCCGGCAAGTCCGGGTACGCCGAGGGCCTGTTGCCCGCCGACGCGCCGGTGCGGTACCTGGCCACGGCGCGGCGGTGGCCCGGCGACACCGAGTGGGACGCGCGGATCGACGCGCACCGCGTACGTCGGCCGCCCGGCTGGACGACGGTGGAGGAGCCGGACGTGCCGGCGCTGCTGCGGGCCGCGGAGCCCGGTGCGCCGCTGCTGGTCGACGACCTCGCGACCTGGTTGACCGGTGTCCTCGACGATGCGCAGGCCTGGGAGCAGCCCACGGTCCCGGCTGTGGTCGGCGAGCGGGTCGCCGCGCTGGTCGACGCGGTCGCGGCGTGCCCCGGTCGGGTGGTTCTGGTCTCGGCCGAGGTCGGGCTCGGGGTCGTGCCCCCGACGCGGGCGGGCCGGCTGTTCCGCGACGAGCTGGGCGCCCTGAACGCCGCGCTGGCAGCGGTGTCCGACGAAGTTCTGCTGCTGGTCGCCGGGTTGGCGCTGCGGCTCAAGTAGCGGCCCCGCCCGGGCGGCGCGCGTACGGCGGTCCGGGCCAGGATGGGCGCGTGCACCTGCCTCCGATCCCCTCCCCCGACGCGGAGGCCCGCCGAGCCGCGATCGCCCGGTACGACGAGCTGGCGGTGCCGGCAGGGGCGTTGGGCCGGCTCGCCGAGCTGGGATGCTGGCTCGCCGCCGCGCAGGACACCTGCCCGCCGCGGCCGGTCGCCCGGCCGCGGGTGGTGCTCGTGGCGGCCGACCACGGCGTCGCCGCCGCCAGCGTCTCGGCCTACCCGTCGTACGTCACCGCGCGCCGCGTCGTCGGCGCCCGCGAGCACACCACCCCCGTCGCGGTCCTCGCGCTCGCCGCCGGGGTGTCGCTGCGGGTCGTCGACGTGGCCGTCGACCACTCCCCGGACGCCCCGGCCCCCGACAGCCCGCTGGCCCCGGATCCCCGCTACCGCGTCGGCGCCGGCACCGGCCGCATCGACCGGACGGACGCGCTCACCGAGGAGGAGACCGAGCGCGCGCTCGCGGTGGGGCGGGCGCTGGTGGACGAGGAGGTCGACGGCGGCGCCGATCTCCTGGTCCCGGGCGCGATCGGGGTCGGCGCCACGACCCCGGCATCCGTCCTCGTCGCGGCGGTCACCGGTGCCGAGCCGGTCGCCGTCGTCGGTCGCGGGAGCGGGATCGACGACGAGACGTGGATGCGTAAGGCCGCGGCGATCCGCGACGCCCTGCGCCGCGCCCGACCGCACGCCCGCGACCCCCTCGCGCTGCTGCGCGTCGCGGGTGGCGCGGACATCGCGGTGCTCACCGGCTTCCTCGTCCAGGCCGCCGTGCGCCGGACGCCGGTGCTGCTCGACGGCCTGGTGCCCGTCACGGCCGCGCTGATCGCCGACGAGTGGGCGCCCGGCGCACGCGACTGGTGGCTGCTCGCCCAGCGGTCCCCCGAGCCGGCGCTGGCCCTCGCGGCCGAGCACCTCGAACTGACACCGGTGCTGGACCTGCAGGTACGCCTCGACGACGGGTCCGGCGCCGTGGCCGCCGTCCCGCTCCTCGCGATGGCGGCACGGCTGCTCGCGGAGACCGGCACCGCAGCCGACACCGGGATCACTCCGATCGCGCACGCGGGGGTGTGACCTGCGCGGGCTGTTCCTGGCGCTGAGCTGGCTCACCGTCCTCCCGGTCCGGGTCGACGGGACGGACGTCGAACGCGCGGCGGCGGGTGCGCTCCGCTGGGCTCCGGTCGTCGGTGCCCTGCTGGGCCTCGCCGCCGCGGGGTTGCTGGTCGGGCTCGCCGCGCTCGGCGTGCCGGCCGCAGGCCTGCTCGTCGTCGGCTTCCTGGTGCTGGCCACCCGCGGCATGCACGTCGACGGGCTGGCTGACACCGTCGACGGCCTGGGCTGCTACGGCCCGCCCGAGCGGGCGCTCGCGGTCATGCGCGACGGCGGAGTGGGCGCGTTCGCCGTCGCCGCCCTCGTGGTCGCGCTCGGGCTGCAGGCTGCGGCGGCGACCGCACTGGCCGCCCACCCCGCGACCGCGCTGCTGGCCCTGCCGCTCGCGGCGGCGACGGGACGGGCCGGGTTCGCCTGGTGCGCGCGCCGCGGCGTACCCGCCGCCCGGCCCGGCGGGCTGGGCGCGACGGTGGCGGGCTCGCAGCCGGTGTGGGTCGCTCCGGTGTGGTGGACGGCGCTGGCCGCGGCCGCCGTCGTCGTCGTCCCCGGGCGCCCGTGGCAGGGCCCGCTCGCCGTCGCCGTCGCGGCGGCGCTGGTGATCGGGCTGTCGGCGCACACCCGCCGCCGGTTCGGCGGGGTCACCGGAGACGTCCTCGGTGCCGCGAACGAGCTCGCGGTCACCGCCGCCCTGGTCGTCGTCGCCGCCGGATAGAGCTCAGGCGGGGACGAGCGTGCGCATCCAGGAATGCGTGTCGGGGGCCTTGCCGCGCTGGATGTCGGTGAGCATGGTGCGCAGCCGCAGGCCGACGGGGCCCGGCTGGCCATCGCCGATCACGACCTCGCCGCCGTGGTGGCGGACCCGGCCGATCGGGGTGACGACCGCGGCAGTGCCGCAGCCGAACACCTCGGTGATCCGGCCGGCGGCCGCGTCGTCGCGCCACTCGTCCCAGGAGATGCGGCGTTCGGTGACCTCGCAGCCCAGTTCCTTGGCCAGCACCAGCAGCGAGTCGCGGGTGATCCCGGCCAGGATGCTGCCGGTCAGCAGGGGGGTCACGACCTCGATCTGGTCGCCGGCGCCGTAGACGAAGAACAGGTTGTTCGAACCCATCTCGTCGATCCAGCGGTGCTCCTCGGCGTCGAGGTAGACCACCTGCGCGCAACCGTGCTCGGCGCCCTGGGCCTGGGGCAGCAGCGAGGCCGCGTAGTTCCCGCCGCACTTGGCGGTGCCGGTCCCGCCGAGCGCGGCGCGGGTGTAGTCGGTGCTCAGCCACACGTCGACGGGCTTGACCCCGCCCGGGAAGTACGGGCCAGCGGGCGAGGCGATCAGGCAGTAGAGGTACTCCGCCGACGGCCGCACTCCCAGCCCGACCTCGGTCGCCACCATGAACGGCCGCAGGTACATCGACTCCTCACCGTGTGCTGGCGGCACCCACTCGCGGTCGACGTCGAGCAGCTCGGCGAGCGAGGCGAGGAAGAGGTCTTCGGGCAGCGGCGCCATCGCCAGGCGCGCCGCCGAGGAACGGAACCGCGCGGCGTTCGCGTCGGGCCGGAACGACGCGATCGAGCCGTCGGGTTGCCGGTAGGCCTTGAGCCCCTCGAAGATCTCCTGGCCGTAGTGCAGCACCATCGAGGCCGGGTCCAGGGCCAGCGGGCCGTACGGCCGCACCGCCGCGTCGTGCCAGCCGCGGTCCGCGGTCCAGCGGATCGTGACCATGTGATCGCTGAAGTACTTGCCGAACCCCGGCGCCGCCACGATCTCCGCCCGCTGGGCGTGCGGCAGGGGTGCGGGGTGGGTGGTGCGGGAGAACTGCGCGCTCATGAGAAGACGGTAGCGCCTCACGCCACACGGAATCGTCGGACGTCCGAGTTAATTGACTCCGACCCGGTCAGCGCACGTGCGAGGGCACGAACGGCGGCTTCACCACCGTGCACGCCAGCGCGCGGCCGCGGACGTCCACCGACACCGTGTCGTCCAGGCCCACGTCCGACGCCGAGTCGATCAAGGCCAGGGCGATACCGGTCTTCAGGGTCGGGGAGAAGGTTCCCGAGGTCGTCACGCCCACCCGCTCCCCCGCGGCGTCGAGCACCGCCATCCCCGCACGGGGTACGCCGCGGCCCGTCGCCCGCAGGCCGCGCAGCCGCCGGGCCGGGCCGGCGTCCTTCTCCGCCACCAGCGCCGCGCGTCCCCAGAACTCCGGCTTCTTCCAGCCCACCGCCCACCCGCTGCCCGCCTGGACGGGCGTGATCTCCCGCGACAGGTCCTGGCCGTGCAGCGGGTAGCCCATCTCCGTGCGGAGCGTGTCGCGGGCCGCCAGCCCGCACGGCCTGCCCTGCAGCGGCGCGGCGGCCGCGAGCAGGGCGTCCCACACGGTGCCCGCCTCGTCCGCCGGGACGAGCAGCTCGTAGCCGTGCTCGCCGGTGTAGCCGGTGCGGCACACCCGGATGCCCGCCACGTCGGCGAACGCCATGTACGCCAGGCCGGCGAGATCCGCCGCCCCCGGCAGCACCGTGACCAGCGCCTCCGCGGCGCGGGGCCCCTGCACGGCGAGCACCGCGAGATCCTCGTGCCGATCGACCACCTCGACCCCGTCCGGCGCCGCGGCGCGCAGCATCGCGGCCACCATCGCCGCGTTCGCCGCATTCGGCACGAGCAGCAGGTCGTCCGGGCTCACGAGGTAGGCGATGAGGTCGTCGACGACGCCGCCGTCGTCCGCGCAGCAGAGCGTGTACTGGGCCTGGCCGGGAGCGATCCGGCCCAGGTCCGCGGTCAGGCAGCGATCGACGAACGCCGCGGCCCCGGGACCGGTCACCGACGCCTTGCCGAGATGGCTCACGTCGAAGATCCCGACCGCTGTACGCACCGCTGTGTGCTCGGCGACGGAGCCGCCCGGGTAGGAGATCGGCATCGACCACCCGCCGAAGCCGCCCATCGTCGCGCCGAGGGCGACGTGCCGGTCGTGCAGGGGGCCGGTGCGCAGGGTCTCGGTCGCCACGAGGGCAGACGCTACCGGTCAGCTCGCGCGCGACGCCGGACGTTCACCGTCGTCAGGACCCACAGCACCACGAGCACCACCACCGTCACCGCGAGCCCGCGGACGGGCAGCAGCAGCGCCAGCAGCACGCACAGCACCGCACCCGTCGCGAAGATCGAGGTCGGCCAGCTGCGCGCCGAAGCGGGCAGCAGCACGGCTGCCATGGCGACGAGCGCGTAGTGCACGAGCAGCGCGCACGACGCCACGGTCAGCGCACCCACCGGGCCGAGCGCCACGACGACGACCACCGCGGCCGCCCCGCCCATCAGGTCCGCCCGCCACAGGCCGCCCCGCCGTCCCGGCGTCCCCAGCACGCGCGGCAGCTCGCCGCGCTGCGCCATCATCGCCGCGGTGCGCGATCCGCCCGCGAGTACCGCGAGCAGCGCCGATCCGCACGCCACCGCCGCGCCCACCCGCACAAGGACGCCCAGCGCCGGTGCCCCGCCGGCGTCGACCAGTGCGGCCAGCGGGGCGGCGGCGGTGGCCACGTCGTCGACCCCGAGCCCGCACAGCAGCGCCGCCGCGACGGCGAGGTGCACGAGCAGCGCCACGCCCAGCGTCAGGCCGATGACCCGCCGCGGCTCGGGCAGCTCGGTCGCGAGCGGGAAGAGCCGGGAGAAGCCGACGAAGGTGAAGAACAACAGCCCCGCGGCCGTGAGCAGACCCGGTGCTCCCGCCGACGCCGGGCCGACCGGCACCACGGCCTGCGCGGCCGCGGAGACGTCGGCAGGGCTCCCACCCACGCCCGCGAGCCCGACGAGCACCGCCACGAAGAGCACGACGCCGACCCCGCCGACCAGCGCCCACGCACTCCGGAGCGTCCATGTCACGCCGGCGACCGCCAGACCCGTCACGACCACCACGAGCCCGACGGCGGCCAGCACCGGCCGGCTCGGCAGGACGTAGCTGCCGAACACCGTCGCCGCCGTGCCCGCCACCGCGGCGCGGCCCACGAGGTAGGCCAGGTTCGCCAGGCGGGTCAGGCCCGCGGGCAACAGCTCCGACCCGCCCACCGCACAGCCCTCGGGGTGGGCACGCGCGATGTCCGAGCCCGCTGCTGCGACGCACAACGCGACGATCCCGGCGACGACCACCGCCACCGGCAGCCACACCCCCGCCGCGGCCGCGGCGGGGCCCCAGACGCCGAACACGCCGGCGCCGAGCATCGCGGCGAGGCCGAGGACGACCGCGTTGGCGGTCCCCGGACGGCGCGTGACGCTCGCAGGCACAGTGTCAAGCGTCGCACCCGGACCTGCCGTGATCAGCCGCACCCCGGTGTCATTAGCATCTCGATGCGGTTTCACCGCCGGAAGGTGCCCGCGCCCGTCCATCCGTCAGGAGCCCACGTGACCGAGCTGCACCTGCTGAGCGGGACGAATGCCGCGATGGCCACCGCGGACGCGGTGGTGGTCGGCGTTCTGCCCGCCCGCGACGACGACACCGAGAACGGGCCCCGGCTCGCCCCGGGCGCGGCCGCCGTCGACGCCGCGTTCGACGGCGGACTCGCGGCGCTGCTGGCCCTCGCCGGCGCGACGGGGCGGGCGGACGAGGTCGTCCGCGTCCCGACCCGCGGCACGATCACCGCACCGCTGCTTGTCGCCGTCGGGGTCGGACCGACCGGCGACGAAGGGCCCACCGCCGAGCAGCTGCGACGGGCGTCGGGCGCCGCAGCCCGGGCGCTGGCCGGCACGGACCATGCGGTGACGACGCTGTCGTGGTCCGCCACAGATGCCCTGGCTGCCGAGGCCGTGACCGCCACCGCCGAAGGCACCCTGCTGGGCGCGTACGCGTTCACCGAGTACAAGAACGCCGGTGGGCGGCCGGCGGTGCGTCGGGTCGACCTCGCCTCCGACGCGGCCGCCGACGATGCGGAGGCCGCGCTGCGCCGGGCGACCGCGGTGGCCACGGCCGTCGCCACCGCCCGGGACCTGGTGAACACCCCACCCAACGATCTGTTCCCCGAGAGCTTCGCCGCGCGGGCCGCGGCGCTGGGCGAGGCGGCCGGGCTCGAGGTCGAGATCCTCGACGACGCGGCGCTCGCGGCAGGCGGGTACGGCGGCATCCTCGGGGTCGGCGCCGGGTCGTCGCGCAAGCCGCGGCTGCTGCGGCTGCGCTGGTCCGGCGGCCCGGCCCCGCGGGCGTCGGTGGCGCTGGTCGGCAAGGGCGTCACGTTCGACACCGGCGGCATCTCGATCAAGCCGGCCCCGCACATGGACCACATGACCTCGGACATGGCCGGTGCCGCCGCGGTGGTGGCGACGACGGTGCTCGCCGCCCGGCTCGAGCTGCCGATCACCGTCACCGCGACGGTGCCGATGGCCGAGAACATGCCGTCGTCGACCGCGTACCGACCCGGCGACGTGCTGCGGATGTACGGCGGCAAGACCGTCGAGGTGCTCAACACGGACGCGGAGGGCCGGCTGATCCTGGCCGACGCGATCGTCCGGGCACTCGAGGACGAGCCCGACTACCTGATCGACACCGCGACGCTCACCGGCGCCCAGCTCGTCGCCCTCGGCACGCGCACGGCGGCCGTGATGGGCAGCGAGGTGTTCCGCGACCGGGTCGCGGTGCTCGGCCGCGGGGTCGGCGAGGACGCGTGGGCCATGCCGTTCCCGGACCACCTCCGCGCAGAGCTCGACTCGCGGGTCGCCGACATCGCCAACGTCACCGGCCACCGCAACGGCGGGATGCTCGCAGCGGGGATCTTCCTGCGCGAGTTCGTGCACGACGGCCTGCCCTGGGCGCACATCGACATCGCGGGTCCGGCGTTCCACACGAGCGGGCCCTACGGCTACACGACGAAGGGCGGCACGGGCGTGCCGGTCCGGACGCTGGCCGCGGTGCTGGCGGACATCGCCGACAACGGGTAGCGCTACGCGCCGAGATCGCGGCGGCGTTCCCGGTCGCGCAGGATCCGCTGCCGGGCGTCGTGGTCGCGCATCCGCTGGGGATAGCCGACGATCTGCACGTCGTACACCGGCATCCGCATCGACCGCGCCAGCTTCCGCGCGCCGGCCGGGCCGGCGATCCGCCTCCGCGTCCACTCGCCGTCCTTCGCGACCAACACGATCGTGTGGTCGGTGACGGCCGTCCGCGGCTCGACGAACGCCTCGACGCCCTCGTGGGCGGCCGCCCACGCGCGCAGGTGCGCTTCGTCGTCGGCCGTCGAGCGGCGCAACGTCCCCGCCCTGTTGCGCCCCCGCAGCCGCGCCCACAACCCCATGCGGCCCCTCCTCCACTCTCGCCTCTCCGCAGGGAGGCTCCCGGGGAACAACGTGCGCGATGCCCGGTTTTCTCCCGGTGAGACCGCACGCCCGTTCGCGGTCGCGGAAGTGACAGGATGGGCTGCGACGACCCGCGCGGCGGTCAGGCGCGGGCTTGGCGATTTCCGAACTCCGAGGGAGATGTCGACGTGCCGGAGCACAACGCGGACCTGGTGATCCTCGGCGGGGGCTCGGGCGGGTACGCCTGCGCTCTCCGGGCGGCGGAGCTCGGGATGTCGGTGGTGCTGGTCGAGAAGGACAAGCTGGGCGGTACCTGCCTGCACTGGGGCTGCATCCCGACGAAGGCCCTGCTGCACGCCGCCGAGGTCGCCGACGCCGCCCGCGAGGGCGACAAGATCGGCGTCAAGAGCTCGCTGGCCGGGATCGACATGGCTGGGGTGAACGCCTACAAGGACGGCGTGGTCGCCAAGCTCTACAAGGGCCTGCAGGGCCTGGTGAAGAGCCGGAAGATCAACTTTGTGGCGGGGACCGGGAAGTTCGTCGCGCCGAACGCCGTCGAGGTGGACGGCGACCGGTACGTCGGCAAGAAGGTCGTCCTCGCCACCGGCAGCTACTCCAAGACGCTCCCGGGCCTCGACGTCGGCGGCCGGATCATCACCAGCAACGAGGCCATCCGGCTCGACTCCGTGCCGCAGCGGATCGTCATCCTGGGCGGCGGCGTGATCGGCGTGGAGTTCGCGTCGGTGTTCAAGAGCTTCGGCTCCGAGGTGACCATCGTCGAGGCGCTGCCGCGGCTCGTCCCGAACGAAGACGAGTTCGCCTCGAAGGCGCTGGAGCGCGCGTTCCGCCGCCGTAAGATCGCCTTCAAGACCGGGGTGCGGTTCACCGGCGCGAAGCAGACCGAGGACAGCGTCACGGTGTCGCTGGAGTCCGGGGAGGACATCGAGGCGGACCTGCTGCTCGTCGCGGTCGGCCGGGGCCCGAACACCGCCGGGCACGGCTACGAGGAGGCCGGCGTGAACATGGAGCGCGGCTTCGTCCTCGCCGACGAGCGGCTCCGCACCAACCTCGACAACGTCTACGCCCTCGGCGACATCGTCCCCGGCCTGCAGCTCGCGCACCGCGGGTTCGCCCAGGGCATCTTCGTCGCCGAGGACATCGCCGGGTTGAACCCGCCGGTGATCGACGAGATGGGTATTCCGCGCGTCACCTACTGCGAGCCCGAGGTCGCCTCGGTCGGGCTGACCGAGGCCCAGGCCAAGGACAAGTTCGGCGAGGTGCAGACGCTGACCTACGACCTCGCCGGCAACGGCAAGTCGCAGATCCTGCAGACCCAGGGTGCGATCAAGCTCGTCAAGCAGGGCGCGAAGGGCACCGCAGGCCCGGTGGTCGGCATCCACATGGTCGGCGCCCGCGTCGGTGAGCTCATCGGGGAGGCCCAGCTGGTCTACAACTGGGACGCCGAGGCGGACGACGTGGCCGCCCTGATCCACGCCCACCCCACCCAGAACGAGGCCTTCGGGGAGGCCCATCTGGCCCTCGCCGGCAAGCCCCTGCATTCTCACAGCTGATCCGCCCCGCCTCCCCCGAACCCGCAGAGCCGCATCCCCAGAGCCGCACCGTCGCCGGCCGAGAACAGGAGCTCCGACCCGCCATGGCCTTCACCGTCCAGATGCCCGCCCTCGGCGAGAGCGTCACCGAGGGCACCGTCACCCGCTGGCTCAAGCAGGAGGGCGACCGGGTCGAGGTCGACGAGCCCCTGCTCGAGGTCTCCACCGACAAGGTCGACACCGAGATCCCGTCCCCCGCCGCAGGGGTTCTGCAGCGGATCGTCGCCGGTGAGGACGAGACCGTCGAGGTCGGCGGCGACCTGGCCGTGATCGGCGACGGCGACGGCGACTCCGGCGGCGGAGCCGACTCCGAGGCCGACTCCGACACCGAGACCGACGACACCGGGACCGACGACACCGGGACCGACGACACCGGGACCGACGACACCGGGACCGACGACACCGAGACCGACGACACCGAGACCGACGACACCGAGACCGACGACACCGGGACCGACGACACCGCGGAGGCCGCGGAAGCGCCGGCCGAGGACGAAGCCGACGCCGAGCCGGGCGGCGGGGACGACGCTCCCCAGTACCCGAACCAGGCCGCCGAGCCCGCGGACGACGCGAAGTCGGACACCGCACAGGACTCGGGCGCGTCCGGGAAGTCGGGCGGCTCGGGCAAGTCCGGCGGGTCGGGAACGCCGGTCACGATGCCCGAGCTGGGCGAGAGCGTCACCGAGGGCACCGTGACCCGGTGGCTCAAGCAGGTCGGCGACACCGTCGAGGTCGACGAGCCCCTGCTCGAGGTCTCCACCGACAAGGTCGACACGGAGATCCCCTCGCCGGTCGCGGGCACCCTGCTGTCGATCACCGCGGACGAAGACGAGACCGTGCAGGTCGGCGCCGAGCTCGCGGTGGTCGGCGATCCCGACCAGGCCGGCGGGGAGCAGTCGGGTGGGGACCAGAGCAGCAGCTCGAACGGGTCAGGGAAGGCACCGACCGACGACGCCCCGGCCGCGGAGCGCGACGCCGAGACACCCGACGACCAGGAGCCCGTGGCCGAGCAGCCCGCTCCCCGCGGTTCGGGCGACGGCGAGGCGACGGCCGAGGCGGAGGAGAGCGCGGAGCGCGACGAGGAGCCGGAGAACCAGCCGAAGCGTCCCTCCGGCGCCGCCGGCTCGGACGAGGGCTCCGCGGACGACGGCGACAGCCGGTCGAGCGCTCCCTACGTGACCCCGCTCGTGCGCAAGCTCGCCTCCGAGAACGACGTCGACCTGTCCACCGTCTCGGGCTCGGGCGTCGGTGGCCGGATCCGCAAGCAGGACGTGCTCGCCGCCGCAGAGAAGGCCGCAGCGCGCAAGCAGGAGCAGGACAAGGAGAAGGAGCAGGCCGCCCGCCCGGCGCCCGCAGCGGCGTCCGACGCCCCGGTCCGCCGTTCGGCGCCCACCCCGGCGAAGGGCGCCCCCGAGCCGGGCAGCACGGTCAAGATGCCGCGGCTGCGCCAGGTGATCGCGCAGCGGATGAGCGAGTCGCTGCGGGTGTCGGCACAGCTGACCACCGTGCAGGAGGTCGACGTCACCCGCATCGCCCGGCTGCGTGCGCGGGCGAAGGCCGAGTTCGAGCGGCGCGAGGGCGTCAAGCTGACCTACCTGCCGTTCTTCGCCAAGGCGACGGTCGAGGCGCTCAAGCAGTACCCGCAGATCAACGCCTCGATCGACCAGGACGGCAAGGAGGTGACCTACCACGGGGCCGTGCACCTGGCCATCGCGGTCGACACCCCGCGCGGGCTGCTCGTGCCGGTGATCCCGAACGCGGACGAGCTGAACATCGCCGGGCTGGCCAAGCACATCGCGGACCTGGCCGCGCGGACCCGCGACAACAAGGTGGGCCCGACGGAGCTGTCCGGCGGCACGTTCACGATCACCAACATCGGCAGCTCGGGCGCGCTGTTCGACACGCCGATCATCAACCAGCCCCAGGTCGCGATCCTCGGTACCGGCGCGATCACCAAGGAGGCCAAGGTGGTGGCCGGCCCGGACGGTGAAGACGTCATCGCGATCCGCTCGGTGTGCTTCCTGCCGCTGACCTACGACCACCGGCTCGTCGACGGCGCGGACGCTGGCCGGTTCGTCACGGCCATCCGTGAGCGGCTGGAAGAGGGCGCGTTCGAGGCCGACCTGGGCCTGTAGGGCGCCTCGTTCGGGGTGCGTGCACGCGAGCTGATCGTCCGGACGGTGACCCGGCCGGACGATCAGCTCACCTGATCGTCCGGCCCGAAAACCGGTGTCACGCGGTCCAATACGCCCCCGACGATCAACTCAGCTGATCGTCGGGCCCGTCCCGTAGGGCGGCCCACGCGGCGGTGCGGGCGCGTCGACTCGCGCGCCCGCACCGGAGCCGACAGGATCGCCGCGTGCGCGTCGTCGTGGCCGGTTCGTCCGGCTTGATCGGAACCGCCCTGGTCGCCCACCTCCGCGCGGGCGGGCACGAGGTGTTGCGCCTGGTCCGGAGGGATCCCGCCGGACCGGACGAGCGTGGCTGGGACCCGCCTGCGGGCCGGATCGACGCGGGCACGTTCGACGGCGTCGACGCGGTGGTCAACCTGGGCGGTGTCGGCATCGCGGACCGGCCGTGGAGCGGCGCCCGCCGCCAGGCCATCCGCGACAGTCGCGTGGTGCCGACCGAGGTGCTGGCCGGGGCGGTCGCCGAGCACGGCGTGCCGGCCTTCCTGAGCGGTTCGGCCACGGGTTACTACGGCAACGCCGGCGGTGTGGCCGTCGACGAGTCGCACCCGTCGGGCTCGGGCTTCCTCGCCGAGATCACGCGGGAGTGGGAGGCGGCGACGCAGCGGGCCCGCGACTCCGGTGCACGGGTCGTGGCCCTGCGTACCGGGCTGGTGATCTCGCCGTCGGGTGGGCTGCTCGGGCCGCTCAAGTTGCTCTTCGGGTTCGCGCTGGGCGGCCGGATCGGCCCCGGGACCCAGTACATGCCGTGGGTCTCGCTCGACGACGAGATCGGTGCCATCGGGTTCCTGGTGGAAACGGCCTCGGTCGACGGGCCGGTGAACCTCGTCGGGCCGACGCCGGTCACGAACGCCGAGTTCACCGCCACGCTGGCGAAGGCGCTGCACCGGCCTTCCGCTTTCGCCGTCCCCGCCGCACTGATCAAGACGGTGGCGGGGTCGATGGGCGAGGAGATGCTGCTCTACGGGCAGCGGGTGGTGCCGGCGAAGCTGGAGGCGGCGGGCTACCGGTTCCGGCACCGGACGCTCGACGAGGCGCTGGCGGCGGCGCTGGACCGGGCCTGAGGTGGCCGCACACGACGTCGTCGTGGTCGGCGCCGGGCTCGCCGGGCTGCGAGCGGCGCAGCTGCTGTCGCGACGAGGCCTCGACGTGGTAGTGCTGGAGGCCGCGGACCGCCCGGGTGGCCGGGTGGCCACGGACGTCGTCGACGGCTTCCGCTGCGACCGCGGCTTTCAGGTGCTGAACACCTCCTACCCCGCCCTGCGTGCCGCGGCCGATCTCGACGCCCTGGACCTGCGGGCCTTTACCCCGGCCGCCGCCGTCCGCGACGCCGACGGCCTGCACGTGTACGGGGACCCGCGGCGGCGGCCCGCGCTGACGCCCCGGATGGCGCTCGACCCTCTTGTTCCGCTGCGCGACAAGGCAGCCCTCGGGGCCTGGACGGCCCGGATCCTGGCCGCGGGACCGCGCCGAGTCGTGGCGCATGGCGGCCGGTCCGCGGCCGCCGACCTCGCCGCCGCCGGTGTGCGGGGCCCGGTGGTCGACCGCGTGCTGCGGCCCTTCCTGTCCGGGGTGCTCGGGGAGGGCGAGCTCGCGACGTCCGCGGCGTACGTCCGGCTGGTGTGGCGGGCGTTCGCGATCGGCACGATCGCGGTGCCGGCCGCGGGCATGGGCGCGATCCCGGCGCAGCTCGCCGCCGGGTTGCCGGACGGAGTGCTGCGGCTCGGGCGTCGCGTCGAAGCCGTCCGTGCCGGGGTCGTCCGGGTGGACGGCGACGAGCTCTCCACACGGGCGGTCGTGGTGGCGACGGACCCGGTGACGGCGTCGTCGCTGCTCCCGGGGGTGGCCGTACCCCGGATGTACGCGCTGACCACGCTCTATTACGTGGCGCCCGCCCCGCCCGCGCACGAGCCGACGCTGCACCTCGACGGCACGGGTGGCCCGCTGGCCAACACGGTGGTGCTGACCGAGGCCGCGCCCGGCTACTCCCCCGACCACAGGGCGCTGGTGTCGTCGTCGTTCCTCGGGGTGGCCGACCGCGTGCCCGAGCCCGTTGTCCGCCGCGAGCTGGGCCGGCTGTACGGCGTGCTGACCGACGGGTGGGAGCACCTGCACACGGCGGAGATCCCCCGCGCCCTGCCCGCCCTCCCGGCGGCGAGCCCGCTACGCCGCGACGTCGCGCTGGGCGATGGCCTGTTCGTGGCGGGCGACCACCGCGACACCCCGTCGCAGCAGGGCGCCCTGGTGAGCGGCCGGCGCGCGGCCCAGGCCGTCTTCGCCCACCTCGGCGTCTGAGCCGTACACGACCGCAGAACTCGCGTGCACGAACGCAAGACTCGCGCACACCCCGCCGCGAGTCTTGCGCCGGTGTACGCGAGTCTTGCGCTGCGGTACGCGAGTCTTGCGTTCCGGTACGGCGGGTTCCGGGGCTGATCAGGGCGCCCGACCTGCAGCCGACCGGCCCCACCGTCGACCGGGCGACGTTCTCCAAGTGGGGCCCGGAACTGGCGGACCGGGTGGGCGCGTCGACGCTCCTGCTCGCCACTGGTGGAGATCGTGACGAGCGCGGACGTCCTGGCCTGACGCACGTGTTCCGCGGGCCGTCACGGCGTAGCGTGATCGCATGGGGTACGACCGCACGGGATCCTGCCGCGCCACCATCGAGCCGTTGCACGTCGAGCAGCTCGGGCTCGTCGACTACCGCACCGCCTGGGACGCGCAGCGCGCCCACGCCGCCGCCCGGCGCGACGGCACCGGCCCGGACGTGCTCATGCTACTGGAGCACCCGCCGGTCTACACCGCGGGAAAGCGGACTCGCCCGGCGGACCGGCCCACGGACGGCACCCCCGTCGTCGACGTCGACCGCGGCGGCCTGATCACCTGGCACGGCCCCGGCCAGCTCGTCGGCTACCCCCTCGTGGCGCTCGCGACCCCGTTGGACGTCCTGGACTACGTGCGTCGCCTCGAGGAGGCGCTGATCGCCGTGGTCACCGGGATGGGCCTGCCGGGCGCCGGTCGGGTGGACGGGCGCACCGGCGTCTGGTTGCCCGCGGACGCCCGTGGACCCGAGCGCAAGGTCGCCGCCATCGGCGTCCGGGTCCAGGGCGGCGTGACGATGCACGGCTTCGCGCTCAACTGCGATCCCGACCTGACCTGGTTCGACCGGATCGTGCCCTGCGGGATCACCGACGCCGGGGTGACGTCGCTGGCCGTCGAGCTGGGCCGGCACGTGGGCGTCGACGAGATGCGCGACGCGACCGCCGCAGCGATCGCGGCGGCCCTCGACGGCGGGTTGCCGGTCGGGGAGCACGTCGTCGCCCGCGCACCGGCCCCGGCCGGCCTCGACCTCCAGCTCCACCCCGCCCTGCAGTAGCCGCCTACGTCAGCTGCGGCGCCACCTCGGCGGCGATCAGCTCGAGGTGGTCGAGGTCGGCCAGGTCGAGGATCTGTAGGTAGAAGCGGCTGAGTCCGGTCCGCTCGCGCCACGTACCGAGCTGGTCGACGACCTGCGCCACGGTGCCCGTGAGGTCGAACGGGTTGAGCTCGTCGACCTTCTTGCCGAGCGCCTCCGCCCGGCGTGCGACCTCGGCGTCGTCGCGACCCACGCACGTCATCTGGGCCACCGAGCGGGCCAAGGTCGCCGGGTCGCGGCCGGCCTCGGCACAGGCGCGGTCGACGCGGGCGAACTGCGCAGCGACCTCGTCGACGGTCGCGAACGGCACGTTGAACTCGGTGGCGAACCGGGCGGCGAGCTCCGGGGTGCGCCGCTTCCCCTTGCCCCCGACGATCACCGGCGGGTGCGGCTGCTGCACCGGCTTCGGCAGCGCGGGCGAGTCGACGACCGTGTAGTGGGTGCCGGTGAACGAGTACCGCTCCCCCGGCGGCGTCGTCCAGAGGCCGGTGAGGATCTCCAGCTGCTCGGCCAGCCGGTCGAAGCGCTCGCTCACGGCCGGGAACGGGATCCCGTACGCCTGGTGCTCGGCCTCGAACCACCCCGTGCCCAGCCCCAGCTCGACCCGTCCGCCCGACATCTGGTCGACCTGCGCCACGGCCACCGCGAGCGGGCCGGGCAGGCGGAAGGTCGCCGACGTGACCAGCGTGCCGAGCCGGATCCGGGACGTCTCCCGGGCCAGCCCGGCGAGCGTCACGTACGAGTCGGTCGGGCCGGGTTCGCCCGGAACTCCCATCGCGAGGAAGTGGTCGGACCGGAAGAAGGCGTCGAAGTCGCACTCCTCGGTCGCCTGCGCCACACGCAGCAGGTCGTCGTAGGTCGCCCCCTGCTGGGGCTCGGTGAAGATCCTGAGGTCCACGGGGCGAGGCTACCGATTCACGATCACACGGACCGCCGGAAACCGACATCACCGCGTAACCTTGTTGCTGTGACGATCGCCCCGGACGGACGAAAGCTGCTTCGCCTCGAGGTGCGCAACAGCGAGACACCCATCGAGCGCAAGCCCGAGTGGATCCGCACCCGCGCCCACACCGGTCCGCAGTACTCCGAGCTCAAGGGGCTCGTGCGCTCGGGCGGCCTGCACACGGTGTGCGAGGAGGCCGGCTGCCCCAACATCTACGAGTGCTGGGAAGACCGCGAGGCCACCTTCCTCATCGGGGGGGACCAGTGCACGCGGCGGTGCGACTTCTGCCAGATCGACACCGGGAAGCCTGCTGATCTGGACCTGGACGAGCCCCGTCGCGTCGCGGAGTCCGTGCAGACGATGGGCCTGCGCTACTCCACGATCACCGGCGTCGCCCGCGACGACCTCCCCGACGGCGGCGCCTGGCTCTACGCCGAGACCGTGCGGCTGATCCACGAGCTCAACCCGGGCACCGGCGTCGAGCTGCTGATCCCGGACTTCAACTCCGACGACGCCCAGCTCGGCGAGGTGTTCGACGCCCGTCCCGAGGTGCTCGCGCACAACCTGGAGACGGTGCCGCGGATCTTCAAGCGCATCCGGCCCGCGTTCCGCTACTCCCGCTCGCTGGAGGTGCTCACGAAGGCCCGTGCGGCGGGGCTCGTCACCAAGAGCAACCTGATCCTGGGCATGGGCGAGACGCCGGACGAGGTCACCGCCGCGCTGCACGACCTGTACGACGCGGGCTGCGAGATCATCACGATCACCCAGTACCTGCGGCCGTCGCTGCGCCACCACCCGGTGGAGCGCTGGGTCAAGCCGCAGGAGTTCGTCGACCACTCGACCACGGCGGAGAAAATCGGGTTCGCCGGGGTGATGGCCGGCCCGCTGGTGCGCTCGTCGTACCGGGCGGGGCGGCTCTACGCCCAGACGGTGGCGCACCGCGGCGAGGAGCTCTCGCCCGCGCTCGCTCACCTCGCGGCCGAGGGTGCCGCCCGGCAGGAGGCGCGCTCGCTGCTCGCCCGGTAGCGGAGCCGACAGCCTCTTCCCGAGCGGACGCGCGACCGGCGTTCCCGGCTTGGCACGGGCCCGTATCCTGGCGGTATGCCCGCCAAGCCCAAGCTCGACAAGGCCGCGAAGAAGGAAGCCCGCCGGGAGAAGCGCGCCGCGTCGAAGGCGCGTCGCCGGCAGATCTGGGAGGCCTTCAAGCTCCAGCGGCGCGAGGACAAGAAGCTCGTCCCGCTGATGGTCGGGGTCTTCCTGCTCGCCGTCCTCGTGGTGTTCGGCATCGGGTTGATCTTCGACGTGCACTGGCTGGTGCTGCCGATCGGCATCGCGCTGGGTGTGCTCGCCGCAGTGAGCATCTTCGGCAGGCGTGTCCAGCGGTCCGTGTACTCCAAGGCCGAGGGCCAGCCGGGCGCCGCGGGCTGGGCGCTGGAGAACATGAAGGGCTCGTGGCGGGTCACCCCGGGCGTCGCGGGCACCACGCACCTCGACGCGGTACACCGCGTCATCGGCCGTCCCGGCGTCATCCTCGTCGCCGAAGGCGCTCCCCACCGCGTCAAGAGCCTGCTCGCCCAGGAGAAGAAGCGCCATGCACGGGTGGTGGGCAAGGCCCCGATCTACGACATCATCGTCGGCAACGACGAGGGCCAGATCCCGCTCGGCAAGCTGCAGCGCCACCTCATGAAGCTGCCCCGCAACATCTCCACCGGAGAGATGGACACGCTCGACGGCCGTCTCGCCGCGCTCGGCTCACGGGCGGCGGCGCTGCCCAAGGGTCCGCTCCCGGCCGGCGCGAAGATGCGGAGCGTCCAGCGCACCGTCCGCCGACGCTGACCGGGCTCAGCCCCGGGTCCGCACCACGATCGTCGAGGCCGCCCGGTCGTGCCAGCCGCGACCGTCGCCGTCGCGGGCCAGTGCGGGCAGGACGAGGGCGAGCAGCGCCGTCCGCAGCACCGCACGCGGGACACCGACCAGCGTCGACCGCAGCGACGCCACCCGCAGGCCCAGCGCGGCCATACCCGGCGTGATCCCGAACGCCGCCACCGCGACGGCCGTGAGCACGAACCACACGGCCATCACCAGCCAGGAGAAGTTCGGCGACGCCAGCGCGTCCGGGCCGGAGAAGATCCCGGCGATGAGGTAGCAGAGCAGCCAGTCGATCGTCAGTGCCCCGAGCCTGCGGCCGAATCCGGCGGCCGATCCGGTGCCCGTCGCCGGTAGGTCGAACCGCTCTCCGGGGTATCCGCCCCCGCCTCCACCGCCGCCCGGGGACGCAGCAGATCCGATCTCCGATTCGCTCCAACGGGCCACGCTTACAGGGTAGAGGCCTGGACTGTGCCGTGATCCCCGTTAACCTGCAGGAAACTGGCGAGTGACGTTCGGGCAACCTGTCGCCCATAGCGTGCCCGTCGACCAGTATCCAGTCGAAGGAGTCCGTGAGCGTGTTCAACAACTCCGAAGAGGTACTCAAGTACATCTCGGACGAGAAGGTCGAGTACGTCGACATCAGGTTCTGCGACCTGCCCGGCGTGATGCAGCACCTCACCGTCCCCGCGGCCGCGTTCGACCAGAGCTTCATCGACAGCGGCATCGCGTTCGACGGCTCGTCGGTCCGCGGTTTCCAGGCCATCAACGAGTCGGACATGGCGCTGTTCCCGGACGCGGCCACCGCGCGTCTCGACCCGTTCCGCAAGCACAAGACGCTCAACATGAACTTCTTCGTGCACGACCCGATCACCGGCGAGCCCTACAGCCGTGACCCGCGGAACGTCGCGCGCAAGGCCGAGCAGTACCTGGCGTCCAGCGGCATCGCCGACACCTGCTACTTCGGCGCCGAGGCGGAGTTCTACATCTTCGACTCCGTGCGCTTCAAGTACGACTCGTACGAGAGCTTCCACCACATCGACTCGGTCGAGGGCTGGTGGAACACCGGCCGCGAGGAGGTCGGCGGCAACCTCGGCTACAAGGTGCCGTTCAAGGGCGGGTACTTCCCCGTGCCGCCGGTCGACCACTACGCCGACCTGCGCGACGACATGGCCACCAACCTGACCAACGCCGGCTTCGAGCTCGAGCGCGGTCACCACGAGGTGGGCACCGCCGGTCAGGCCGAGATCAACTACAGGTTCAACACGCTGCTGCACTCGGCCGACGACATCATGCTGTTCAAGTACATCGTCAAGAACACCGCATGGCACGCCGGCAAGACCGTCACCTTCATGCCGAAGCCGCTGTTCGGCGACAACGGCTCGGGTATGCACGCCCACCAGTCGCTGTGGAAGGACGGGCAGCCGCTGTTCCACGACGAGGCCGGCTACGGCGGCCTGTCGGACATGGCGCGCTACTACATCGGCGGCCTGCTGCACCACGCCCCGAGCCTGCTGGCCTTCACCAACCCGACGGTGAACTCCTACCACCGCCTGGTTCCGGGCTTCGAGGCCCCGGTGAACCTGGTCTACTCGGCCCGCAACCGCTCGGCCTGCATCCGGATCCCGCTGTCGGGCAACAACCCGAAGGCCAAGCGCCTGGAGTTCCGCTGCCCCGACTCATCGGGCAACCCGTACCTGGCCTTCTCGGCGATGATGATGGCCGGCATGGACGGCATCAAGAACAAGATCGAGCCGCCCGCCCCGATCGACAAGGACCTCTACGAGCTGCCGCCCGAGGAGGCCAAGGACATCCCCCAGGTGCCGGCCAGTCTGGAAGCGGTCATCAACCGCCTCGAGGACGACCACGACTACCTGCTCGAGGGCGGCGTGTTCACGCCGGACCTCATCGAGACGTGGATCGACCTCAAGCGTACGAACGAGATCGACCCGCTGCGTCTGCGTCCGCACCCGTACGAGTTCGCGCTGTACTACGACGTGTGATCGGTCCGCCGCCTGACCCGCCGACCCGGGTTCAGGCGGCGGTACCCGGTCGACGCAGGCCCGGTATCCCGCCCACGAGGGTGCGGAGGCCGGGCCTGCGTGCTTCTACCGGTGCCGATCGGCGCCCGGAGACCCGGTGCACGACACCGCGCCACCGTTCCGCCCTGGGCAGGACGAACCGGAGCCCGCGGCCGACGAGCCCGTCGGGCAGCAGGTCGTAGGTCCCGGGGTAGATCACAGGCTCGCCCCCGAACCCGAGCTTGAAGAACGCGACGCCGTGCCGCACCGCGCGGTTCCCGGCGAGGGCGGCGCGTGCCACGTCGAGCGGGATGCCCTCGAAGTCGTAGTAGCGGTAGCCGGCCGTCCGGGCCCAGCTGATCCCGGTCCAGTGCACCAGCTCGTTCGCGCCGGGCGGCGAACCCTCGACCCCGCGCCATCCGCCGATCTTGTAGAGGACACGGTCGCCGAACGCGATGAGCAGAGCAGCCGACAACGGCGTGCCCTCGTGCTCGGCGATCAACAGGCGGGCGTGCCCGGAGTCGCCGAAGGCCGCCCAGAGACGCCGGTAGTACTCGGCGGAGTACGGGGCGAACCCTTGGCGTCGCGCCGTCGCCTCGATGCTGTCCTGCAGGATCGAGAGGTCGTCTCCCGTGCCGGTGCGGACCGTGACCCCTCCCCGGCGCGCCTGGCGGATGCGGCGGCGCGTGGTCGCGTGCAGCGCCCGGAACAGCGCATCCTCGTCCGGGGCCACACCGACGTCCACGACGACGCTCGCCACCGGCGCCGTGTGCAGTCCGCTCGCCACCAGCCCGCGCGACTCCAGCAGTTCGGGCAGGTCCCTGCGGTCGACCGGCGGCTGGACCTTCAGCAGGAGGATCCGCTTCCGCCTCGCGTGGTCGCGCAGCGCATCGAGCACGGCGTCGAGGACCGCGGGATCACGCGAGACCAGAAGGGGGCCACGGGGGACGTAGGCGATCCCGCCGACCAGCGGGAGGCTGCGGGCCAGGAGCTGGCAGCCACCGATGATCCGCCCGCCGTTCCGCACGACGATCCGCGTCGCCCGCCACCCGCCGTCCGCCTTGACGTGTCCCCACCCGCTCGTCTGCAGATGATGCCCGCCCGGCACTGTGGCCACCCAGTCGTCCCACGCCGGGTGAGTCGCTTCCTCATGGACCTCGATGTCACCCATTCATTCCATGCTAGGCCGAGTCGGCCAGGTTCGTACCTTTTGTCCTATTTAGACAGATCCACTTCGTTGGTGCTGATGGCGTAACGTGCGGCCGCCAGCCCGCGACCCCATGATCAAGCTTTCGGACGAACGGTGCGGTCGGACGCGAACTGGCAGGAGGCGGACACGGTGAGTGGCGAGCAGGAGAGCTGGACACGGCGGGCGTTTCTCGTCACCACGGCCACGGTGACGGGAGCAACCGCCCTGGCCGCGTGCACCACGCAGCCCCCCTCGCCGCCGGGGCCGACCCCGCCGCCCACTCCGCCCGGAGCGCCTGCCGCCCCGCCGGCTGCGCTGCCGGACGCGGCGCTGACCGTGATGCAGGGTCCCCGCTATGCATTCAGCCGCTGGTACGTCCACGTGTCGGACCGCGCGACGGGCGCGCCGCTGCAGGAGCTCAACGCCGACCAGCTCGTGTTGCCGGCGTCGACGACCAAGCTCTGGTCCACGGCCGCGGCCCTCGACACGTTCGGGCCCGACTTCCGGTTCGAGACACCGGTGTACCGACGCGGCTCCGTCGAGGGCGACGAACTGCGCGGCGACCTCGTGCTCGTCGCCCGCGGCGACCTCACGATGGGGGGCCGCGACACGCCGCAGGGCACGATCGCCTTCACCCCGCTCGACCACGCGGAGTCCAACGCCCTGCCCGGCGCGACCCTGACCCCGCAGGATCCGCTCGCCGGCCTCGACGACCTCGCCCGGCAGGTCGCGGCCGCGGGCATCCGCCGGGTTACCGGGACGGTCGTCGTCGACGCCCGCATGTTCGACCAGACCCCGAAGGACGACTACATCCTCAGTCCGATCATGGTCAACGACAACCTGGTCGACCTGACGATCACCCCGGGTCCGCCCGGCGGCCCCGCGACCGTGGTGTCCCGGCCGGTCACCGCCGCGTACCAGGTGCGGACCGCGGTCCGCACCGTCGCCGCCGACCAACCGGCGACCGTGTCGGTCACCACGCCCGAGCCGGGCGTGATCGCTGTCGGCGGGGACATCCCGGCGGCCGGCCCGCTGCTCCGGACCTACCAGGTCGCCGACCCCCCAGCGTTCGCCCGCACCTTGTTCGTCGAGGCGCTCGGCCGGGCGGGCGTCACGGTCGCGGCGCCCGCGGCGGGGCCGAACTCCGCCGACACGCTTCCGCCGGTGGGCTCCTACGCCGACGGCGACAGGGTCGCGCTGCACCGGTCGCTGCCCTTCGCCGAGAACATCAAGCTGATCAACAAGGTCAGCATGAACCTCCAGGCGGACACACTGGCCATGCTGATCGCGGCGAAGAACGGTCGACGCACGCTCGACGAGGGCATGGCACTTCTCCAGCCGTTCATCCGCAAGGCCGGCATCGACCCGTCGACCCTCTCGCTCAGCGACGGCCGCGGCAACGAGTACACCGACCTCTTCACGCCACGTACCGTCGCCACCCTGCTGCGCTACATGGCCACCCGCCCCGACTTCCCGACGTACCAGGCCTCGCTGCCGATCTTCGGTGTCGACGGCACCGAGACGAACGTCGTCCCGGCGGGCAGCCCCTCCGCCGGCAAGGTCGCCGCGAAGAGCGGCACGACCGTCGCCGGGGATGCGATGAACCAGCGCGCGTTGGTGATGACCCGGGGCAACGCGGGCTACATGACGTCGAAGAGCGGCCGCGAGACCGTCGTGGCGGCGTACGTCATGCACACGCCGATCGGGGCCGTCGACGAGGTGTTCGGCATCGCCCAGGACGTCGGCGCGGTGGTCGCCGCGCTGTGGGAGGCGACGTGACCGTCGGCCGCACCGCGGAGCCGGACAGCGCGGCGCGGCCGAGCCGTTCGCCCACGGTTCAGGCGCCGTTCGCCTGCGCTGCGTAGCGTCGGCCCTCAAGCCGAAGGGGGCGCTGATGACCGGATCGCGGCGTCTCGGGGTGCTGGACGTGGGTTCCAACACCGTGCATCTGCTCGTCGTCGACGCCCACCGCGGTGCCCGGCCCACGCCCATGGCGTCGGAGAAGACCGAGCTCCGCCTGGCCGAGCGGATCGACGCGTCCGGCCGCCTGACCGACGACGGCGGCGACGCCCTGGTCGCCTCGGTCCGCCGAGCGGCCTCCGCCGCGGCCGCTGCAGGCTGCGTCGAGGTGCTGGCCTTCGCGACGTCGGCGTTGCGCGACGCGACGAACTGCGCCGCCGTGACCGACCGGGTCCGGGCGGCGACCGGGGTCGCGCTGCAGCTCATGCCGGGCGACGACGAGGCTCGCTACACCTTCCTCGCCGCGCGGCGCTGGTGCGGCTGGTCGGCGGGGCGACTGCTGGTGCTCGACATCGGCGGCGGCTCGCTGGAGCTGGCCGTCGGCGCCGACGAGCACCCCGACATCGCGGTGTCGGTCCCGCTGGGCGCCGGCCGGACGACCCGCGAGTGGTTCCGCGACGACCCGCCCCGCCGCCCGGAGATCGCGGCACTGGAGGCCCACGCCGCCGCAGTGCTCGCTCCGGTGGCGCGGACGCTGCGTCGTGCCGGCGCACCCGATCGCACCGTCGGCACGTCCAAGACGTTCCGCTCCCTGGCCCGGCTGATCGGGGACCGGCCTCTTCTCGTCGCCGCCGAGCTGGGCCAGCTCCTCGCCTTCATCACCCGGATGTCGTCGCACGACCTCGCCGAGCTCAAGGGCGTCAGCCCGGGCCGCGCCCACCAGCTCGTCGCCGGGGCGGTCGTCGCTCGGGCGGCGATGCAGGCACTGCGCGTGTCCCACGTGGAGATCTGCCCGTGGGCGCTGCGCGAAGGCGTCATCTTCCGGCGCCTGGACACCCTCGACGGCCGCGAACCCGCCGGACGGGACCATGACGACGACCTGACCGACGCCGGTTGCCCACCGGCCGATTTCCCGTTCACCGCGATCGGCTGAAGGCCGTCGCCCACTCGCGGCCTGGCTGACGACATCTCCCCTGGTGAAGGGTGAAGCATGCCCCTATCGGGTATCACCCTGCCGTGATTCCCGACGACGCCGCGGGCCGCCCTCTCAGCCCGACCGAGCTGGCCACGATCGCCGATCTCGAACGGCAGCTCCTGGTCGACACGCCGATCCCGGATCGGGCCCGCGGCACCGGGAGCTCGCGGCGGCGCGGGTGGCGCCGGTCGGCGAACACCACACCGCTCGCCGCGCTCGTGGTCGCGGGAGTGCTGCTCGTGGTCGTCGCAGGGCTGGCGGGCGCCGGGCTGCTCGGAGCACTCGCCGTGCTGGTGAGCGTCGTCGTCACAGCCTTCGCCTGGCCGCTACTCCCCCGCGGTCTCGGTGGCCCGGTGCGGCCCCGCCGGCTGCCGCGGCGGTTCGTCCGGCTCGGGCGGCCGCGCTGATCCGCTTCCGCTGGCAGCGGTTCGGTCCACATGGCACGGTGGCGCCGTGGCGTGGACGATCGTCGAGATCGAGACAGCAGCTCCCGGATGGCGTACGAGCGGCACCGGCGGCGACGACGGCGCACCCGTGGCGGTGTGGGCGCTGGTCGAGAACGAGGTGGGCGAGCGGTTCGTGCTGGGGCTCGACCCCACCGCCGAGGGCGTAACCGGTCCGGGCGGGCGGCTGATGGACGTGAACCGGTTGATCGCCGAGATCGACGACGGCGAGGGTGGCTACACCTACCGGGCTCCCCTGTCATGAACGCGCTCGGCGTGCTGCGCGACCTCTTCGGCAGGGTGAAGACCGATGTGCACGGCGCAGTCGACGGACTCGACGACGCGGCGTTGGCGCACCGCGTCGGCGGCGACGCGAACTCGATCGCCTGGCTCGTTTGGCACCTGACGCGGGTGCAGGACGACCACGTGGCGGAGGTCGCGGGCACCGAGCAGGTGTGGACGGCGCAGGGCTGGGCCGGACGGTTCGCGCTGCCCTTCGACGTGGAGGCCACCGGCTACGGTCAGGGCGGCGACGAGGTCGGCGCGGTGCGTGTGGGCGCGGACCTCCTGCTGGGCTACTACGACGCCGTCCACGAGCAGACGCTGCAGTACCTGGACCGGATCGGCGAAGACGACCTGGACACGATCGTCGACCGGCGGTGGGATCCGCCGGTCACCCTCGGCGTGCGGCTCATCAGCGTCGCGGACGACGACATCCAGCACGCAGGGCAGGCGGCATTCGTCCGGGGAGTCGTCGAGAGCGGCGGATGAGCTCCGGCGACGGACGGCGGCTTAGCCCGTACGGCCCGCGCGCGCACTGTGATCGTTTGCGTACGATCCCTTCGTGGGCGACACAGGCGGGGGCCACGTCCGGTCGCACGTCCACCTGTGTCAGGTCTTCGACGGATTCCCGGAGTTCCGCACCGCAGCGATCGCGTTCCTGACCGACGGTCTCGCCCGCGGGAACCGTGTCCGTTACCTCGCCGACGGGGATCCGGACGTGCTGCACGCCGAGATCGCGCCGCTGGAGCGCCTGCCGGCCGCACAGCGCACCGGCGCCGTCGAGGTCGTGTCGACCGGCCGGAGTTATGCAGGCCCGACCGCGTGCGTCGACGCGCAGACGCAGGTCGAGGTCTACACGCGCGACACCCGCACGGCGTTGGCCGACGGTTTTACGGGCCTCCGGGTGGCCGCCGACGTCACGATGCTCGTCCGCACAGCCGCGCAACTCGACGCCTTCGCGCGTTACGAACACCAGGTCGACCGGTTCACGGCGCGTGCCCCGTTCTCCGCGATGTGCGGCTACCGACGGTCGGAGCTGGGCGACGAGGCCGTGGCGCAGCTTGCCTGCCTGCATCCCGGGGGGAGCGCGGCGCATGCGCCGTTCCGGATGCACGCCACCCCCGGTGCGGACGTCGCGCTGTCCGGCGAACTCGACCTCACCACCGTCGATCTGTTCGCCGCCACCGTGGACCGCGTCGGCCTGGCCGAGGGGGCGGAGGAGGTCGTGGTCGACGCGACGGGCCTCGACTTCGCCGACCACCGGAACCTGCTCGTGCTCGAGCGGATGGCCGACCGGTACGGACGGTCCGTGGTGCTGCGCACCTCGCGGCGGTGGCCGGCCCGGCTCGTCGCGGCGCTCGGCCTGAACCGGGTGCGGGTGGAGCACCACGCCGCGTCACCCCTCGCTGTGCACGCTTCGTGATCGAAGCACCACTCCCGGCCACGAATGTGACTGTCGATCAGGCGCTGAGCGTTGACAACGACAACTCCGAGTTGCTTAGCTCTTAGCAGGTGTTCCGCATCACATCCCGGCCAGTCCTGGTCCCGGATGTGGTTCAGCGTGCTCGGCCGTTCTGGGAGTGGACGGGGCCGAGATCGATGGGTCCGGTCGGGTGGACACGCGCCCCCGACCGGACCCGCCCGCCTATGCCACCCGCTGCAGTGCGATCACGGGGATCACCCGACTGGTCTTCTCCTGGTACTCCGCGAAGCCCGGGGCCGCCGCCATGATCTCGACCCACTTCTCGTCGCGAGCGCTGTCGACCAGCTCCTGCGCCTCGACCGCGACCTTGTCGGTGCCCACCTCGACCTCGACGCGCGAACGGGCCTTGATGTTGTGGTACCAGTCGGGGTTCTTCGGCGCCCCCGCGGCGGACGCGACGATCACCATCCGGTCGCCGTCGGGGAAGTAGACCAGCGGCGTCACGCGTTCGGTACCCGACCGCGCCCCGACGTGGTGCAGGAGAAGCATCGTGGCGCCCTCGAACGGACCGCCGACCTTGCCCCCGTTCGCCCGGAACTCCGCGATGATCTGCTTGTTCCAGTCGTTCACGCCGTCCAGTTCAGTCACGCGATTCCTCTCACCAACACCCATGCGCCCGTGATCACGGCCACCACCGCAGCGAACCAGAACAGGGCCGCCCACATTCCGCCGGGCACGCCGGTGAGCCGCGCGAGCGCGTCGGCGTCCGACTCGTCGCCGAAGCGCGGAACCCCGCGCCGACGGCCACGTTGCAGCTCGCGCACCGATCGCAGCGCGCCGAACAGCAGGAACCACGCCATGGCCGCCGCGAAGGCTCCCTGCAGCGTGGCGTCGCCCCACCAGGCCACGGCCCCGACGACGCCACCGGTGACGAGCACCGACACCACCCCGTACGCGTTGCGCACCTGCAGGAGCGTCGCGACCAGCAGGACGACGACCAGCCACAGCGACGCCGCCGCCCGATCCGTGGCGACGAGCAGGGCACCGACCATCCCCAGGACGGCGGGCGCCGGGTAGCCGGCGAGGAAGGTCAGCACCAGCCCGAAGCCGCCGGCGCGTCCCCGCGACGTCGTCACGCCCGACGTGTCGGCGTGCAACCGGATGCCCGTCAGGCCGCGCCCGGCGAGTACCGCGACGAGCGCGTGCCCACCTTCGTGCGCGATCGTCACCACGCCGCGGGCCACCCGCCACGACGCGGTCCACCCCACCACGAGGAGCGCGAGAACCGCGGCGGCGAGTACCTCGGGGCGGTCGCGGCCGGTGGCGAGCGCAGAGTTCAACACGGCGTCCAGCACGTCGTCGAGTCCGGTCACGGGTCCAGTCTGCCCATGCGGGCATGGCTACCCTCCACGCGTGACCCACGAGCTCGACGACGACACCGACCGGCTGCTGGTCCGCCTGCTGGCCGGCGACGGTCGGGCGACGCTCGCGACACTCGCGGCGGAGGCGGGCCTGTCGGTGTCGGCGGTGCAGGCGCGGGTGCGGCGGCTCGAGTCACGGGGGGTCATCACGGGATATGCGGCGGCGGTCGATCACGAGGCGCTGGGGCTGCCGCTGGCGGCCTTCGTCGCGATCACCCCCCTCGACCCGGCCCAGCCCGACGACGCACCCCAGCGCCTGAGCGGGCTCGACGCGATCGAGGCCTGCTACTCGGTCGCCGGGGCGGAGCACTACCTGCTGCTCGTCCGGGCCGCCTCGCCGCGCGCACTGGAGGGCGTGCTGCAGGAGATCCGCGCGCGGGCGAACGTCGCCACCCGGACGACCATCGTGCTGCAGACGTTCTTCGAGCGGCGGCCTCCGGCGGGCGGATCACTCAAGTCGCCCTGACCGGATTTTCTCCGGCGAATGCTCAAATCTGCCGGATTATTGTTGTACGATCCGCCGATGACCGTCACTGTCGAGCGCGCCGCCGCCGCGGCGGACGTCCACGCCCGCCTGGCCCGGCACCTGCTCGTCGACGGGTTCGATCTCGTATTGGACCTCGACCGGTCGCACGGCTCGTGGCTGGTCGACGCCCGCGACGGTCGTGAGTACCTCGACCTGTTCACGTTCTTCGCCTCGTCCGCGCTGGGCATGAACCATCCTGCGCTCTCAGGTGACCCGGTCTTCCGCGCCGAGCTGCTGGCGGCCGCGCTCAGCAAGCCGAGCAACTCCGACGTCTACACGGTCGCGATGGCCCGGTTCGTCGACACGTTCGCCCGCGTGCTCGGCGACCCCGCACTGCCGCACCTGTTCTTCGTCGAGGGCGGCGCACCCGCCGTCGAGAACGCCCTGAAGGTCGCCTTCGACTGGAAGTCGCGGTGGAACGAGGCGCACGGTTTCGATCCCGCGCTCGGCACCCGGGTGCTCCACCTGCGCGAGGCGTTCCACGGTCGGACCGGCTACACGATGTCGCTGACCAACACCGAGCCGGTCAAGATCGCCCGCTATCCGAAATTCGACTGGCCGCGGATCGACAACCCCTACGTCCGCGCGGGCACCTCGGCGGCGCAGCAGCGCGACCGGGAACGGGCCGCCCTCGCGCAGGCGCAGGAGGCCCTCGCCGCCCACCCGCACGACGTCGCCTGCGTGATCGTCGAGCCGATCCAGGGCGAGGGCGGCGACCACCACTTCCGGCCCGCGTTCCTGCAGGCGCTGCAGCGGCTGTGCCACGCGCACGACGCGCTGTTCGTCGTCGACGAGGTGCAGACCGGCTGCGGGCTGACCGGCACCGTCTGGGCCTACCAGCAGCTCGGGCTGACCCCGGACGTCGTCGCCTTCGGCAAGAAGACGCAGGTCTGCGGGGTGATGGCGGGCGGCCGGGTGGACGAGGTGCCCGACAACGTCTTCGCCGTCAGCTCGCGGATCAACTCGACCTGGGGCGGCGGGCTCACCGATATGGTGCGGGCGCGGCGCATCCTGGAGGTCGTGGAGGCCGACGGGCTCGTCCCGCGCGCGGCGGCCCTCGGGCGTCGGCTGCTCGCCCTGCTGCGCAACCTCGCCGAGCACCATCCCGGCGTGACCGACCCGCGCGGGCGCGGGCTGATGTGCGCGGTGAGCCTGGAGACCCGGGAGCTGCGCGACCACGTCGTCGAGCGGCTGCGGGTGGACGAACGCGTGCTCGTGCTGGGTTGCGGCACGCGCAGCCTGCGGTTCCGGCCGGCGCTGACGGTCACCGGGCAGGAGTTGGCCGCGGGTGTCGCAGCCCTGGACCGGGTGCTCACCGACCTGGAGCGGTGAGCGCACTCGGCTTGACCGTGCGGCTGCTCGCGCCTCAGTCGCGGCGGCCGGTGAGGGCCAGGGTCGTCCCGAGCCCGATCATCATCAGCCCGCCGGCACCGCCCACCCGGCGCAGGCGCGCGGGCGAGGTCGCGAACCAGTCGCGTGCCGAGCCCGCAGCGAGGCCCCAGACGCTGTCGAGCGTCGCGGCGATCACGGTGAACAGCAGCCCGAGCACGAGCATCTGCGTGGCCGGACTCCCCGCGCCGGGGTCGGTGAACTGCGGCAGCAGGGCCACGAACAGCACGAGCACCTTCGGGTTCGTCGCACCGACGAGCACGCCCTGCCAGAAGACGCGGCGGCCGGGTGGGGCACCGGCCCCACCGAGCGCGACGGCGAGGTCTCCGCGGTGCCGCCAGGTCTGTACGCCGAGGTAGACGAGGTAGGCCGCCCCGAGGAACTTGAGCACGGCGAAGAAGGCGGCCGAGGCCGCGGCGACGGCCCCGATCCCCAGCGCGACGGCGAGGACGATCAGCACGACGCCGGTCGTGTTGCCGGCGACGCTGGTGAGCGCCGCGCGGCGGCCGTGCGCGAGGGCGCGGCCGACGATGAACAGCACGCTCGGGCCGGGGACCGCGACGAGCAGGACGCCGGCGAGCCCGAAGGCGAGGAGGTGCTCGAGGGAAGGCACCGCGCCACGGTAGCCCGACGCACCGGCCGACTCACCCGGATTCGGTTCGCTGATCGTCCGGGCCCAAATCGGGCCCACCAGGGCGAAATGCGTGCCGCACGATCAACCCGGCTGATCGTCCGGGCCCAAAACGGGCTCACCAGGGCGAAATCCGTGCCGCACGATCAACCCGGCTGATCGTGCGGCAAGAACGCACACCGGCTCACCACCCGTAGAACACCCGCTCCACCACCGCGCGGGCGCGGCGGGTGGCACGGCGATAGTCGTCGAGGAACACCCCCGGGTCGCCGTCGGGCGGGTAGCCCATCGCCGTCGCCACCGCGGCCAGCTCGCGGCCCGAGCGCGGCAGCTGGTCGCCGGGCTTGCCGCGCACCAGCATGATCGCGTTGCGCGCGCGGGTGGCCATCATCCAGCCCGCGGCCAGCTCCTCGGCGTCGTCGTGGGTGATCAGGTCCGCCTCGGCCGCCTCGCGCAGGCCCTCCAGCGTCGCGGTGGTGCGCATCTCCGGGATGTCGCCCGCGTGCTGCAACTGCAGCAGCTGCACGGTCCACTCGACGTCCGCGAGCCCGCCGTGGCCAAGCTTGGTGTGCGTGGCCCGATCGGCACCGCGGGGCAGCCGCTCGGCGTCGACCCGCGCCTTGATCCGCCGGATCTCGGTGACGGAGGTGGGGCTCAGGCCGTCGTCCGGGTACCGGATCGGGTCGACGAGCTCGATGAAGCGGCGGCCGAGGTCCATGTCGCCCGCGACGGGGCGGGCCCGCAGCAGCGCCTGGGTCTCCCAGGCCTCGGACCAGCGTGCGTAGTACTCCCGGTACGACGTCAGCGTGCGGACCAGGGGGCCGGACCGCCCCTCCGGCCGCAGATCCGCGTCGATCACCAGCGCGGGATCCGGGCTCGCGCTGCCGAGCTGGCGGCGGACGGTCTCGACCACGGTCGTCGCGAACTTGGCGGCCTCGTGGTCCGAGGCACCGTCGAGAGGCTCGCAGACGAACAGGACGTCGGCGTCGCTGCCGTACCCCAGCTCGCTGCCACCCAGCCTGCCCATGGCGATCACGGTGAGCCGGGCCGGGGGCGTCGCACCGCCGAGCGCCCGCAACGCGGACGCGAGCACACCCTGCAGCACCGCGGCCCACACCGCCGACAGCCCGCTGCAGACCTGCTCGACGTCCATCTTGCCGAGGAGATCCGCGCACGCGATCCGCAGCATCTCGTGCCGCCGGGCCGAGCGGGCGGTCGTCGCGGCGGCATGCGGGTCGGGCTGGCGGCCGACGGCCGTGCGCAGCGTCGCCGCCGCATTGGCCGGGTCCCGGATCAGTTCGTCGCGCTGACCCGTGACCGGCGCGGCGAGCAGCCGCAGCACCTCGGGAGCGCGCACGAGCAAATCCGGGACCAGCGCGGACGTCCCCAGCAACCGCATGAGCCGCTCCGCTACCAGCCCCTCGTCGCGCAACAGGCGCAGGTACCAGGGAGTGGTGGCGAGGGCCTCGGAGACGCGGCGGTAGGCCAGCAACCCGCGGTCCGGATCCGGGGTGCGGGCGAGCTCGTCGAGCAGCACCGGCAGCAGCGCCTTCTGGATCGACGCCGCGCGCGACACCCCGCCGGTGAGCGCGCGGAGGTGGTGCAGCGCGCCCTCCGGCGACACCCAGCCCAGCGCCCCGAGCCGGACGGTAGCGGCCTCCGCGGAGAGGCCCGCGGCGGACACGCGCGACGCCGCGTCGAGCAGCGGCCGGTAGAACAGCTTCTCGTGCAGCCGGCGCACCCGCCGGGAGTTGCGGCGCCACTCCTCCAGCAGCACACCTACCGCGTCGTGGCGCCCGTCGGCCCGGAGCTTGGCCGAGCGGGCCAGCCAGCGCAGGGCGTCCGTGTCGTCCTCGGCGGGCAGCAGGTGGGTCCGACGCATCCGGTGCAGCTGCAGCCGGTGCTCGAGCAGGCGCAGGAAGCGGTACGACGCGGCGAGGTTGGCACCGTCGTCACGCCCGACGTAGCCGCCGCTCGCGAGCGCGGCCAGCGCGTCGAGGGTCGTCGGCGACCGCAGAGCGGGATCGGCGCGGCCGTGCACGAGCTGGAGCAGCTGCACGGCGAACTCGACGTCGCGCAGTCCGCCCCGGCCGAGCTTGAGCTCGCGGTCGGCGTGATCGGGACGAACGTGCTCCTCGACGCGGCGGCGCATCGCTTGGACGTCCGCGACGAAGTCGGGGCGGCCCGCGGCGGTCCACACCATCGGCGCGACCGCCTCGGCGTAGGCCTTGCCCAACTCGGGGTCGCCGGCCACCGGCCGGGCCTTCAGCAGTGCCTGGAACTCCCACGTCTTGGCCCACCGCTTGTAGTAGGCGACGTGCCCGTCAAGGGTGCGGACCAGCGCGCCCTGCCGGCCCTCGGGCCGCAGGTTCGCGTCGACGGGGAAGCACGCCTCCCCCGCGATGCGCATCATCCGGCTCGCCAGCCGGGTGGTGCCGGCGTCGGCGGGTTCGGCGACGAAGACGACGTCGACGTCGCTGACATAGTTCAGCTCCGCGCCGCCGGTCTTGCCCATGGCGATCACGGCGAGCCGGCCCGGGTCCGCCGCGCCGTCGGCCTCGGCCAGCGCCACCGCGAGCGCCGCGCGCAGGGCTGCGGTGGCGAGGTCCGCGAGCTGTGCCGCGACGTCCTCGAGCGGAAGGATCGGCAACGACGGCTCGCTGACGGCGGCGAGATCGGCGGCGGCCAGCGCGAGCATGTCGTCGCGGTACGCGGTCCGCAGGGCGTGGACCGCCTCGCTGTCGGTCACGGCCGCGGCGGCACCTCCTTCGGCGCCCGCGAGCGGGGCGGCGGGATCCGCGCCGACCGCCGCGAGGAGCGTGGCGGTGCGGGTGGCGACGTCGGTGCACGGGTCCGGGGCGGCGGCGGTGAGCCTGCGCCAGCGGTCCGGGTGGGTGACGAGGTGGTCGCCGAGGGCGGTGGAACCGCCGAGCAGGGCGAACAGGCGCCCGCGGAGTACGACGTCGCGGCGCAATGCGGCATCGCAGTTCTTCCACGTGCGCGCGTCCGCCCCGGCGAGGCGGTCCACCGCGCGCAGGGCGAGGTTCGGGTCGGGGCTGCGCGCCAGCGCCCACATGACGTTCTCGGCACCGGGTGCGGGCTTGTCGTCGGCCCACCAGCCCAACGTCGTGAGGATCTCCTCGGCACGCGGGCCGGTCAGCCCGAGCCGGGCGAGCGCGTTGGCGCGGCGGCCCGACGACACCCGCCCCGGCGGCGCTCCCGGGCTCCCGGCTCCCGACGCCACGTTGCGCTCCCCCGCCACCACAGCCCGATCCTGCCAGCCGGAGAGCGGGCGCCGCGACGGTCACCCGGGCACGAAGCGGAGTTCGCCCCCGGCACACGAAGTCGAGCACGGTCAGCACGCCGGTGTGGCGCCCGTCGGCCGACCGGCCCGGCGCCACGCGCCCGGCGTCACGCCGTGCGCGGTGCGGAAGCGGCGGACGAAGTAGCCCGCCTCGCGGTAGCCCACCCGGGGTGCGATCTCGGTGACCGTGAGGCCGGTGTCGGCGAGCAGCCGCCGGGCCTCCCGCATCCGCCGCTCGGTGATCCACTGCTGCACCGTGCGGCCGGTGCGCCTGCCGATCGCCGTGGTGAGGTGCCCCGGCGTGAGCCCCACAGCGCCGGCGATGTCGCGCAGCGAGATCGGCTCGTGGAAACGGTCGTCGATCAGATCGAGCACCGCGGCGAGCAGCGGCTCGACCTCCGGCGCGGCCGGGCCGCCCGACTGCAGGCGGCCGAGCCGCACGAGCAGCAGCGCGAGATGGGCACGGGCGGCGTCGGCGTAGCCGTCGCGCCGGTTGCGCAGTTCCGCGTCGAGGTCGGTGAGGTGGGCGAGCCAGGCCGCGCGGTCAGCCGGAGGGACGTGCAGGCACTGCCCGCCGCTGCGTGGGCTGCCGACGAACGGCGACAGCAGCGGATGGGTGCGCCAGGAGACCAGGGAGGCCGGGGCGGCGGGGTCGACGGCGTCGGCCGGGAAGAACACGACCCACATCCGGACCGTCTCACTGCCGGACGACCGGGCCGGCGTGACGACGACCCCGGGCGCCACGACGAACGCGTCGCCGGTGGTCAGCAGCCGGTCCCGGCCGTCCACCCGGAGGACGTGGTCGCCCTCCTCGAGGTAAAGGAGCACCAGGAAGTCGTGGGCATGGCTGCCGGACACGGGCACGGGCAGGGGGTCGTGCGGGTGCTTCCAACGGTGCACGGAGATCGCGGGCAGCCCTGCGGTCCGCGGGTAGCCGATGAGCGGGACATCGGCAGATCGTCCCATCACGGGCACGGTTCGTTCCTTGTCGCACCTCGCTGCCGCAGGCATGCTCGAATCATCACCCGAACTTCGTATCACAAGGAGGAGGCTCCGTGGCCGACGTCGAGGAGCGCGAGTACCTGCCCGCGATGGGGCGTCAGGCGTTGACACCGCTCTACGACCCGCTCACCCGGCTGTTGGGCGTGCGCGATGCGCACTGGCGCCTGGTCGCCCAGGCCGGCATCGAGCCCGGCGCCACCGTCCTGGAGATCGGCTGCGGCACCGGCAACGTGCTGCTGCTCGCGGCCCACGCCGTGCCCGGCGCGACGCTCATCGGTCTGGACCCGGACCCGGCTGTGCTGGCCGCCGCCGGTCGGAAGGCGCGGCGGGCGGGGGTGACGCTCCGGCTCGACCACGGCTACGCCGACCGGCTCCCCTACCCCGACGCCAGCGTGGACCGCGTGCTGTCGTCGTTCATGCTCCACCACCTGCCGAAGGACCAGCAGCGCGAGGCGCTGCGGGAGGTGCACCGCGTGCTCGCGCCGGGCGGCCGCCTGCACCTGCTCGACCTCGACGGCAGCGCGCCGTCGCGGGCGGGCCGGCTGCTGCGCGTCGCGCACGTCCACCGCGACGAGCCGCACGGGCACCAGCACGGGCAGGGCCACGGAAAGGGACACGGAAAGGGACACGGAAAGGGACACGGACACGGCGACCGACCGGGCCCGCACGCGCACGCCGACCCCGACACTGCACTCGCCGCGCTCCGGGAGGCCGGCCTGACCGAGGCGGCTGTGGTCGCCCACGGCGCCATGCCGATGGGCGGATACAGCTACTACCGGGCGACCCGCTGACGGCGTGCCGCTACTGCAGGTGCCACCCACCGGGGCCGGCGAGTGACGTCGCCGCCTCCGGCCCCCAGGAACCCTGCGGGTAGCCCTGCACATCCGGCCGATTCTCCAGCAGCGGAGCGAGCACGCGCCACGTCGCCCGGAGCCCGTCGCTGGAGGTGAACAGCGAGCGGTCGCCGACGAGGACGTCGCGGAGCAGGGTGGCGTACGCCGGGAGGTCCGGACCGTCGCCGTCGGCCAGCGGCAGCGGGGCCGCCCTGGTGGTGAACGCGAGGTCCGGGCCCGGCTTCTTCGTCACCACCGAGATGTCGAGCTCCCCCGAGCCTTTCAACGACAGGCTGATCGCAGTCGGCGGCACGTCGTCGACCGGGCCGGCGGCCGGCGGCTCGAGCACGAGCGTCACCCGCTGCTCGGAGACGGCGAGACGCTTGCCGGTGCGCAGCAGGAACGGCACGCCGCGCCAACGATCCGTGTCGACCCACATCCGCGCCGCGATGAACGTGTCGGTGTCGGAGTCGTCGGCGATGCCCTCGACGTCGCGGTAGCCGTCGTACTGGCCGAGGACGACCTCGTCGGGGTCCAGCGGGCGGAAGCAGGCGATCACCGACTCGCGGGCCTCGAGCAGGTCGCCGGCCCCCAGCGACGGCGGCGGCTCCATGGCGATCTCGGCGGCCACCTGGAACAGGTGCGTGACGACCATGTCCAGCGTGGCGCCGGTCGCGTCGTAGAACCCGGCACGGTCGTCGATGTCGAGGGTCTCGGGCACGTCGATCTGCACCTGCCGGACGCCGCGGTTGCACCAGACGTCGCCGATGATCGCGTTCGTGAACCGCAGGACGTGCAGGTTCTGCGTCGCCTCCTTCCCGAGGAAGTGGTCGAGGCGGTAGACCTGCTCCTCGTCGAGGACGCCGTGGACCACCTGCTCGAGGTGGTCGAAGGCCGACGGGCTCGTGCCGTAGGGCTTCTCGAACACCACCCGCCCGCCCTTCGCGAGGCCGTGGGCGTCGAGCGCCTGCACGTAGGGCTCGAACGTCGTGGGCGGCAGGGCGATGTAGTGCACGAGCAGCGCGTCTTCGCCCACCTGCTCGCGCGCCCGCGCGACGGTGGCAGGCAGGTCGCCGGGGTCGTCGACGGAGAAGCCGTTGCCGGCGAACATCAGATGGCCGTCGACCGCCGCGTAGGCCTTGTCGTCGTCCAGGACGTCACGGACGTGGTCGGCGAACCAGGCGTCGTCCTCGTCCTTGCGGCCGTTGCCGATGAGCACCCACTGCTCGGGCATCAGGTCGTTCACGGCGAGGGCGGCGAAGGCCGGCAGCACCATCCGCCGGGCGAGGTCACCGGTCGCACCGAACAGCACGAAGATCGTCGGCGGCATGCCCCGACCCTACGCGGAGCGCAGATCAGCCGCCGATCTCGTGCGTGCGCTGCTCGCGCAGGGCGCGCAGGTGCACCGCGGCCCAGGTGCGGAACGGCCGCCAGCCCTCGGAGACCTCGGCGACCGGGCGCCCGTAGCGCTCGGTGACCTCGTCGTCGAGCCGGCGTTCGTGGGTCGGCAGGCCATTCGGGGCGTTGGCGCCACGGAGGACCGCCAGCTCCGCGGCGAACGGCCCGAGACCCTTGACCTCCTGGACGGTCGCGACGGCCTCCTCGGGCTCGACGGCCCGGAGTGCTGCGCCGTCGAGCCGTCCGTCGAGCGCGGCCTCGGCGACGGCGCGCAGGTACTCGGCCTTGCGCCCGGGCAGGTCGAGGTCGAGGGTCCGCAGCGCGTCCGGGGCCGGGAACGCGCCGTCGTCGCCGTGGCGGCGGACGAGGGTGTCGCGCAGGTGGGCGGCCTGGACGATGCGCAGGCGCTGGGACAGCACCGCCCAGGCGGCCGCCTCGTACGGCGAGTGGAACCCGCAGGGACGCAGCCCGGGAAGCCGCTCCTGGGCGTCGGCGATCACGGGATCGCGGCGGCCGACGTCGGGCCAGCCGCGGGCGTCGACGTCGAGCGAGAGGAACCGGCAGGTCTGCGTCGCCGCCGCGTCGAGGTCGCCGTCGCCGGTGACGACGAACCGCGCCTCGTCCCCCTGCTGGACGACCTCGACCGCGGCGCGGCTCCAGTCGCGCTCGACGCGGAACACCGTCCGCAGGGCGTCCCCGTCCGCCGCGGCCAGCGCGGACGGGGTGAAGCCCTCCCAGAACACCCTGCTCGTGGCGAGCGACCACGGCCCGCGAACCGCGACCGTGGTCTCGTGACGGCCCACGTCTCTAGAGGACCGGCAGGTACGTCGCCAGCTCGTAGGGCGTGACGTGGCGGCGGTACGCGTCCCACTCCGCGCGCTTGTTGCGCAGGAAGAAGTCGAACACGTGCTCGCCGAGGATCTCCGCCACCAGCTCGGAGTGCTCCATCGCCACCAGCGCCTCGTGCAGGTTCTGCGGCAGCGACTCGTAGCCCATCGCGCGGCGTTCGGTCTCGGTCAGCGACCAGACGTCGTCCTCGGTCGGAGGGGCGAGCTCGTAGCCCTTCTGGACGCCCTGCAGCCCGGCACCGAGGATCACGGCGTACGCCAGGTACGGGTTGCAGGCGCTGTCCAGGCTCCGGATCTCCACCCGGCGCGTCGAGGACTTGCCCGGCGAGTACATCGGCACCCGGACCAGGGCAGAGCGGTTGGCGTGCCCCCAGCAGATGTTCGTCGGCGCCTCGCCGCCCACGATCAGCCGCTTGTAGGAGTTCGCCCACTGGTTGGTGACCGCGGCGATCTCCCTGGCGTGCCGCAGCACGCCGGCCACGAAGGCCTTCCCGGTCTCCGACAGCTCGTAGGGGTCGTCGGGGTCGTGGAAGGCGTTGCGGTCACCCTCGAACAGGGAGAAGTGGGTGTGCATCGCCGAGCCCGGGTGCTCGGTGAACGGCTTGGGCATGAACGACGCACTCACGCCCTGCGTGATCGCGACCTCCTTGACCACGTACCGGAAGGTCATGATGTTGTCGGCCATGGTCAGCGCGTCGGCGTAGCGCAGGTCGATCTCCTGCTGGCCGGGGCCGCCCTCGTGGTGGCTGAACTCGACGGAGATGCCCATCGACTCCAGCGTCTCGATGGCGTTGCGCCGGAAGTGCGGGGCGACGTCGTGGCTGGACTGGTCGAAGTAGCCGCCGCGGTCTGCCGGCTCGGGCGGCAGGCCGTCGCCCTTGAGATGGCGCAGCAGGTAGAACTCGATCTCGGGGTGGACGTAGCAGGTGAAGCCGGCCTCGCCGGCCTTGCTCAGCGCGCGCCGCAGCACGTGGCGGGGGTCGGCCCACGACGGCGACCCGTCGGGCATGGCGATGTCGCAGAACATGCGGGCGGAGTAGTGGTCGCCGGTCTCGGTCGACCAGGGCAGCACCTGGAACGTCGACGGGTCGGGCCGGGCGACCATGTCCGACTCGTAGACGCGGGCGAAGCCCTCGATCGCCGACCCGTCGAAGCCGATGCCTTCGGCGAAGGCCCCTTCGAGCTCCGCGGGCGCCACCGCCACGGACTTGAGGTAGCCGAGCACGTCGGTGAACCACAGCCGCACGAAGCGGATGTCGCGTTCCTCGAGCGTGCGCAGCACGAACTCCTGCTGGCGATCCATGGCCGCGAGCCTAGGAAGGCCGTGTTACGAACTTGTTTCGTCGAGGATCGGACCAGGTCAGGGCGCGAGTCGGCAGGCGGTCCCGCTCGCCGGGACGGTCAGGTCGACCAGGTAGGCCGACACCGCGTCGTCGACGCACGCGCTCCCGGACAGCACTGCGCCGTGCTGCTCGCCCTCGACCCGCAGCAGGGTGCCGCCCAGCGCCTTGGCGAGGTCGACGCCCGCCGCGTAGGGCGTGGCCGGGTCGCCCGTCGTCGAGACGACCACCGTCGGCGGCAGCCCCGCGACGTTCGGCGTGTGCGGGGTGCTGGTCGGCGGGACCGGCCAGAACGCGCACTTGTCGCGAGCGGCGACGACCCCGCGCCCGGCGTCGCGGTACGGCGCTGCGGCCAGCTCCCGGGCCGCGCCGTCCGCGATCGCGGCGGGATCGGTGATCCGCTGCTCGTCGACGCAGCTGATCACGTCGAACGCCTCGATCGCGTTGCCGTAGCTGCCGTCGGCGCGCCGGTCCAGGTAGAGGTCGGCGAGCAGCATCAGGATGGTGCCGTCCCCCTTGGCCAGCGCGGAGATGCCCTGGGCCAGCGCAGGCCACGCCGACGACACGTACAGCGCCTGCGTGACGCCGGTGATCGCGTCCGGGTAGGTGAGCTTGCGCGGACCGACGGCCAGCGGCCGGTCGACGAGCGGGCGGGTGATCGCCTGGAAGGCGGCGGTCGCCTTGGCCGGGTCCGCACCGAGCGGGCAGTCGCCCTGCTTGGCGCACTCGGCGGCGAAGGCGTCGAACGCCTGCTGGAACCCCGCGGCCTGGGCGACGGACCGCTCGACGGTGGTCTGGCTCGGGTCCAGCGCGCCGTCGAGCACCAGCGCGCGGACGTTCTGCGGGAAGTCCTCGGCGTAGGTCGACCCGAGCCGGGTGCCGTAGGAGTAGCCGAGGTAGGTGAGCTTCTGGTCGCCCACGGCGGCGCGCAGGACGTCGAGGTCACGGGCGGCGTCACGGGTGCCGACGTTGGCGAGGACGGCGGCGCCGACCCGGTCCGTGCAGCGCTGCGCGTACTGGCGGTTCTCCTCCTCGGTCTGCGCGACGCCGGCCGGGGAGGGGTCGACGTCGAGGTCGCCGCGCTCGACCTCCCACTCGGCGTCGGTCAGGCAGTCGATCGTGGGCGTGCTGGCGCCGACACCCCGGGGGTCGAGGCCGACGACGTCGAACCGCTTCGTCAACGGCCCCTCGGCACCCTCGCCGCTGCCGAACAGCGACGGCACGGCACTCATGCCCGACGCGCCCGGGCCTCCCGGGTTGACCACGAGCGACCCGATCTTGTCGCCGGTGGCCTTGAGCCGCAGCACGCCGAGCTGGGCGGTGGGCCTCGCCGGGTCGGCGTAGTCGAGCGGAACCTCGAGCCGGGTGCAGTCGTAGCGCTTCTCGGCGAAGGCGGCCTTGTCGTCGGGGCCGGCGAACGAGGCGCAGGGCCCCCAGGTGAGCTTCTGCGTGTAGAAGCGCGTCAGCCCGGCGGGAACCGCGTCGACGCTCGCCGGGGCGGGCGCCGCGCTCGCGTCCGCCGCCACCGGCACCGCGGGGGCGGGCGAACTGCAGGCGGTCAGGACCGTCAGCGCCGCGGCGAGGAGCACAAGAGCGGTCGGACGACTGCGGCGCACAGCGCCAGCATGCCAGCGCACCGGCGCCCGCCGTCGGGCGCGCTGCGGCACCCGTACCCGCGAGTCGGCACGTTGTGCTGCGCAAATGCATCATCCGGGGCCGCGCGACGTGTGCCGAAACGTGACCTTCGCGCTTCCGGACCAAGGCGGTGGGTACTCCCCCGATCGCCGCTTCCGCAGGACCGCGGGGCCGCCCTCGGGCAGACTCCGGTCCGCTCCGCCCACCGACCAGAAGGGACCGCGGTCTCGACCATGCCCGACAGCCCGGACTTCCGTTCGCCCTACCGGCACGGCTTCGTGCGCGTCGCCGCCGCCACCCTGCGCACCGTCATCGGCGACCCCGCCGCGAACGCGGCGTCCGTGCTCGCCACGGCACGGGAATGTGCCGACGAGGGCGTCGGGCTGGTCGTCTACCCGGAGCTGACGCTCACCGGTTACTCGATCGAGGACATCCTCCTGCAGGACACCCTGCTCGACGCGTCCGAGGCGGCACTCGCCGAGGTCGTCGCCGGCTCCGCGGACCTGCTGCCGGTGCTCGTCGTCGGCCTGCCGGTCCGCGGCCGCAACCGGATCCACAACGTCGCCGCCGTCGTGCACCGCGGCCGGCTGCTCGGCGTCGCACCCAAGTCGTACCTGCCGAACTACCGCGAGTTCTACGAGCGCCGCCAGATCGGGCCGGGCGACGACCTGCGGGGCACGATCCGCCTGGCCGGAGCGGAGGTACCGTTCGGGCCGGACCTGCTCTTCACCGCCGAGGACGTGCCGTCGTTCGTCCTGCACGTGGAGATCTGCGAGGACATGTGGGTGCCGGTGCCGCCGAGCGCCACGGCGGCGCTGGCCGGGGCGACGGTGCTCGCGAACCTCTCGGGCAGCCCGATCACCATCGGGCGGGCGGAGTCGCGCTGCCTGCTGGCGCGGTCGGCGTCGGCGCGGTGCCTGGCGGCGTACGTCTACTCCGCCGCGGGCGAGGGCGAGTCGTCAACCGACCTGGCGTGGGACGGCCAGACGATGATCTGGGAGAACGGCAAGCTGCTCGCCGACACCGAGCGGTTCCCGAAGGGCCCGCGGCACAGCGTCGCGGACGTCGACCTCGACATGCTGCGCGCCGAGCGGCTGCGGATGGGCACGTTCGACGACAACCGGCGCGCCTTCACCGAGCGCACCGACCGGTTCCGGACCGTCGAGTTCCGTCTCGACCCGCCGGGCGGCGACCTCGGACTGCGCCGCAGCCTCGAACGGTTCCCGTTCGTGCCGTCCGACCCGGCGCGACTGGAGCAGGACTGCTACGAGGGCTACAGCATCCAGGTCTCGGGCCTGGAGCAGCGGATGCGGGCGATCGGGCAGCCCAAGCTGGTCATCGGCGTCTCCGGCGGCCTCGACTCGACGCACGCGCTGATCGTCGCCGCGCGGGCGATGGACCGGGAGGACCGCCCCCGCAGCGACATCATCGGGCTGACGCTGCCCGGGTTCGCCACGGGGACGCGGACCAAGGGCAACGCGCTGCGGTTGATGCAGGCCCTCGGGATCACCTACGAGGAACTCGACATCACCGAGACCGCGCGGCTGATGCTGAAGAACCTCGGCCACCCGTTCTCGTCGGGTGAGCCGGTCTACGACGTCACGTTCGAGAACGTGCAGGCCGGGCTGCGCACCGATTACCTGTTCCGCGCGGCGAACCAGCGCGGCGGCATCGTCCTGGGCACCGGCGACCTCTCCGAGCTGGCGCTGGGCTGGTGCACCTACGGCGTGGGCGACCAGATGTCGCACTACAACGTCAACGGCGGGGTGCCCAAGACCCTGATCCAGCACCTGATCCGCTGGGTGGCCGGCACCAAGCAGTTCGACAACGAGGTCAACGAGGTCCTCCTCGACGTCCTCGACACCGAGATCACGCCCGAGCTGGTGCCGTCCGGCGAGGACGAGGAGGTGCAGAGCAGCGAGGCGAAGGTCGGCCCCTACTCGCTGCAGGACTTCACGCTGTTCCACGTGCTGCGCTACGGCTTCCGGCCGAGCAAGATCGCGTTCCTCGCGTGGCACGCCTGGCACGACCCGGAGGTCGGCGGCTGGCCGCCGGGTTTCCCGGTCGACGAGCGGCCTTCGTACACGCTCGCGGAGATCAAGCACTGGCTCGCGGTCTTCGCGCAGCGGTTCTACGAGTTCAGCCAGTTCAAGCGCTCGGCACTGCCGAACGGGCCCAAGGTCAGCCACGGCGGCTCGCTCTCGCCGCGCGGCGACTGGCGGGCCCCGTCGGATCTGCCTGCCCGGATCTGGCTGGAGGAGATCCGTACCCAGGTGCCCGACGCGTAATCGCGTCGTGACGTCCGTCCCAGGAGGCCGCGATCCGGGGGCCTCGGGTGTCACGCTTTTGCTGTCACCACCTGACGACCCGGGGACCCGACGAGGGCCTCGAGGGAGGACGGACAACGATGTCTGACGGAAGCTTCCACGCGCCCGCGACCGCTGATCGAGCACCTGCCGACGAGGTTGCGCCGCCGTACCGTTCCGGGGCTCCTGCCCCCGTGACGACCGGCAGGCCCCCGACCACGAAGACACGGCGCACCCGGATCCACCATCTGCGCGAGCTCAAGGAGCGCGGCGAGCGCTGGCCGATGCTCACCGCGTACGACGTCTACACCGCCGAGATCTTCGACGATGCCGGGATCCCGGTGCTGCTCGTCGGCGACTCGGCAGCCAACAACGTCTACGGGTACGCCAACACCCTGCCCGTGACGGTCGACGAGATGATGCCGCTGGTCAAGGCCGTGGTGCGCGGGACGAAGAACGCGCTCGTCGTCGCGGACCTGCCCTTCGGCAGCTACCAGATCGGCCCCGAGCAGGCGCTGACCACCGCCATCCGGTTCATGAAGGAGGGCGGGGCGCACGCCGTCAAGGTGGAGGGCGGGGCCCGGTTCGTGCCGCAGGTCGACGCCCTGGCCGGATCGGGGATCCCGGTGATGGCGCACCTCGGGTTCACGCCGCAGAGCGAGCACGCGCTCGGCGGGTTCCGGATCCAGGGCCGCGGCGACGCCGGTGAGCGGCTGATCGAAGACGCGCTGGCGCTGCAGGCGGCGGGGGCGTTCGCGGTCGTGCTGGAGATGGTGCCCGCGGACGTCGCCAAGCGCTTGACGGCCGAGCTCGTCATCCCGACGGTCGGCATCGGCGCCGGTCCCGACTGCGACGCGCAGGTGCTCGTCTGGTCCGACATGGCCGGCATGAATCGGGGCCGCAAGCCGCGGTTCGTCAAGCCGTACGCGGACGTGGGCTCGATCCTCTTCGACGCGGCCCGCCAGTACGCGGCCGAGGTGCGCGGCGGGGAGTACCCGGACACCGAGCACTCCTACAGCTGAGCCCGCCGTATCTCGCCGGACCCGGGCGCGGCATCGTGTCGCGCCCGGGTTCCGCGCGAGTCGGTACGTTCAGCAGTCCGAATGTGGCGTTCCACCAGTGCCCGCAACCTGACATTCGCGCTGACGAACGTGCCGACTCGCGCTGACGAACGTGCCGACTCGCGCTGACGAACGTGCCGACTCGCGCTGACGAACGTGCCGACTCGCGGGATACGGGCGGCGCGGTCAGGGGCGGCGGAGGCCGGCGACGGTGTCGCCGGCGTCGTAGCGGGCGAGCATCGCGCGGGCCGGGGACTCGTTGCGGTCGAAGCGGGCGCGCAGGGAGTCGATGCGCGCGGAGTCGGCCGGGCGGCCAGCGAGGGCCGTGGCCGCGGCGTCGAGGGCCTGCTCCGCGCCCGCTCTCAGCGCGGGGTCGCCGTAGCCGACCCGGGCCGCATGCCGGTGCAGCGCCGTGTCCGGGGTCGTCCGGCGCTGCGACAGGGTCGTGTCCAGCACGAGCCCCGTCAGCAGGCTGAGCAGCTCACCGTAGAGCGCGGCATCCAGGCAGGAGTCGAACGCCTTGAACTCCAGGCGGCCCACCTCCGGCGGCAGCCGCGCGCGCTGAGTCAGCGACGGCTCGGCAGGCACCTGCGGCACCCCGTCGGCCAGGAACGCCAGGGCGGCGGGGCGGGCTCCGGTGCGCAGAGCGGTGCGGGCCGACAGCCCACCCCACGGGCCGCCGTCGCGGAACGGCGAGGAGAACGACAGCGGCACCAGGTACGGGCTCAGCGCCGTGAGCTTGCGCGCGGCGTCGACCAGCTCGTCCGGCGTCGACCCCGCCCACGACAGGTTGAGGTCGGGCCCGTAGGTGACCATGTGCAGGTGCGCCGTGCGTTCCTCGGGCGTGACCCGCCGGTGCCTCCGCTCCCAGGCGTTGAACGCCGGCTCGACGACGTACTCCGAGTGCACCGGGTTGAACCCGATCGCCGTGACACCGAGGCCCCGCGCGGCTGCGGCCATGTCGAGCCGCTGCTGGTCGGCACGGAGGGCGGCCACGGCCGCCTCCACCGAGGGGTGGATCCGCGTCCGGATCTCCAGACCCTTCGGGACGCACCACAGCAGGGCGCCGTGCTCGTCGAAACGCTCGTAGCCCTCGACGTACCAGCGCTTGCGCTTGATGCCGGCGTCGCCGACGCGCAGGTCCGCCAGGTCGGCCGGGTCCTCGGGCAGCGCGTCGACGATGTCCTGCAGCTCGTCGAAAGTGGTGTTGGTGAAGTCGGCGAACGACCCGTCGGGACGCAGCAACGCGCACTCGTGCTCGATCCCGTACCGGAACCGCGTCACCGGCCTGCGTTGAAGGCGATGCGCCCCGTGACCGGGTCGGCCTCCTCCAGCCGCACCCGGGCCGTCTCCCCCGGCCGCCGCACGCCGGCGCAGCGGGCGATCACGGGCGGGTCGAGCACGTAGACCTCGCCGGCACCGTTGTCGGTCGCCGCACGGAGCACCACGGCGTCGAAGTCCGACCCGACGCGGTCCACCAGGAGAGCGGCCTCGGTCCGATCGACGCACGCCCGGGTGACCGCATTGGCCACGGCGTCGGATGCGGCCATCGTCTCGGGCAGGCCGGGCAGGGCGGCGCGCAGCCAGTCGGGCACCGCCGTCCCGGCCGTGAGGGCCAGGCACAGCTCCGTTCCGAACCGGTCGACCAGCCTCCGCAACGGCGCGGTGACGTGCGCGTACGGCCCGCCGATCCCCGCATGTCCCGCATCGGCGGGCGGCGGGGCGCCGGCGGCGGTGTCGAAGGCGGTGTAGCCGGCGCCCCGGAGCAACGACGTCGCGGCCCGGCGCAGGGCCAGGGCGGCGGGCGTGTCGCGGGGCAGCCCGGACAGCAGCTCGGCGGCCGTCGCGCCCGTGGGCCAGTCGATGCCCAGGCCCCGTGCCACCGCGCGCAACGCCGTCACGGAGTCGGGCTCCGCGGCGGGCAGGGTGCGCAGCACGCCGATCCCCGCGTCGAGCATGATCCGCGCCGCGGAGATGCCCGTGAGGAGCGAGATCTCGGCGTTCCAGTCCTCGACGGGAGTGCGGCGCCGGACCTGGACGGTCCACCCGCCGTCTGTCGTTCCACCCGTGTCGGCTGCGCGCACGACCTCCTGCTCCGGCAGCTCCAGCTCGATCGCCCCGCGGCGGACCGCAAGCGCGCGGCGCAGCGCCCCGACCTCGGGGAGGGCCGCGATCGCCGGGTGGATCTCCCCGGCTTCGACGGCGGCCTGCACGCTGGCGTAGTCGAGCCGGGCCCGCGACCGGACCACCGCCCGGCGCACGTCGACGGACACCGGCTCGCCCTCGCCGTCGAGATCGATCCGCCACAGCACGGCCGCGCGCGGGCCGTCCGGCAACAGGCTGGCGGCGTCTTCGGACAGCACGGGCGGATGCAGCGGAACGGCGCCGTCGGGCAGGTACACCGTCTGCCCGCGACGGCGCACCTCGGTGTCCAGCGCCGCGCCCGGCATGACGACGGCGCCGAGGTCGGCGATGGCGTAGTACACACGGAAGCCGGCGCCGGAGCGGACCACCCCGAGCGCCTGGTCGAGGTCCTTGGACCCGGGCGGGTCGATCGTCACCAGCTCGACGTCCGTGGCGTCGAGACGATCAGGGCCCGCGACGGGGCGGACGGCAGCTGCGGCAGCCGCCTCGGCGAGCACGGCGGGCGGGAATCCGTCGGGCAGGCCGAACTCGGCACGCACCGCCGTGAAGTCCGGGATCACAGCCATGACGGTAGCGCCGGCGGCCGCTTCCCCTCGGCGGTACGCAGATCGCGGCCCTTCGAGCGGCCGAGCAGCCAGGCCGCGAGCTCCGCCGCGGGCCCGCGGACCTCGAGCGGGTCGGGCCCCTCCCCCACGGTCCACGTCCGCGACTCGTCGGAGGGCGCGAGGATCAGCCGAGGGAAGTCCGGGCGCGCCCCCAACGTGCCCGCGGCGTCGGTGAGCAGCTCGCGCAGCATCGGGCGGGGCAGGTCGGCGAACGAGGCGCCGGCGTCGAGATCGATGGCGTGGATCCACACCTCGCGCGCCCGCAGCCACAGCAGGTCGGCGGCCAGGATCCGGCGCCCGCGGAACTCGACGCGCGCCGACCACGCCTCCTCCGGCATCTTCCGCACGGCGGCCGCGAGCCGGTCCGACGACGCGAGGAGGTCGGCGCGGATCTCGGCGGGAGGGCGCTTGGCGCCGGCCTCGATGTCCGCGTTGCGCTGCTCCATGCTCGCGTAAGCCGGGGTCGGGACCCCGGTGCGTGCCCAGGTGAGCAGGTTGATCAGCGCGTCCGCGTTGCGGGCGACGTGGGTGAGCAGGTGGGCTCGGGTCCAGTCGGGCAGCGACGACGGCTTGGCGAAGGCGTCGTCGCCCATCCTCGTCATCATCCCGCGCAGATGCGCGGCGCCGTCGGCCGCCCAGGGCAGCGCCTGCTCGACGGTGGGTGTCACGGTCGTGTCCCCGCAGCTGCGTCCGCAGGAAGGTCCCGAGCTCCCTCCGCCCGGCAGACGTTGCGGCAGCTGCCGATCCCGGCGATCTCGGTGACCACCTGCTCGCCGTCGGCGAGGTAGCGGCGCGGGTTGCGCGCGTGGCCGACCCCGCCGGGGGTGCCGGTGGCGATGACGTCGCCGGGCCGGAGCGTGAGGATCGTGGACAGGTAGACGACGAGGTCCAGAACGCCGAAGACGAGCTGGCCGGTGTCCGAGCGCTGGTAGGTCTCCCCGTCGATCACCGTGCTGATCTCCCAGGGGCCGTCGGCGAGCTCGTCCGGGGTGACCAGGTGCGGCCCGAGCGGTGTCGTCCGCTCGAAGGTCTTGCCCTGCAGGAACTGGGAGGTGCGCATCTGCCAGTCGCGGACGCTGACGTCGTTCATCACCGTGTAGCCAGCGATCGCGGCCTCGGCCTGCTCGCGGCTGGCGTGCCGGACCGGCTTGCCGATCACGATCGTCAGCTCGGCCTCGTAGTCGACCGACTGCGACACCGCGGGCAGGACGATGTCGTCGTAGGCGCCGATCAGTGCCGGCGCGAACTTGCCGAAGATCGTCGGGTAGGCCGGGGGCTCGTTGCCCATCTCGGCGATGTGGTCGGCGTAGTTCTGGCCGACGCACATGATCTTCTCGGGCGCCGGGACCAGCGGGGCGTAGTCCAGCCCGTCGACGGCGTGGACGGGTCCGGCGGCGGCTGCGGCGTGCGCAGCCCAGTCCGGGCGATCCAGCAGCGCGCGGAGGTCCGCGTCGCCGGTCTCGACGGCCTGGGTCCCGTCGATGCGGACGGCGCGGGTGCCGGTCGCGGTGCGGATCGTCGCGAGCCTCACCGGACACCACCCGCAAGGGTGGATGCGCAGACGGTCGGCGGCGGTGGCACGGTCACGTCCCGCAGTCTGCCTCCGTCCGGGCGGGTCGCGTCCACCGGGCACCGCTGGCCGGAAGAATCAGATGTCGGGAAGCCGGTGTGCACGGGCATCCGGTGACCCCGGTCATCACGGCGCTGACCAGCGGCTCCGTATCGTCTTGTCGGTGCCCTTCTCCCACACCGACGTGCTGCCCCTGGGCGACGACACCACCACCGAATACCGCTGCCTCGACCTCCGGCCCGGCGAGCTCGTCGACGTCCCCGCACTCGGCCGCGCGTTCCTGCAGGTCCCGCCGGAGACGCTGACCGCGCTGGTGCGCACGGCCGTCGACGACATCTCCCACATGCTCCGGCCTTCGCACCTCGCGCAACTGCGGGCGATCATCGACGACCCCGAGGCGTCGTCCAACGACCGCTTCGTCGCGACGGACCTGCTCCGCAACGCCTGCGTCTCCGCGGGCGGCGTGCTGCCGATGTGCCAGGACACGGGCACGGCCATCGTCGTCGGCAAGCGCACCGAGACCGTGCTGACCGGTGGGAGCGACGAGGAGGCGATCTCCCGGGGGATCTTCGAGGCCTACGAGCAGCTGAACCTGCGCTACTCCCAGATGGCCCCCACGTCGTTCTGGGACGAGCGCAACACCGGCTCGAACCTGCCTGCACAGGTCGAGCTGTACAGCGTGCCGGGCGACAGCCCCCGCTACGAGCTGCTGGTGATGGCGAAGGGCGGCGGCTCGGCCAACAAGACCTTCCTCTACCAGGAGACGAAGGCGCTGCTGAACCCGAAGCGGCTGGCCGCGTTCCTCGACGAGAAGCTGCGCTCGCTGGGCACCGCGGCCTGCCCGCCCTACCACCTGGCGATCGTCGTGGGCGGGATGTCGGCGGAGTTCACGCTGAAGGTCGCGAAGCTCGCCTCGGCGCGCTACCTCGACACCCTGCCGACGTCGGGCTCCGCGCTCGGGCACGCGTTCCGTGACCGCGACCTCGAGGAGCAGGTGCTGGAGCTGACGCGCGGCTTCGGCATCGGCGCGCAGTTCGGCGGCAAGTACTTCTGCCACGACGTCCGGGTGATCCGCCTGCCCCGGCACGGGGCGTCGCTCCCGGTCGGGATCGCGGTGTCGTGCTCGGCGGACCGGCAGGCCAAGGCGAAGATCACGCCTGACGGCGTGTTCCTGGAGCAGCTCGAGCGCGACCCGGCACGGTTCCTGCCCGACGTCACGGACGAGCAACTCGACGAGGCGGGCGACGCCGTCCGCATCGACCTGAACCGGCCGATGGCCGAGATCCGCGCCCAGCTCTCCGCGCTGCCGGTCAAGACCCGCGTCGCGCTGACCGGCCCTCTGGTGGTGGCCCGCGACATCGCCCACGCCAAGATCGCGGAGCGGCTGGAGGCGGGCGAGGCGATGCCGGCCTACCTGCGCGACCACCCCGTGTACTACGCGGGCCCGGCGAAGACGCCGGACGGCTACGCGTCGGGCTCGTTCGGGCCGACGACGGCCGGGCGGATGGACTCCTACGTGGAGCAGTTCCAGGCCGCGGGCGGCTCGTTGGTGATGCTGGCGAAGGGCAACCGCAGCACGCAGGTCACCACCTCGTGCGCCACCCACGGCGGCTTCTACCTCGGGTCGATCGGTGGTCCGGCGGCACGCCTGGCCCAGGACTGCATCCGCTCGGTGGAGGTGCTGGAGTACCCCGAGCTGGGCATGGAGGCGATCTGGAAGATCGAGGTAGAGGACTTCCCCGCGTTCGTCGTGGTCGACGACAAGGGCAACGACTTCTTCGCGGAGACCCTGACGCCGACGCTGCAGCTGGGCTTCCGCAGGTGAGGTCGCGTCACTGAAGCCGCCGGGGGCCCGCCCCCTCCCGCGTGGGGGGCGGGCCGAGCACGATCCGCGCGCCGGACACCGCGACGCCGTCGGGCCCCGCGAGCACCGGGTCGAGGATCAACGACCGGACCTCCGGCAGGTCTTCGGCCAGCCGGTTGAGCCGCAGCGCGATGTCCTCGAGGGCGTCCAGTGCGGCCGGGGGCTCGCCGCGGTAGCCGGACAGCAGCGGTGCGGCCCGGGGTTCGCGGATCAGCTCGGCGGCGTCGACCGTGGACAGCGGCAGCGGCCGGTAGGCGCGGTCGCCCAGCAGCTCGGTGGCCATGCCCGAGAGCCCGAAGGACAGCAGGGCGCCGAACGACGGGTCGTCGAGCAGGGCGAAGACGCACGCCGTGCCCGGCGGGGCCATCTTCTGCACGAACACCTCGTCGCGCCCGGACGCGCGGGTGAGGTCGGCGTACGCCTGCCGGGCTCCCTGGTGTGTGACGATCGTCAGCCGCACTCCCGCCCCGTCGACCCGGTGCCGCCACCGCTCACCGGTCGCCTTGACCGCCACCGGGAACCCGAGCTCGCTCGCCACGGCGACGGTCTCGGCGGCACTGCGGGCGCGCCGGAACGGCAGCATCTCGATTCCGTAGCAGCGCAGCAGCGCGACGCGCTCCTCGTCGCCGAGCACGTCGCCGGCAGCCCGGTCGCCCTCGCTCAGGTGCCGCTCGACGAGTGCCCGCGCGCTCTGCACGTCGATCCCGGCCGGCCGGATCATCTCGCCGGGTGGCGCCGTCCGCCAGCGCGCGTACCGCACGGCCCGCCCGAGCGCGGCGACGGCGCGCTCCGGCGTGGGGTAGCTGGGCACCGATCCGCGGTCCGGAACGCCGTCGGGCCCCGGGACCGCGAGCTCGGCGAGCATGCCCTGGGTGGCGAGGAAGGTGCTGACCACCGGCTTGTCCAGCCCGGCGACCGCCTCGCGGACGGCCGCGGCGTGCGCGGTGCCCGACATCGCGAGCGGCGGGACGAACACGACCACGAGCGCATCGACGTCGCGCGACCGGCCGGCTTCGCGGACGGCCGATGCGAGGTCCGCGGGGCCGACCGTGGTGCCGGCGTCGACCGGATCGCCCGCGAGCTCGAGGCCCTCGCCGTGCAGGGCGTCGACGACCAGCAGGTTCAGCGCGGTGGAGTTGCCGACCACGGCGACCCGGCCGCCCGCCGGCAGCGGTTGGTGGGCCAGCACCTGGGCGGTGTCGAACATCTGCGTGACGTTCGCGACCCGGATCACGCCCGAGTGCTCGAACAGGGCCTGCACCCGGGTCTCGTCCGCAGGCGACCCGGTGGACGCGAGCGACTCCGGGGTCGTCGCCGTCCCGGTCCACCGGCCGCTCTTCACCGCGATGATCGGCTTGGTGCGGGCGAGCCGGCGGGCCAGCCGGGCGAACTTCCGCGGGTTGCCGAACGACTCGAGGTAGAGCAGCACGACGTCCGTGGCGGCGTCGGTCTGCCAGTACTGCAGCACGTCGTTGCCCGACAGGTCGGCGCGGTTGCCCGCCGAGACGAACGTCGACAGGCCCAGCCCGCGCTCGGCGGCCGCCGCCAGCAGGGTGACCCCGAGCGCGCCGGACTGGCTGAAGAACCCGACCCGGCCCGCCGCGGGCATCATCGGTGCGAGCGTGGCGTTGAGCCGCACCTCTTGATCCGTGTTCGCGACGCCCAGCGCGTTCGGCCCGACCACGCGCATCCCGTGGGCCCGGGCCTCCTCGGCGAGCCGACGTTGGGCGCTCACGCCGTCCGGCCCGGCGTCGGCGAACCCCGCGCTGACCACGACGAGCGCCTTGACGCCCTTGGCCAGGCAGGAGTCCATGACCTCGCTCATCCCGGCCGCCGGCACGGCGACCACCGCGAGGTCGACGTCGTCGGGGATGTCGGTGACGGCCGGGTAGGCCCGCACCCCGCGCACCGAGCGGGCCTCGGGGTTGACCGGGTAGACGGGCCCGGCGAAGTTGCCGCGCAGCAGGTTCAGCAGCACGGCGTGGCCGACCTTCGTGGGGTCGGTGGAGGCGCCGATCACGGCCACCGAACGCGGGTGCAGCACGTTGTGCACGCTGCGGGCCTCGGCGCGCTGCTCGCGGGAGTCGCGGACCTCCATCGAGCGCTCGGTCGGGTCGATGTCGAACTCCAGGTGCAGCACGCCGTCGGCGAACTCGCGGCTGACCTGGTAGCCCGCGTCGCGGAACACCCGCACCATCTGGTTGTTCTGGGCCAGTACCTCGGCCTCGAAGCGCCGCACGCCGCGCTCCCGGGCCGCAGCCGTGAGGTGCTCGAGCAGGATCGAGCCGAGCCCGCGGCTCTGGTGGTCGTCGCGGACGACGAAGGCCACCTCCGCCGGGCCGACCACCTCCTTGCCGTCCGGCCCGAGCGTGCCCTCGTAGCGGCCGACGGCGATGATCTCGCTGCCGAGCAGGACGACGAGCGCCACCCGCGCGTGGTGGTCGACGACGGTGAACCGTTCCAGGTCACGCGGGGAGATGTACGGGTACGGCCCGAAGTAGCGCAGGTAGCGGGTGCGCTCGGAGAGCCGGGAGTGGAAGTCCACGACCGCGTCGGCGTCGCCGGGCAGCATCGGGCGCAGGTGCACCACCCCGCCGTCCGAGGCCACGACGTCCGCCTCCCAGTGCCGGGGGTAGGCCGGCTCCGGCGGGGCGGACGCCTCCGTTGCGAGCGCCTCGTCCATCGGCGTGCTCCTCCTGCTCAGTCGCGGGGGTCGTGCGGGTCCAGGCCGTGCAGCGGGAACACTGCGCGCCGAGTGTCGAGCACCGCGGCGTCGACCCGGTCCGCTCCTTCGGTCCAGGGCTCGTGGGCCACGTCGACCCCGTCCGACATATCCGTCGGCAGGGGTCGCCCGGTGAGGCGCGCGGCGTAGCCGGTCCACCCGGCAGGCACCGGCCTCCGCGGGTCGACGTCGCGGTCGAGCACTGTGGCGAGCAGGTGGGTCCACGACCGCGGAACGACCCGGTACAGCCCGTACCCGCCCCCGCCGAGAGCAAGCCACCTGCCCCCGGCCGTGCGCTCGGCCAGCTCGCGCAGCTCCCGGTAGATCGTGCGGTGTCCGTCGACGGAGAGCTGCAGGTGGGCCAGCGGGTCTTCGGCGTGGGTGTCCGCGCCGCACTGGGTGACCAGCAGTTGTGGCCGGAACGACTCGAGCAGCGACGGCACCACGGCGTGGAAGGCACGCAGCCAGCCGGCGTCGGCGGTTCCGGGCGGCAGCGCCACGTTCACCGCCGATCCCGCGGCGTCGCCCTCGCCGTACTCGGCAGGCCAGCCGGTGCCCGGCCAGAGGGTCAGCGGGTGCTGGTGCAGCGAGATCGTCAGCACGCGGGGGTCGTCGTAGAAGGCCGCCTGCACCCCGTCGCCGTGGTGGACGTCGACGTCGACGTAGGCGATGCGCTCGAAGCCATGGTCGAGCAGCCACGAGATGGCCAGAGAGCAGTCGTTGTAGACGCAGAAGCCCGAGGCGTGGTCCCGCATCGCGTGGTGCAGCCCGCCGGCGATGTTCACCGCCCGGTCGGCCCGGCCCTCGGCGATCTCCCGGGCGGCACGCAGCGAGCCGCCGCAGACCAGGCAGCTGGCCTCGTGCATCCCGTCGAAGATCGGGTTGTCGTCCGTGCCGAGCCCGTGCGCCGGGTCGTCGCCCTGCTGCGGTGCCGCTCGGACGGCCTCCAGGTACGCCGGCGCGTGCACCCGCTGCAGCTCGACGTCGGGTGCAGGGTCCGGCTCGAGGAGATCCACCCCCTCCAGGACGCCGAGCTCGCGGGCGAGCCGCATCGTCAGGTCGAGGCGGACCGGGTTGAGCGGGTGGTCGGGGCTGAGACGGTAGGTGAGGAACTCCGGTGTCCACACCACCGCGGCTCGCGGGCTCATGGCGAGCAACCTAGGCGATCCGCGGGCTGCCCGGGACCGGTCGAACGGCCGCTCATGGCTCGGCTCCGGTCGCGACGGGCCGGTGCGGGTCGGCGGACCACTCCGACCAGGAACCCGGGTACAGCGCAGCGGGCCGCGCAGCCGGGCGGAGTCCGGAGTACTCCAGGGCCAGGACGACTGCGGCGGCGTTGACCCCGGAGCCGCAGTAGGCACCGACCTCCGCGGAGCCGTTGTCCCGGTCCGTACGTCCGTCGACGGGAGCGACGCCCCGTGCCTCGTAGTGCCGGGCGAGCGCCGTCGGAGGCAGCCACCGCCCGTCGGGACCGAGGTGTTCGGTGGCCGGCGCGTTCCGCGCTCCGGGGATGTGCCCGGCCCGGGCGTCGACCGGCTCGGTCTCGCCGCGGTAGCGGGCGCCCGCCCGCGCGTCGAGGAGCACACCGTGGCGTGCCAGCTCCGCCGCGGCGTCCGCGCCGACGACCGGCATCCCGCCGGGGTGCACCACGACGTCGCCCGGCGCGGGCCGGCTCGGCGTCGCGGTGACCGGGAGGCCCTCGGCGGTCCACGCCCGGAACCCGCCGTCGAGCACGGCGACCCCGTCCGCGGGCAGGCCCGCCCAGCGCAGGAGCCACCAGGCCCGGGCGGCGACCGCACCGGTGTCGTCGTCGTACGCGACCACCCGGGACTCCTGCGACACCCCGGCCCGGCGCAGAACCGCCTGCAGCGCGCCGGCATCGGGAAGCGGGTGGCGCCCTCCGGGGCCGGGAGGCGCGGCGAGTTCGGTGTCGAGGTCGACGAACACGGCACCCGGCACGTGCCCGGCCTCGTGGTCCGCGCGCCCGGCCGGCCCGCCGAGGCGCCACCGGACGTCGAGCACCACCGGTGCCACACCGCCGCCCGCTGCGCTCCTCAGCAGGGCGGCCAGGTGGGCGGGCTCCAGTAACGGAGCCGTGAACTGCGGGGTCGGGGAGGTCACGCCTGTCATCCTGCCCTTCAGGGGCGACGGCGCCGGGCGGATCGTCCGGATACGATGGGGGAAACGAAGGGGCCGGTTGTGAACGAGCTCATCGATACCACCGAGATGTACCTCCGGACGATCTACGAACTCGAGGAGGAGGGCGTCGTGCCTCTGCGGGCACGGATCGCCGAGCGCCTCGGGCAGAGCGGGCCCACGGTGAGTCAGACCGTGGCCCGGATGGAGCGCGACGGGCTCGTCGTCGTCGGCGGCGACCGGCACCTCGAGCTCACGGCCGTGGGCCGCGGGCGCGCCGTGGCCGTGATGCGCAAGCACCGGCTGGCCGAGCGCCTCCTCGTCGATGTGATCGGCCTGGAGTGGGAGTACGTGCACTCCGAAGCGTGCCGCTGGGAGCACGTGATGAGCGAGGCCGTCGAGCGCAAGCTCGTCGCGCTGCTCGACAACCCGACGGTGTCGCCGTACGGCAACCCCATCCCCGGGCTGGACGAGCTGGAACGCTCGACGAACGGTGCGGACGTCGTCGAGGGTGAGGCCGCGGCCATCTCCGTCCCGGCCGCCTTTGAGGCCGGGCTGCAGCGGCTCGACGAGCTCGCCCGTCGCGGGGGCGGCCTCGTGGAGGTGCGGCGCATCGCCGAGCACGTCCAGGTGGACGCCGAGCTGATGGTCGAGCTGAAGAGCGCGGGTATCGTGCCCGGCCACGACGTCCGGGTCGGCGTGATCTCCCGGTTCGGCGAGGCCGTCCCGGTGAGCACGGACGACAGCGCGTCGACGACGGTCGCCCCGAACGTCGCGCACGCGGTGCTCGTCCGGGCCCGCTGAGGGCACATCCCCCGATCGGGAAATCGGCGTCGGCGTGAGACCGTGGGCGGGCGGCGCCGGGCCGGACGACGGCACGGGCCGAGCTGATCGACCCGTCCGAGGAGGATGTCCGTGAAGCTGCTCGTCACCGGCGGCGCCGGCTACGTCGGCAGTGTCAACGCCGCTCACCTGGTCGCTGCCGGCCACGAGGTGGTCGTGCTCGACGACCTGTCGACCGGTCACCGTGACGCGGTGCCGACCGAGGCCCGGTTCGTCGAGGCCGACCTCGCCACGGCGGCGGACGAGGTGCTCGCCGAGGGTTTCGACGGCGTGCTGCACTTCGCGGCCAAGTCCCTCGTCGGGGAGAGCGTGCAGCGGCCTGAGCTGTACTGGCGGGGCAACGTCGTAACCGCCATCGGGCTGCTCGACGCGATGCTCCACCACGGCACGCCGCGGCTGGTGTTCTCCTCCACGGCGGCGACCTACGGCGAGCCCGAGCAGGTGCCGATCCGCGAAGACGCACCGACGCGCCCGACGAACCCCTACGGGGCGAGCAAGCTCGCGATCGACCACGCGATCGGCTCGTACGCGCGGGCACACGGGCTGGCCGCCACGAGCCTGCGGTACTTCAACGTGGCCGGTGCGCACGGCCGGTTCGGCGAGCGCCACGCGGTGGAGACCCATCTCATCCCTCTCGTCCTGCAGGTGGCGTCCGGGCAGCGGGAGAGCGCCCAGATCTTCGGCGACGACTGGCCCACCCCGGACGGGACCTGCGTCCGCGACTACATCCACGTCGACGACCTCGCCGCCGCCCACCTGCTCGCGCTGGCCCACGCGGTGCCCGGCGAACACGCGATCTACAACCTCGGCAGCGGCAGCGGATTCTCGGTCCGCGAGGTGGTGGAGGCTTGCCGGACCGTGACCGGGCACCCCATCCCGGCCAACGTCGCCCCCCGCCGGGCCGGCGACCCCGCCGTGCTCGTGGCCTCCAGCGCGGCGGCGAGCGAGGCCCTCGGTTGGCGCCCGGAGAAGACGGACCTGCTGACGATCGTCTCCGACGCGTGGCGGTTCGCGCAGGGGCGTCTGCCGGTCTGACTACCGGCTCAACGCGGGGCCGGCACCGCCCGGACCCTGCTCCGGCCACCACCCGGCTCACCGACGCGACCGTCGCCTGCCGCGCCCTACCACGCGCGTCACCGGCATGGCCGGTGGCTCGGGAGCCGACAGGCACTCGCGGACCCGTTCCGGCGGGATGCCCGCCGCCCACACCGCGCGCAGGAGCCGGGTGAGCCGGTGCCCGGGCCATGCCTGCTCGGCCCGGTCCAGCGCGATGCCCGCCAGTGCACCGTCGCCGCGCAGCTGCGCGCACGCCGCGAGCAGCACGGCGGGCTCGGCGGCCTCCGGGTCGGGCGTCTCGCGGGTGAGCGCCGCCCACAGATGCTCCGCTCCGTCGACGTCCGACGCGGCGCAGCGGGCGAGTGCGGCGTCGCGCACCTCCACGTCGGACAGCGCGAGGGCGAGCGCCACCACCCGCCCGTCGTCGAGGTGCAGCCGCCCTGCTGCGGCCTCGTCGAGCGCGTGTCCCGTCGGCACCGGGTCGCCGGGCCCGTCGGTCGGGTCGTCGGCGAGCCCGAGCTTGACGCGCGGATCGGCGGGGTCGAGCGCCGCGTCGACGGCGCGGGTGAGCATCCGCGCCCGACGGCGCAGACGGCCGGGCGTCGTCGGCGCGACGAGCTTCTCCAGATCCGCACGGTCGGCGAGCGCCACGAGCCCCGCGGCGACGGCGGTGGCGGCGAACGGGGTGGTGTCGGGGTCGGGAACGGCCCCGCGGCAACCGCACGTGTCGTAGCAGGCCCAGGCCGCTCCGGCACCGGTTCCCGCCGCCCACGTCCGCGACTGCACGGTCACCCCGCAGGCCACCAGCGCCTCCTCCGCGACCGCGGCCAGGTCGTTCGACGGGAGCGCCCCGCCGAAGGGCACGCCGCCCGCCGCGACCGGATCACCGCCGACCACGACCACCGCGACCCCGGCCGGCGCCACGCGCAGGACATTCGCCGCCAGCGCCCGGCACACGGCGGGTGCGTCGTCGGCCGGGGGCAGGTCGACGCGTTGCGTCAGCTCGATCCGGCGCCCCGAGCTGCCGCCGAACGCGATGAACAGCAGTGAGTCACATGGATGGAACCCGATGAGGTAGGGCAGGGCGGCGAGCAGCTCGTCCGGGTTGCGCAGCCGGGTGACCAGCGTGGTGGGCGGGGTGGCCGGAGCAGGCGAGCCGGGAGGTGTCATGCGGCGAGGCTGACGACAGCCGGGGCCTGCCCGCCAGCTCTGCTCCGAACGGCTGTGGACAACCCGGGCGAATCACGGCGTCGATCACGGGGACGGGGCCGTCTGTGGACAACTGTGTCTCGGCCCACGCACATATCGTCGCCCAGTGTTAACGTCGCCTGGCTGCCAAGGCGTCATCGGAGTCGCAAGTCTGGGGGCTGACGTGCAGATACGCAGGCGTGAAAGGGACGACTCCGTGTACGACTACGACCTGTTGGTGATCGGGTCAGGACCGGGCGGCCAGAAGGCCGCCATCGCCGCCGCGAAGCTGGGCAAACGCGTGGCGGTCGCCGAGCGGCGCGACATGATGGGCGGGGTCTGTGTCAACACCGGCACGATCCCGTCGAAGACGCTCCGCGAAGCCGTCCTGTACCTGACCGGCTTCTCGCAACGCGACATGTACGGCGCCAGCTACCGGGTGAAGTCCGACATCACGATCGGCGACCTGCTGGCCCGCACCGCGCACGTCGTCGGGCGCGAGGTGGAGGTCATCCGCCACCAGCTGCTGCGCAACCACGTCGACATCCTCGGCGGCACGGCGCACTTCGACGATCCGCACACCGTCACCGTGCACGGTGCCGCCCGCGGTGACCACAACACCGTCACCGCCGAGAACATCGTCATCGCCACGGGCACCCGGCCGAACCGGCCCTCGCAGGTCGAGTTCGACGACGAGCGCGTGCTCGACTCGGACAGCGTGCTCCAGATCAAGCAGGTGCCCAATTCCATGGTCGTGGTCGGCGCCGGCGTGATCGGCATCGAGTACGCCTCGATGTTCGCGGCGCTCGGCACCCGCGTGACGGTGGTGGAGAAGCGCCCCTCGATGCTCGACTTCTGCGACCCCGAGGTCGTGGAGTCGCTCAAGTTCCACCTCCGCGACCAGGCGGTGACCTTCCGCTTCGGCGAGGAGGTCGAGAAGGTCGAGATCACTCCCCGCGGCACGGTCACGAGCCTGGTCAGCGGCAAGCGGATCGCCGCGGACATGGTCATGTACTCCGCGGGCCGGGGCGGTGTCACGGAGGAGCTGCAGCTGGAGAAGGCCGGCCTGTCCACCGACGACCGGGGCCGGATCAAGGTCGACGACCACTACCGGACCGAGGTCGAGCACATCTACGCGGTCGGCGACGTGATCGGCTTCCCCGCGCTCGCCGCCACGAGCATGGACCAGGGGCGGCTCGCCGCCTACCACGCCTTCGGGGAGCCCGCGCGCGAGCTGCAGAGCCTGCAGCCGATCGGCATCTACACGATCCCGGAGATCTCCTACTGCGGGAAGACCGAGCAGGAGCTCACGAAGGAGGCCGTGCCGTACGAGGTCGGGATGTCGCGTTACCGCGAGCTCGCCCGCGGCGCGATCATCGGCGACTCCTACGGCATGCTCAAACTGCTGGTCTCCACCGAGGACCGGACGTTGCTGGGCGTGCACGTGTTCGGCACGAACGCGACGGACCTCGTGCACATCGGCCAGGCGATCATGGGTTGCGGCGGCACCGTGAACTATCTGGTCGACACGGTGCTCAACTATCCGACGCTGTCCGAGGCGTACAAGGTGGCGGCGCTCGACGCCACCAACAAGATCCGCGCGGTGAACATGTTCGCCAACGGGTCGTCCGACGAGTCGCCTACGCCGGACGACCCGCCCGCGCCGACCTCGCCCATCGACTGAGGGACGCGGGTGCACCCCGACACCGCGGCCGCGAGGCCGAGGCGGGGCGTGCCCGGCGACCTCATCGACCTCACCCGTTGGTACCTCACACTGCCGATCAAGGACCCCACCGGCAGGGACAGGTCCGGGCCGTGGGACGTCCACCAACCCGGCCTGCGGCACTTCAGCTGCGCGTACTTCCGGTTGTCCTCGGTCGAGGCGGTGCCGGCGGTCGAGTACATCGCCCCGGTTGACGGCGTCACCACGTCCGGGTCGGGGGCCACCCGGTCCGAGCTGCGGGAGATGAGAAACGGCACCGTCAAGGCCTCCTGGGCCTTCGACGACGGCGAGCGGCACGTCCTGACCACCACTCTCACCTGCGACGGCACCGGCATCGCCGACGGCCGCCAGGAGGTCATCGTCGGGCAGATCCACGGGCCCGGTGGCACCCCGCCGATCATCATCTGCGTCAACCACAAGCGCGGAGGGGCGCTGGAGCTCTTCAAGCAGGGCCCGCGGCAGGGTGACCTGCTCACCGGACTGACGCCGGACACCACGTTCACGTACCGGATCGAGTCGCCCGGCGATGGCCGGTTGAGGGTCTACGCCTGCCTCGGCGACGTGGAAGAGCTCCCCGCCGTGCCTCAGTTCGACTTCCCGTCCTCGGCCTTCACCGAGACATCCGGCCTGTACTTCAAGGCGGGGGCCTACAACAAGACCGAGACCGATGCGGGTGCCTCAGGCGCCGCCGTGGTCCGCCAGTACCGCTGCGACCTGGTCTCGGGCTCGTGGTTCGACCGGTTCGGGCACGCCCGGCCGTGAGGATCAGGCGTGCCGCGGCCTGGTGCTAGTTCCCGTTCGGGAAACAGTTCGGGAGTTCGGTGCTGCCGACGGAGATCGAGTCCTTGCTCACGAACGCGGTGTTGCCGTCCGGCTTCGCGGTCTTGCCTCGTCGCCGCGATCGGTGAAGCAGAGCGCTGTGACCTGCTGGTCGGGAACCAGGCCGGTGTAGACCGCCGCGGAGTCCTTGGTCGGCCACAGGTAGCCCGTGGTGGGCTGGGTGATGATCGCCGTGGACGCCGTCTCGGCGGCCGCGGGCCCCGCGAGGGCCACGAGTCCCGCCACAGCGACTGCGGCTCCGGCAGCACCGGCAATGAGCTTGCGCATGGATTTTGTCCGTCCATCCTGGTGAGGTCGGCCCCGGTGTTCCGGCGCCTGGAACCACCGTGCCGGGGGACGGAGGCATGCGGCACCGCGCGATCGACCGGTCCGGCGGGGGACCGTGGCGTCGGGCCATCGGAGGACGACCACCGGCCGTGGCGCCCGGCCGGGGTGGAACTAGTAGCCGACCCCGTGCCCGTCGAGCCAGGGGCGCGGGTTGACGGCCGTGCCGGCCGGGGTCTGCACCTCCATGTGCAGGTGCGGCCCGGTCGAGCGGCCACGGTTGCCCACCTCGGCGATCTCCTCGCCTGCGGTCACCTTCTCGCCCACCTGCACGAGGGACCGGTTGACGTGCCCGTAGGTGGTGACGGTTCCGTCGTCGTGCCGCACCCGGACCCACAACCCGAACCCGCTCGCCGGACCTGAGGCGATCACCTCGCCGGCCACTGGGGCGTGGATGGGGGTGCCGACGGGCGCGGCGATGTCGATGCCGTTGTGGCTCTTGCCCCAGCGCGCGCCGAATCCGGAGCTGACCCGGCCGGCGACCATCTGCACTCCGCCGGTGGCGAGGTCGGCCACGCGCGCGGCCGGCCCGTCGACCGGGACCGCCGGAACGTCCGTGGGCGCGTCGGCCGCGGTGGCGCGCGCACGGAGCTGTGCCGCCTTGACCAGTTCCGACACACCGGCGACCGCCGGCCCGGCATCAGGAGCCATCGTGACCGGCAGGCTGACCAGCGGCGCGACCACCACCGGCTCGGCCGCTGCCGAGGAGTCGGTCGCGGGAGCGGTGCCGACAAGTTCCTGCACGCTGAGCTTGAGCATGTTCGCGCCGTCGGCCGCGACGGGGAGGGTCTGGGAGAAAGCGGCCTGGCCTGCTGCGGCGAGCGCACCACCGGCAAGAACGGCGGCGATCACTCGAGGCGCGACGACCGCGCTCATGGGAGCGGAGGCGGTGACGTAGCCGGCACCACCTGCTCCCGCTGCCGCCGCGACGGGCGGCAGCGGGAGCCTCAGGTGTGTGCGCCGGCCCTGGGGGGAGCGGTGCCGTGCCACTACCTTTCCTTCCGGATCCACGGGGCCCGGCCGGACGTCCCTCGGGGGTGGGTCGGACCGCATCGGGGGGTTGCGGTCCGTGTCCGGTCTGTGATCGAGCCGTGATCGATCCGGCGACAACGTTAACCGGTTGCGCGCCTCGAGGAACCTCTGGTTGCTCGGACTGAGACGGCCGGACGGAACGGCGCGGCGAACGGCAGACGCGGCGTGTCGAGCGGAAACGCCGAGGTCGTGAACCGTTCGTCGCGTCGGTGAGCCCGAGCAGTGCGGTTGCTGCAGAGGGCACCGAACCGCCTTCTGCGGGTCCACCTCGTCCGACACCGCTCGTCACGCGGGGTAACACACGTCCGGACCGGGAACCCCGTCTTCTGCGCAACCGTTCCCGGTGCGCCGTCGTCGCCCGTGGAGGAACCGACAATGTCGTCAAGCCCTGCACCCCCCGGTGCTCCACGGTCCGCTCCCCCGCCGCCGGGACCCGCGCTCCCGCCCGCCGAGGTCGGCGGCTTCGCCAGACGCAGCGCGCTGGGCTTCATGGCGGTGGTCTTCGGGGCCCTGTTGCTCGCCCTGGCGGTGCAGATCGCCGCCGAGCCGGTGCTGCGCCTCGACCGGGACGTCGCCGGCAGCCTCAACACCGTCGTCGCGCCGCGGCCGTGGCTCGTCACCGTTCTCCAGGTGCTCACCGCACCCGGCGCGGCGGTCACGGCCTGGATCATCCTCTCGACGCTGACGGTCACGCTCGTGATCCGGCGCCGGTACCGCCTCGGGGTGTACGTGGCCGTCACCGGGCTGGGCACGGCGGTGCTCAGTCCGCTGATCAAGCAGCTGGTGGACCGGCTGCGACCGATCGTGGAGATGCCCGTGGCCACCGCAGGCGGGCCCTCCTTTCCCAGTGGCCACACGCTGGCGGTCACGGTCTGGGTCGGCGTGGTGCTGCTCGTGCTGCTGCCCGTCCTCCCGCCGCAATGCCGGCGGGTGGCGGTGGCCGTCGGGGTGGCGCTCGTCGTCGTCGTCGGACTGACCCGGATCGCGCTGGGTGTCCACTTCGTCTCCGACGTGCTGGCCGGCTGGCTCGTCGGCACCGCGTGGCTGCTGGTGACCGCGACTGCGTTCCGCGCCTGGCGACGGCACGAGGGCCTGGCCGTCCCGCCGACCGTCGACGGGCTCGCCCCGGAGATCGCCCACGACCTGGACCACGTCCCCGGGCACCGGACCGAGCACCCGTGGACGACCGTGGCCCAGCTGCTCGTCAGCGCAGTGCTGCTGCTCGGGGCAGTGGTCGGGGTCGGCCTGCTGATCGTGCACGTCGCCGCGGGCACTGCCGTCGAGCGGGCGGACGTCGGGGCCGTCCAATGGCTCGCCGACCACCGGGTGCCGTGGCTGGACGCCGCCTCCGCCCCGCTCGCCGAACTCGGCAACACCAAGGTGATCATCGTCGGCGGCCTCGTCGCGGCCGCGCTCGCCTACGTCATCACCCGCCGGTGGCGCCCCTCGCTGGTCATCGCCGCGGTTCTGGTCGGTGAGGTGCTGATCTTCCTCGCCGCCACGGCGGTGGTCGGGCGGTCCCGGCCGCCGGTCGCCCATCTCGACACCGTCCTGCCGCCGACGTCGAGCTTTCCCTCCGGGCACACCGCGGCCGCAAGCTGCCTCTACGGCGCGATCGCCGCGCTCGTACTGCGCGGCACGAGCGCATGGTGGCGGTGGGTCGTCCTCGCGGTCGCGATCGTCGTGGTGGTCGGGGTCGCGTTCGCGCGCATGTACCGGGGGGCGCACCACCCGACGGACGTGCTCGCCAGCCTGGCGTTCGCGGTGCCGTGGCTCCTCGTGACGTTACGGCTGGTCGGAGACCGGGTGGAGGCACCCGCGCGCCCGGCGCGGCGCGCGGAACCTGTCGGGGGCACCCGCTAGCGTCGGTGCATGTCGGCTGGCGGCGTTCGACCGCTCCTCCACCTCGGGCGGCTCGCGCCGGTCGCGGTCGTCACCATCGCGCTGGCCCTCGTGGCGGCCTGCGGTGCGCCTGCGGCGCAGCCGCCACCCGGGCCGGCCGGTGCGTCCGACGAACCGACGTCGTCCGCCACCGCGTCGCCCGCCGCCCTCAGCGCCTCCCCCCGCGGCACGCTGGTGGTCCACGGCACCGGCGACGTCAATCTCGACCCCTCGTACATCCCGGCCTTGCGTACTCGGGGTTACGAACACGCGTGGACGGGGCTCGGAGGGCTGTTCACCGACGACGACCTGACGGTCGTCAACATGGAATGCCCCGTCTCGGACCGCGGCACAATCGTGCCGAAGGAGTTCAACTTCCGGTGCGATCCCGCCGCCCTGCCGGCCGCCCAGGCCGCCGGGGTGGACGTGGCGAACCTGGCCAACAACCACAGCGGCGACTTCGGCCCGGATGCTCTGCTCGACTCGCTGGGGCGGCTGCGCAGCGCCGGCATCGCGCCCGTCGGGGTCGGGGAGAACCTGCGGGCCGCGTCGACACCGGCCGTCGTCGAGCGCGACGGGTGGCGCATCGCGGTGCTCGGGTTCGGCGGGGTCGTGCCCGCTGCCGACTGGCTCGCGGGGCCGAGCCGCCCGGGCATGGCCAGCGGCGACGACACCGCTGCGATGGTGGCAGCCGTCCGCGCGGCGGGCGAGGTGGCCGACCTGGTCTTCGTCACCGTCCACTGGGGCGTCGAGCTCGACACGCGGCCGCGGGCGGACGACGTGGCGCGGGCGCACGCGTTGATCGACGCCGGGGCGGACGGCGTCTTCGGCCATCACTCGCACCGGCTGCAGCCCCTCGACTCCTACCGCGGCCGGCCGATCGCCTGGGGGCTGGGCAACTTCGTGTGGCCCAGCCTTTCGGAGGCCGGCTCGCGCTCGGCGGTCGCCGAGTTCGTGGTGACGCCCGACGGCGCGGTGACCGGCTGCCTGCTCCCGGTCCGGATCACCTCGCCGGGCCACCCCGAGCTGGTCGGTGCGCGATCGTGCCCGGCGTAGGGGTCACACCACGAGCACGATCTTGCCGGTGGTCCGCCCCGCCTCACCGAAGCGGTGGGCGTCCGCCGCCTCGGCCAGCGGGAACGTCCGGTCGACGAGCACCTGCAGCGCGCCCGCCTCGACGAGCGCGGCCAGCTCCTCCAAGCCGTCGCCGTCGGGCTCGACCATCATGCCGACGGCGTGCAGGCCTCGCGCCTTCGCGGCCTCGACGGCCACAGCGGCCGCCGCCGACGGCAGGCTGATCTGGATCCCGTCCGGGTGCAGCACGTCCAACGAGCGTTCCGCGACGTCGCCGCCGATGAGGTCGTAGATCACGTCGACCGGCTCGACGACGTCCTCGAACTTCTGGCTGCGGTAGTCGACGGCCTCGTCGACGCCCAGCTCGGCGAGCAGGTCGTGCTTGGCCGCTGACGCCGTGCCGATCACGTGGGCGCCGTGGGCCTTCGCGATCTGGACGGCGAGGTGGCCCACTCCCCCGGCGGCGGCGTGGATCAAGACGCGCTGCCCCGGCTGCACCCGGGCGATGTCGACGAGGCACTGCCAGGCGGTCAGACCGGCCAGGGACAACCCTGCCGCCTGCTCGACCGACAAGGCATCGGGGCGACGGGCGAAGTGCCGCGACGGCGCGGTGACGAACTCCGCGTACGCCGCGGCGGGCCGCGGGAACCATGGCATGCCGAACACCGGATCGCCGACGGCGAAGCGGGTCACGCCGGGCCCGACGGCGTCGACGATGCCGGTGACGTCCCAGCCGACGGTGAGCGGCAGACCGAACTGCACCGCTGCACCCTTGCCCCCGCGGGTCTTCCAGTCGACGGGGTTGACCCCGGCCGCCTCGACCCGCACCCGCACCTCGGTGGCCACCGGCTCCGGGACCGGCCGGCTCTCGACCTCGAGTACCTCGGGACCACCGAATTCGTGCTGCACGATCGCGCGCATGGAATCCATGCGGTGGTCCTACCATGCGCCGCCGCCGCGGAGCCGGATCAGGCCCTGACGCCGCCCTCCACGATCACCGGGCGGGAGCGCTCCCAGTTCAGGTACCGGTCGGTCTCGGCGAGGAAGGAGCCGGCGAGCCAGAGCGCCACAACGCCGTCGTCGGCCAGACCCAGCAGCGGCACGACCGCCTCCGGGACGAGGTCCAGCGGGGAGAGGAGATAGGCCAGGCCGAGGGCGAGCAGCGCCAACCGCCCGCGTCCCAGCGCGGCGTACCGTCCGGACACCGCCTCGCCCACCATCCGAGGCACGGCGCTCAGCCGCTCCCCCAACGCCGGTGCGCCGGGCTGCTGCCCGCGCACCACTGCACGCCAGAGCACGGTCAACGCCGCGAGCCGCCGGGGTCGGTATGTCGCCATGTCCTGCTCAACGTCCGAATTCGGGCGCGCTGTTCCCGAGGTCGTCCCGGGACGAACCGGTCCGGAGCCACCGATACGCTGGCACGCCTCGGGGAGTTCGTCGTCCCCGTTCCGGTCGTCCGGCTGTCACGGGAGCTCCGATGGGCCGCACGTCCCGCCGCCGCACCGCGCCGACACCGATGATGGCGGTCGTCGCGGCGGCGCTCCTGCTCGCCGGCTGCGGCGGGTCGCTCGCCGACGCCGACAGCCCCGCACCGGCACGTCGCGACCGCACGCCTCCCGGCGACTTCTGCGGCGCGGTAATCGCCGGGACCCGGGCCGCCCAGCCGCTGGCCGCCCTGCTCAACCGTGGCGGCACGGTCCCGCGCGCCGAGCTCGACAGCGCCGCAGAGGCTGTCCGCAGCGCCTACGCGGACATGGTCGCCACCGCACCGGGCGAGATCCGCGCGGACGTCGAGCGGTCGGTCGCCGCCGTGGACCTGCAGCTCGACGCGCTGGAGGCGGCGAAGGGCGACACCGCGGCGATCGCCCGCGATGCAGGGTTGCGCGACAAACTCACGTCGCCGGAGTACACAGCTGCGGCGGACCGCGTCCGCTCCTACGTCGGCGAGCACTGCGGCATCACCTCCCGCGGGCCGGGCTGACAACCTCCCGCTCGAAGAAGGGGTTGCATCGACTGCTATCGCGATATATCGTGATGGCACGCGATGGAACTCGGAGATTCCGAGTCGCGAACATCAAGGAGAACCACCATGAGCAGCATGAATCCCCCGTGGGAAGCCGGCTGGCCCGGTCGCACCGGTCACCCGCACCGCCGTCACCGTCGGCCAGGCCCGGGCGCCGGTCCTGCCGAGGCACACATGGGTCCGCCTCCGGAACCACCGGAGGATCCCGCCGAGGAGATGGGTCGCGGCCGTGGCCGCGGAGGCCCGTTCCGGCGTCGCATGGCCGGCGGCTTCGGCCCCGGCGGTCCGGGTTTCGGCCCGGGCGGCCCGCCCCGCGGATTCCCCGGACGCGGCGGGCGCCGCGGACGACGCACCCCGCGCGGTGACGTGCGTAGCGCCGTCCTCGCTCTGGTCGCGGAGCAGCCGCGGCACGGCTACGAGATCATCCAGGAGATCGGCGAGCGGAGCGGCGGCGTCTGGCGCCCCAGCCCGGGGTCGATCTACCCGACGGTCTCGCAGCTCGAGGACGAGGGCCTGGTCCGCATCGAGAAGGTGGAGGGCCGCAGGGTCATCCACCTCACCGAGGCGGGCACCCGGCACGTCGAGGAGCACCGCGCCGAGCTCGACGCGGTGTGGGAGGCGGTGGGCCGCGACGTCGACGACGACGCGGCCGCGCTGTGGGAGCAGCTCTCGCAGCTGCACGCCGCCGCCCACCAGGTGATGTCGGCGGGCACCTCCGAGCAGATCGCCGCGGCAGGTGGCGCGCTGGCGGAGGCCCGCAAGACGATCTACCGGCTGCTGGCTGAGTAGATCCCGCCCGATGCCTGGCGCCCGCTCAGCAGTCGCGCAGCTCCGGCGTCTGGTTGAGTACCTGGCCGCGCGGCGACACGAACTCCCGGTAGACCGGCGAGTCGACGGCCGCCGGAGCGAACGCCGCGACGCGGTGGCAGTTCTGGAAGGCGAGCACGACCCCGAAGTGACGCTCCAGCGCGCCGCGGATCGCGTTGCTCGCCAGCGCCCGCAGCAGCTCGCCGCGCTCACGCTCCGACGGAGGCGGCACCTCGTGCTGCCCGAACGGGGCGCCCGGGTGGGCGCTCAGGTCGTCCGCGGCCGCGCCGACGACCTTCCAGGCATAGGGCAGCGAGTCGCGGACGACGGCGACGAAGCGGGCGTCGTCGAGCTCGCCGCGCGCTGCGGCGTCGAGGACGGGAGTGGGGACGTCGAGGGACACGGATTCCTCCAGAGGGTCGAACGAACTTCGATCAGGACCGGACGAGCGCGCCCGGTACGAACTCGGGGTCGACCTGCGCGGCGAGGTCGGTACCGGTGGCGCGGTCGCCCCACGACGTGGCGTTGCGCAGGTGGAAGTCGACCGTCGCGCGGTGGTACGCGGCCCAGTCGCGCTCGCAGGCGTCGAGTGCCGCCAGGACGGACCCGAGAACGGCGAGGTTCTCCGGCTCGAGCCGCGCGACGGGTGCGACGGCACCGCGTTCGGCCGCGCGCACCCACGGCGACGGCGTGAGACACCCCAGCAGCGCGTCGCCGACCTCCGCCTGCAGGTACGCCAGGTCGTCGGCGTCGGCGACCTTGTTGCCCAGCACCCGCAGCGCCACACCGTGGCCCGCCGCGTGGGCGGCGTACTGCCGGTACACGCCGACGCCGCGCCGTGTCGGCTCGCTGACCAGCACCGTCAGGTCGAACCGGGTGAACAGGCCCGACGCGAAGGCGTCGGCCCCGGCGGTCATGTCGACCACGACGTACTCGCCGGGCCCGTCGACGAGGTGGTTGAGCCACAGCTCCACCGCACCGGTCTTCGCGTGATAGCAGGAGACGCCGATGTCGGCCTCGTCGAACTCGCCCGTGACGAGGTGGCCCACGCCCTCGGCGGTTGTCGCGGAGTACCGGCGCAGCAGTTCGCCTGTCGGGTCGAGGTCGAGCAGTCGTGAACCGCGTCCGGGCGGCGTCGTCTTGATCATGGCGGCGGCCGACGCGACGCGCGGGTTGTCGGCCCGCAGGTGGTCCTTGAGCCACGCCAGGTCGGCGCCGAGCGGGCGCGGGCGGGGCCCGTCGTGCCCCAGGGCGGCTGCCAGGTGCTGGTTGATGTCGGCGTCGACGGCGACGACGGGCCGCCCGTGCGCGGCGAGGTAGCGGCTGAACGCCGCCGCCGTCGTGGTCTTGCCGCTGCCACCCTTGCCGACGAACGCGATGCGCACAGCCGTCCTCCCGTTGTCGTTCCCTGTTGATGAAAACGATAACGGTTGTCACTTATGAGTGATCGACTCGGGGTGCCGTCACGGCCGGCGGCGGCTCCGCCATTCCGCCAGCAGGGCCCGCAGAGGCAGGACCACGACGCCCTCGTCCGCCAGCTTCCGCCGCGCGAGCCGGCGCGTCGAGAGGACCGCCACCACCGCGAAGGCCCACACCACGTACTGCACCGTCCACGCCACCCGGAACGCCTCCGGCGTGTAGCCCCCTGCCCGGCCGAGCACCACGCCGATCGCCCAGGCGACGAGCAACGACGCCACGAACCCGCCGACGTTGACGATGCCCACCGCCGCGCCCTGCCGGGAGCGCGGGTTGAAGGTGCGCGCGTAGTCGAAGCCGATCATCGAGCCGGGGCCACCGGTGCCGATCACGATCACGAGCAGCACCAGCAACCAGCGCGGCGCCGGCGGCGCCACCAGCAGCACCGCGGACCACACCAGCGCGTGTGCGCCGATCACGCTCAACACCAGGTACGAACGGCGCATCGGATGGCGGGCGGCGAACTCGCCGAACATCGGGCCGGCGATGATGCCCACGACCACGAGCAGCGTCAGCAGGGCACTCGCCTGCCCGGTGGTCATCCCCTGCCCCGCCACCAGGTACGGCACACCCCAGAGCAGGCCGAACACCGTGCCGCAGAACTGCGTGCCCGTGTGGGTCCAGAGCCCGAGCCGGGTGCCCGGCTCGAACCACGACGTCCGCAGCCCGCCCAGCACCTCCCGCGGCGGCGCCGCCGGGGGCGGCGGCGGGGCACCCGGCGGCCGGTCGCGCACCAGCACCAGCACCGCGAGCCCGACGAACACCCCCAGCCCGGCCGCGCAGAGGAACGCAGGGGTCCACCCCGGGCCGTGCAGCAGCGCGGCGAGCGGCACCGCAGACAGCACCTGCCCGAGCTGCCCCACGAGGCCCGTCAGCTGCGTCATCACCGGGACGCGCCGCGGCGGGAACCAGGCGGTGACGACCGAGAGCACGCTGATGAACGTCAGCGCGTCGCCCGTGCCGATCAGCACCCGCGCGGCCACGGCGAGGGGCAGCGTGCTCGCCAGCGCGAGCACGAGCTGGCCCGCGGCCATCGTCAACGCACCCACGGCGACCAGCGTCCGGCCGCCGAACCGGTCGAGCAGCAGACCGACGGGCACCTGCAGGGCCGCGTAGACCAGCAGCTGCAGCACCACGAAACCGGACAGCGCAGCGGGGCCCGCCTGGAAGCGCTGCGCGGCGTCCAGCCCGGCCACACCGAACGACGTCCGGTGCATCACCCCGACGATGTAGGCCGCGAGCGCGACCGACCAGACGACCCAGATCCGGCTCGTCGTCGTCGACCCGGCCGACGACCTCGTCTCTGTCAACGGTGACCTCACACAACCCACGGACGTCCATGGTGGGTCATGTGCGTGCCTATCGGGGATGCTGTGCGGGCGGACTCACGTTCCCGGGACGGTCGGGGCGGCAGACGGGCGGCCCGCGCCGCCGAGCGGAGGTGTGAGCGTGCTGGATCCCGCAGGGCTGTACCGGTTGGAGCCGGACGCCCCGGAGCTGGCCGATCCTGTGCTGGTGATGGTGCTCGACGGGTTCGTCGACGCAGGCGCGGCGGCCCGGCTGGCGGCCGACTCGATGCTCGCGTCGGGGTCCGGGCAGCGGGTGGTGCGCTTCGACGTCGACCAGCTCGTCGACTACCGCTCCCGGCGTCCCCCGCTGCGCTTCGAGACCGACCACTGGGAGCACTACACGGCGCCTGAACTGGACGTCGTCGCGCTGACCGACTCCGAGGGCACCGGCTACCTGCTGCTGACCGGGCCGGAGCCGGACACGCAGTGGGAGCGGTTCGCGGCCGCCGTCGAGGAGCTCGTCCGGACGCTGGACATCCGGCTCGTGGTGAACCTGACGGGGATCCCGATGGCCGTGCCGCACACCCGCCCCATCGGGGTGACGGTGCACGGCACCCGGCCGGAGCTGACGGAGGGCCACGAGGCGCTGTTCGCCACCGCCGAGGTGCCCGGCAGCGCGGTGGCGCTCGTCGAGTACCGGCTCGGCCAGGCAGGGCACGCGGCGATGGGCTTCGCGGTGCACGTGCCGCACTACCTGGCGCGCGCCGAATACCCGCAGGCCGCCCGCGTGCTGGTCGACCACCTGGCGGTCGCGACGGGCCTCTACCTACCCACCGCGTCGTTGACGGCCGCCGCCGAGCGGGCCGAGCGCGAGATCGCCGAGCAGGTCGAGGGCTCGGAGGAGGTCGCGCAGGTGGTGGCCGCCCTGGAGCGCCAGTACGACACCGTGATCTCCGAGGGGGACGAGCGGTCGTCGCCGATGGGTGGGGAGCTGCCCACCGCGGACGAGCTCGGCGCGGAGGTGGAGCGGTTCCTGGCCGGGCACGACGACGCCGACGACGACCGGGACCCGGACCGCCGGGACGATCCGGGCTCCGAACCACCCCGCTGAGCCGCGGGGCTCTCCACCAACTGCTCCCCGTCCGGAGGTCGCCATGCCCGCCACTCCCGTCGAGTTCTTCTTCGACCCGAACTGCCCGTTCACCTGGCGCACCTCCTGCTGGATCACCGAGGTCGCCGACGCCGGTGCCGCCACGGTCACCTGGCGGTTGATGAGCCTCGGCGTGCTGAACGAGGGCAAGGAGATCCCCGAGAAGCACCGGGAGGGCGTCCGCCAGGGCGGCCGGGTACTGCGCGCGCTCGCCGCCGCGCAGGCCGAGGGCGGGAGCGACGCGGTCGCGCGCCTTTACACCGCGCTCGGCACCCGCCGGCACGAGAAGGGCGAGGCGAGTGACGACGCGTCGATCGCGGCGGCGGTCGCCGAGGCGGGGCTGCCGGAGTCGGTGGCGGCGGCCGTCGACGACGAGTCGCTCGACGCCGCGGTGCGGGCCGAGCACGAGGCGTCCCAGGCCGCGGTCGGCGACACCGTCGGCAGCCCGGTCGTCGCGCTCGAGGGTCGCGGCTTCTTCGGACCGGTCGTCGTCCCCGCCCCGACCGGCGACCAGGCGATGCAACTGTTCGAGGCGGTCCGCCTCATCGCCGGGGTGCCGGCGTTCAGCGAGCTGAAGACGGCGCGCAACCCCTTCTAGGTGCGCAGAAATCTTGTAACGGTCGGATTCCGTCTATAAGTGCCTGTTGACCTCTTCTCGACCGACGGCGCACTGTGCTGCACACGACGTAAGCCGCAACGGGAGGGGGGCAAGGCCCGGCAGTCGAGGGCCGCCGACCATGACGCTGGAGCAGGGCAAGACCCACATTTCGGCCGATCCCGTCCCCGAGGCGGCCCCGACGGACCCGACTCCCACCCCCGAAGACCATCACCCGGTGCTGGACCGCTGGGTCTTCGGGATCGCCGCCGCGATCATCCTGGCGTTCATCGTCTGGGGCGTGGCGGGCACCGACTCGCTCAGCGCCGTCGCCACGGCGGTGCTAGGCGGCGTGATCACCGCAGGCGGCTGGGCGTTCGTGCTCGCGGCGAGCGGGTTCGTGATCTTCGCGCTGTGGCTGGCGGTGAGTCGCTACGGGCGGATCCCGCTCGGCCGCGACGACGAGGCGCCGGAATTCCGCACCGTCTCCTGGATCGCGATGATGTTCAGCGCCGGCATGGGCATCGGGCTCATGTTCTACGGCGTGGCCGAGCCGCTGTCGCACTTCACCTCGCCACCGCCGGGCACCGTCGCGCCGAACTCCACCGAGGCCCTCGACACCGCGATGGCCACCACTCTCTTCCACTGGACGCTGCACCCGTGGGCGATCTACGCGGTCGTGGGGCTCGCCATCGCCTACAGCACCTTCCGCCGGGGCCGCCCGCAGCTGATCAGCTCGGCCTTCATCCCACTGTTCGGCCGCAAGCGCGCCGAGGGCGCGTTCGGGCGCGCCGTCGACATCCTCGCGATCTTCGCGACGCTCTTCGGCTCCGCCGCCTCCCTCGGGCTCGGTGCCCTGCAGATCGGCGGCGGACTCACCGCCGGCGGCTTCATGGACAACGTCGGCACCACCCTGCTGGTCACGATCATCGTGGTGCTGACGATCTGCTTCATCCTCTCCGCGGTGTCCGGCGTCTCCAAGGGCATCCAGTGGCTGTCGAACATCAACATGGTGCTGGCCGGGATTCTCGCCCTGGTCGTCTTCATCGGCGGCCCGACCATCCTGATCCTCAACCTGCTGCCCACCGCGATCGGCGACTACTTCGGCAATCTCGCACAGATGGCCGCCCGCACCGCGGCCACCGGCGGCGACGAGACCGCGACCTGGCTGGCCGGCTGGACGATCTTCTACTGGGCGTGGTGGATCTCCTGGACGCCGTTCGTCGGCATGTTCATCGCACGCATCAGCCGCGGGCGCACCATCCGCCAGTTCATCTCGGGCGTCATCCTGATCCCGAGCGCCGTCAGCCTGCTGTGGTTCGCGATCTTCGGCGGGACCGCGATCCAGCTGCAGCGCACCGGCACGGATCTCGCGTCCCGGCCGACCGAGGGACAGCTGTTCGGCCTGCTCGACACGATGCCGCTCGGCGCCGTCCTCGGCGTGATCGCGATGCTGCTCGTCGCGATCTTCTTCGTCTCCGGCGCGGACGCGGCGTCGATCGTCATGGGCACGCTCTCGCAGCGCGGCACGATCCACCCCACCCGCAGCGTCGTGATCTTCTGGGGAGCGGTGATGGGCGCGATCGCGGCCATCATGCTGATCGTCGGGGGCGGCGAGGGTGACGCGCTGTCCGGCATCCAGAACATCACGATCATCATGGCCGCACCGTTCGCACTGGTCATGGTGCTCATGTGCGTGGCACTGGCGCGGGACCTGCGCAGCGATCCACTGGTCCGGCGCGGGCTGCGCTCGACCAAGGCCATCGAGCAGGCGATCGAGTTCGGCCAACGGGCCTACGGCGACTCGTTCTTCGTGCCGGTCAAGCCGCACCCGATCACGCGGCCGGTGAGCGTCGAGACCCACGCCGAGCACGGGCGGCACGCCGTGCACGGCGCGGACGGGAACGGGGCCCACGGGAACGGCACGGCGCACCCGGTCGACGTCCCGGCGCAGCACACGGGCGCCACCGACAAATAGGGAGGCGGGCCCGGTCGGGTTCGCCCACGTCGCGGCGGTCTCGACCGGGTGACCCCGGTGTGCCCGGCACCGCAGTATCTGATGGAGTGGCCTGGTGCGCCTCGTCTTCGGTCCCGACGACCATGAGGGGTACCTGGCCGCCCGCGAGCGCCTCCAGTCCCTCGTGGTCGCGTGGGCCCGGCGTCGCAGCATCCCGGTCCATCCCGCGCTGGTCGCAGCCGCGCTCGACCACCGCCACGGCGTCGACGGGCGCCTGGGCCGGTGGACGCGGGCGCACGTCGCGGACGCGCTGGCCGTCTGGTTCCCGCGGACCGTCGCCCTGCTCGACGACGACCGTGAGGCGGTGCCGGTCGCACTGCACGCACTGATCGGCTTCCTTGCCGAGCGCGACTGGCTCGATCCTGGGTCCGCGGCCCCCGCCCAGCTGCACGCCCAGATCGACGACAGCACACCCGCCCTGCACGACGCACTGGCCGACGAGCGCAACCGTGACCTCGGCACGTTCTGGGCCGTCCAGCTGCGCCGCCACGGCGTCCCTGCCGCGGACCCGGCGGCCGTCGCCCGCTTCCTCGAGCAGGTGCGCCGCGGCGAGGTCGACGTGGACCGCGACGCCCTCGCCGAGGTGACGCGCCGCGACAGCGGAGATCCGGAGCCCGACACCGGTCCCCCGACCCCGGACCTGGCCCCCGCGCTGCTGCCGGGCGCCGCGGCACTGCTCGCGTCCGCAGAGACCGCAGAGGCCGTGGTGCGGTTGCGGACCGTCACCCGCTGGGTGCGCACCGGTCGGCCGCTCACCGCCGACGGCCGGTTACTGCTGGCGGACGCCCGCGCCCTGGCGGCCACGCTCGACGTCGACGCCTTCTCCCGCGACCACGCACGCACCGCCGACGACCTGCCGGAGACCAGCCTGCTCGTCGCGTGGGCGCGGCAGGCGCGGCTGCTGCGGGTCGTCAAGGGCCGGCTGGTGCCGGTCAAGAGCGCCACGACACTGCTCGGCAGGCCGATCGAGCTGTGGCAGCGGGCGTTCGTCGCGCTGGGCACGCTCGGCGAGCACTTCGGGGGCAGCAACGTGTTCGGGGCGCCGTCGCTGTTCGGGATGTCGCTGGGCGAGGCGCTGCCGATGCTCATGCTGGACCTCTACGCCGCCGGCGGGGATCCGGTCCCGGTCGAGCTGTTCCACCGCCGGGTCCGCGACGCGGTCAACGCGCGGTTCGGCTGCGTCGTCGACGACCTCGCAGGCGACGTCGAGCAGCGGCTGTGGCGCCGCGACGTCACCGCGGTGGTCGACGCCCTGGAGCTGCTCGGAGCCGTGCACCTCACCGAGAGCCACGACCACGCCATGCTGACCGAGCTCGCCGGTCGTGACGACCCCGACCCCACACTGGTCGCGCTCACCCCGATCGGCCTCTGGGGCGTCCGCGAGATGCTGGTCGAGCAGGGGGTGCCCGCGCCGCTCGTGGGCGAGCTCGCCGACGAAGACGTCGAGTACGTCTGCACGCGGCTGGCCGGGGTGCGCCGGGAGGTCGCCGAGGCCGAGCTGACCGTGTGGGTCGCCGCCCGCAGCCCCCGCGCCGCGGCGGACGAGCTGGCGCGGCTGCTGCGCCGGACGGACGAGCCTGCACACCGCGAGCTGGCGCTCTTCGCGCTGCGTCGCAGCGGGGAACGTCGGGACAGTGCCCGGCTCCGGGACGGGGGGCGGCCACTCGTCACCAGCCGGGGGCCTCGCACCGGCCCGCTCGCGATCCGGGCACGAAACGCAGCGGGCCGGTGAGGCTTGGGTGAGCGTTGCCACGAGACCCGGGCACGAGTACCGCGGCAACGCTCCCTCAATGGTGACGGGCACCGCACCAGGGTTCCAGCGGCATCGTCACTTCTGACGATGCCGCCCTTCCGCCCACGGCCGCTGGGCCGGTCGGCCGCCCTCGGCGTCAGCCGTTGAGCGCTGCCGACACGACCTCCCGGGCCTCCTCCTGGATCCGCGCCAGGTGCTCCGGCCCCCGGAAGCTCTCGGCGTAGACCTTGTAGACGTCTTCGGTTCCCGAGGGCCGTGCGGCGAACCAGCCGCCGTCGGTCACCACCTTCAGCCCGCCGATCGCCGCGCCGTTGCCCGGGGCCTCGGTGAGCCGCTGGGTGATCGGGTCGCCGGCGAGCTCGGTCGCCGTGACGTCGTCCGCGGCGAGCTTGCCGAGCTTCGCCTTGTCGTCCTTGCTGCAGGCCACGTCGATCCGGGCGTACACGGGCTCACCGAAGCGGGCGGTCAGCTCCCGGTAGCGCTCGCTGGGCGTCTGCCCGGTGACCGCCAGGATCTCCGAGGCGAGCAGACAGAGGATGAGACCGTCCTTGTCGGTGGTCCACACCGTGCCGTCGCTGCGCAGGAACGACGCGCCCGCGCTCTCCTCGCCCCCGAACGCGATCGAGCTGTCGATGAGGCCCGGCACGAACCACTTGAACCCGACGGGGGTCTCGACAAGCCGCCTGCCCAGGTCGTGCGCGACGAAGTCGATCATTGACGAGCTGACGGCCGTCTTGCCGATGCCGGTGTCCTGCGGCCAGTCCGGGCGATTGGCGTAGAGGTAGCCGATGGCCACGGCCAGATAGTGGTTCGGGTTCATCAGACCGGCGTCCGCGGTGACGATGCCGTGCCGGTCGGCGTCGGCGTCGTTGCCGGTGGCGATCTGGTACTCGTTGCGCCGCTGCACCAGCGAGGCCATCGCGTACGGCGACGAGCAGTCCATGCGGATCTTGCCGTCCCAGTCGAGCGTCATGAACCCGAACTGCGGGTCGACGTTCGGGTTGACGACGGTGAGGTCGAGCCCGTGCCGCTCGGCGATCGCGCCCCAGTACGCGACGCTGGCACCGCCCATCGGGTCGGCCCCGATCCGGATCCCCGCGTCCCGGATCGCCGCCATGTTCACGACCGACGGCAGGTCGTCGACGTACCGGCCGAGGAAGTCGTACTTCTCGAGATCGCCGCGCACGGAGTCGAGCGAGCGGCGCCGCACCCCGTCCAGCTTCGCGGCGAGCAGTTCGTTGGCCCGGTTCGCGATCCACTTGGTGGCGTCGGTGTCGGCGGGGCCGCCGTTCGGCGGGTTGTACTTGAAGCCGCCGTCCTGCGGCGGGTTGTGCGACGGCGTGATGACGACGCCGTCCGCGAGTCCGGCGGCACGGCTGTGGTTGTGGGCGAGGATCGCGTGCGACACCGCGGGCGTGGGCGTGAAGCCGCCCGCGCTGTCGACGAGCACCGTGACGTCGTTCGCGACCAGGACCTCCACGCAGGTCTCCCAGGCCGGCCCGGAGAGCGCATGGGTGTCGGCGCCGACGAACAGCGGCCCGTCCGTGCCCTCCCGCGTGCGGTACTCGACGATGGCCTGCGTGGTGGCGGCGATGTGGTCGTCGTTGAACGAGGTGTTCAGCGAGGTGCCCCGGTGACCGGAGGTGCCGAACGCGACCGCCTGCAGCGGGTTCGACGGGTCGGGATGCCCGTCGTGGTAGGCCCGGAGGAGCTTCTCGACGTCGACGAGGTCCGCCGCCGTCGCAGGGGTGCCGGCTCGGGAATCGGTCGACATCGTCTCGTCTCCTCGGCTCGGGGCTGGTGGTGATCGCACCCGCGGGTGCTGCGGAACACCCTGCCACCCGGCACCGACATTGCGCAGTGTCGAGCCGGTAGCACACGGTCCCCGGCTCGATCGGGGGATGCCGGACGTCCCGAGATGGGGTGGATTGGAGCCGCCGGGCGTGCGCGCAGGGTGAGCTGACCGCTACCAACACTCCATGTACCTGCGCACCGTTCTCGCCGCCGCGGTTCTCGCCACCGTCGCCACCTTCCCGCTCGCCGGCGTCGCGTCGGCGCAACCCCAGCCGACCGACCGCGACTGCCGCGACTTCGCGAGCCAGGCCGCGGCGCAGTCGGCACTGCGGTCGCACTCCGGCGATCCGCAGCGGCTCGACGCCAACCACAACGGGGTGGCCTGCGAGGACTACTTCCGCATGGGCCAGGTCGATCCGGAGGTCCCGCCGCCGCCTGCAGCACCCGTCCAGCCGGTGGCGGACACCGAGCCGGATCCCGGCGTCATCGACCCCCCGGCGGCAGCAGCGCCCGACGCACCGGTGCGCACCGTGCCCGAGCACCAGATCCTCGTGAAGCCGGTAGGTGCGGCGGACACCGGCGACGGCTCGGCCGCGCCGACCGACCCGGTGCCGGTGGTCCTGCTCCTCGGCGGCCTCGGCGCGGCGGTTGCCCTCGGCGTTCGCCGGTGGCCCGCTCGACGCTGACGCGTGCCCGACTCCACGACCCTCCGCCCGGTCCCGCGCCGGGCGGAGGTAGTCAGTCCTCTTTCACCGACCGTCGCCCGCCTGACCGGTGCGGTCGTCCTCGGTGTGTGCGTCCTGCTCGCCTGCTGCAGCGGCGGCGCACCTCCCCCCGTCGCCGGCCCTCCCCCCGCCGCACCGGTGCAGGTGACGTCGACTCCGGCCCTGGCCGCGGCCCCGCCGGTACGTATCCAGATCCCGGCGATCGAGGTCGACTCGGCCCTGATCGGGCTGGGCCTGCAGGCCGACGGGACGCTGCAGGTCCCGGCCGACGGTTCCGTGGCCGGGTGGTTCACCGGCGCCCCGACGCCGGGCGAGCACGGCCCCGCGGTGATCGCCGCGCACGTCGACTGGAACCACGCCCCGGGCGTCTTCTTCCGCCTGCGCGACCTCGACCGGGGCGACGAGATGGCGGTCGACCGGGCCGACGGGAGCACGGCGCGGTTCGTCGTGCTCGCGGTGGAGCGGTACCCGAAGGACGCGTTCCCGACCGAGCGCGTCTACGGCGACATCGACCACGCCGGCCTGCGCCTGATCACCTGCGGGGGCTCGTTCGACCGCGCGGCGCGCAGTTACCGCGACAACGTGGTGGTCTACGCCGGCCTCGTCGGCTCGACCATGATCGGCGAACCGGAGACCTGAGACCCGTATTCGGGTCCTCTGTCCCCGGTTCGCCGATCAAGGGCACGGGATTCCCGAATCGGCCCCGCCGGCGACCCTCGTTCACCGATCCTCTCCCCCATGTCCCTCGACCATCTCCTGCGTCGTCAGGGTGGCGTGGTCACCCTGACGCAGGCTGTCGAGCTGGGGATGGCGAAGCAGACCGTCCATCGCCGGGCGCGCGACGGAGCCTGGGAACGGCTGCACCCCGGCGTCTACCTCGTGGGCGGCCACCGGCTCACCGACGAGGTGCGCGTGCGGGCGGCGTGGCTGTGGGCGGGCGGCGAGGCCGCGGTGTCGGGCCCGGCGGCGGCCCACTGGCACGGCATGCTCGAGCGGGCGCCGGCGGAGATCGGGCTGACGGTGCCGCGCCGATGCAAGCCGCGGAACCGCCCGGGTGTCCGGACGAGACAACGCGACCTCGAGCGCGCCGACGTGATGTCCAGGCGCGGCCTCCGGCTCACCGCCCCGCCGCTCACCGTCCTCGAGACGGCGCTCGTCCTACCCGGCGGGTCGGCGTTCCTCGACCGCGCACTGCAGCGTCATGTCCGCTTCCCGCAGGTGTACCGGGCCTACTGCCGCACATGGGCAGGACGGGATCTTCCGCCGCCGGGCGGCTGCTCATCGCTGCGGCGGACCGCGCCGACTCGGCTGCGGAGCGGCTCCTCGTGCGGATCCTGCGCGAAGCGGGGATCACCGGCTGGGTGCTGGGCCACCCCTTCGGCCCGTGGCGGGTGGACCTCGCGTTCGTCCGCGAGAAGGTGGCCGTCGAGGTGGACGGCTGGGCGTGGCACGTCGATGCCGAGAGGTTCCGCAACGACCGCCGCAAGCAGAACGCGCTCGTCCGGGACGGGTGGGATCCGCTCCGGTTCACCTGGCACGACCTCGACGGCCGGCCGGACGAGGTCGTCGCCGAGGTCCACGCGACGCGTGCGGCAGCGGCCTGATCGAGCCCGGTTCTTGATCGACGATCGGGGGACCAGGGACCCGCATACGGATCTCATGTCCCCGATCCGACGATCAAGCGCCGAACGGGGTCAGGCGGGGCGGCGCTGCTGCGGGATGCGCTCGTGCAGGGGACGGGCGGTGTCCGTCGTCAGGTGGAAGTGGCCGTGCCGGGAGCGCGCGCAGAGGTAGGAGCGCAGGCGACGGGCGCCCAGGCTCTCCAGCTCCTGGGCCGCGGCCTCGGCGGCCTCGCGGGTCGGGTAGATGACCTTGCCGTCGGTGCCCGAGCCTGCCGGCAGGTGCGCGGCGCCGGACTGCTCGGCCCGGGTCGGCGAGCAGAAGGTCGGACGGCCGCGGCCGGTCAGGCGGGCGTGGCGCAGCACGACGTCGCCACGGCGCTCGTCCTTGATCCGGTACGACATCTGCTCGGGCACCCTGATCACGGCCTCGAACTCGGTCGGACCGTTGGATCCCTGTGCCATGTCGTCCCCCTCACGCTCGGTGCTTGCCTTCGTCTACCCGGTGATCGCCCGGAACCCATCATCCCGTTATCCGTTCGGCCCCATGATCGCTCGATCGTGTAGGAACCCCGCCACTCGTCACTGCACGTGGTCGGCCGGTTGTGGACAACTGCGCGACGCACCGCCCGGCACCTCGCGGAGGCGTCGGTGCCAGGCCTTAGGTTGCGTGGCGTGGAACCCCCGATCCGACGCCGCGTGGAAGACCCCGTTCGCCGCAGCGCGGAACCCCGCCGCGCCGGGATCCGTCGGTAACCCCGTGCTGCACCTGCACCGGGCCGAGCGCTCGGACACCCTCGCCGACGCCCTGGCCGACGTCCTCGCCGAGCCGCCGGCCGACCCGTTCACCGCGGAGGTCGTCGCGGTGCCTGCCCGCGGCATGGAGCGCTGGCTGGCACACCGCCTGGCCCACCGGCTCGGCACCGCGGCGGGACGCGGCGACGGGGTGTGCGCGCACGTCGTCTTCCCCTCCCCCGGCGACGTCGTCGCGGCCGCGCTGGACGGCTCCAGCGGCGTCGCGACCGACGACGACCCGTGGCAGCCGGCGCGCGCGGTGTGGCCGCTCATGGAGGTCGTCGATTCCTGCACGGGCCGCCCGTGGTGTGCCCCGCTGGCCGCCCACCTGGATCGGGCGCGCAGCCGGTTCGCCGTGATCGCGCATCTCGCGGGCCTGTTCGCCGCCTACGCCACGCACCGCACCGAGCTGCTCGACGCCTGGCGCGCCGGCGACGACACGGGGGTGCCCGACGACCTGCGCTGGCAGCCCGAGCTGTGGCGGGCGCTGCGGGCGCGGATCGACGCCCCGGACCCGGCGGAACGGCTCGCCACCGCGGTCGCCGGGCTCGAACGCGACCCCGCGCTCGCCGCCCTGCCGGAGCGGCTGTCGCTGTTCGGCCCCACCCGCCTGCCCCAGGACCACCTCGTCGTGCTCGCCGCGCTGGCCCGGCACCGCGACGTGCACCTGTGGCTGCCGCACCCCTCCCCCGTCCTGTGGCAGCGGGTCGCCCAGGTCGCCGAGGGCGTACCCGCCCGCCGCGCCGACCCGACGGCCGAGCTCCCCCGCCACCCGCTGCTCTCCGCACTCGGCCGCGACGTCCGGGAGCTGCAGCTGCGCCTGGCCGGTGTCGCGGCGACGGACACCGCCCATCCGGCGCCGGACGGTCCCCCGGCGACGTTGCTCCAGCGTCTGCAACGCGACGTCCGCGACGACCGGGCTCCGGCCAACGACCACGTGCTCGCCGCCGACGACCGGTCGGTCCAGGTGCACGCCTGCCACGGCCCGCACCGGCAGGTCGAGGTCCTCCGCGAGATCGTGCTCGGCCTGCTCGCCGACGACCCGACGCTGGAACCGCGCCACATCCTCATCGCCTGCCCGGACGTCGAGACCTTCGCCCCGCTCGTGTCCGCGGCCTTCGGGCTCGACCCCGAGGGCGTGCCCGAACGCCGCGGTCATCCGGGCCACCGGCTCGCGGTCCGGCTCGCCGATCGTGCGCTACGACAGGTGAACCCCCTGCTCGACGTCGTGGGCCGCCTGCTGGAGCTGGCCGACGCCCGGCTGACCGCCTCCGAGGTGCTCGACCTGCTCGCCACGGCCCCCGTCCGCCGGCGCTTCGGCCTCGACGGCGACGACCTCGACCGGTTGCGCGACCTCGTCACCCGGGCCGGCGTGCGGTGGGGGCTGTCCGCCGCGCACCGCAGCCCGTACCGGCTCGAGAAGTTCCCGCAGAACACCTGGGCGGCGGGGCTGGACCGGCTGCTGCTCGGCGTCGCGATGGAGGGCGGGAGCTGGCTCGGCACCGCGCTTCCGCTCGACGACGTCGAGTCGGGCGACGTCGACCGGCTGGGCCGTCTCGCCGAGTTCGTCGACCGGCTCTCCGCGGCGCTGGCCGACCTGTCCGGCGAGCGCCCGCTCACCGCGTGGATCAGCGGGCTGACGGACGCCCTGGACGCGCTGACCGCGACCACCCCGGCCGACGCCTGGCAGACGGGCCAGGCGCGCGCCGAGCTCGCGGATGCGGCACGGGCCGCCGGTCCCCATGCGGCGGACGTGCCGCTCGCGCTCACCGACGTGCGGGGCCTCCTGGCCGAGCGGCTCCGCGGGCGTCCGGGGCGGGCGAACTTCCGCACGGGCACCCTCACCGTCGCGACGATGGTGCCGATGCGGTCGGTGCCGCACCGGGTGATCTGCCTGCTCGGTCTCGACGACGGCACGTTCCCCCGAGCCGGGGTGGACGACGGCGACGACGTCCTGGCCCGCGACCCCCGCGTCGGCGAGCGCGATCCGCGCAGTGAAGACCGCCAGCTGCTCCTCGACGCGGTGTGCGCCGCGACGGAGCACCTCGTCGTCCTCTACTCCGGAGCGGACGCGCGGACGGGCGCGCGCCGCCCGCCCGCGGTGCCGCTGGGCGAGCTGCTGGACGCCGTCGCCGCCACCGCCGGTCGGCCTGCGCTGGACCGCATCGTCGTTCGGCACCCCCTCCAGCCCTTCGACGCCCGCAACTTCACCGCACACGCACTCGGGGCGCGAGGGCCGTTCAGCTTCGACCGCACCGAGCTCGACGGGTGTCTGGCCGCCGCGCGAGCCAAGGCGCCGCCCCCGCCGTTCCTCCCGGGTCCGCTGCCTGCGGCGCCGACGGACACCGTCGCGCTCGACGACCTCGTCACGTTCGTCGAACACCCCGTGAAGCAGTTCCTGCGCCAGCGGGTGGGGTTGCCGATCAGCGACATGGACGACGATCCCGCGGATGCGCTGCCCGTCGCGCTGGACGCCCTGCAGCGCTGGGCCGTCGGCGACCGGCTCCTGCGCGACCGGCTGGCCGGCCTGGACCTCGCACACTGCCGCGCCGCCGAGTGGCGGCGGGGCGAGCTGCCGCCGGGAGAGCTCGGGAACGCCGTGCTCGCGGAGGTGCTCGACGACGTCGAGGAGCTGGTGGCGGCGAGCGCCAGGTTCGTCACGGGTGTGCCGGAGTCGCGCGACGTCGACGTGCCGCTCCCGGACGGCACCCGCGTGGTCGGCACCGTCGGCGGCGTGCAGGGTGACGCGGCGGTGCGCGTCGAGTTCTCCAAGCTCGCCGCGAAGCAGCGGGTCCGGGCATGGGTGCGGCTGGTCGCGCTCACGGCCGCGCAGCCGGACCGCCGCTGGCGGACGGTGACGGTGGGGCGGGGTGCCCGCGGCGGGGTCACGGTCGCCACCGCCGGGCCGCTCGACGCCGCCCGGGCGCGAGGCGTGCTCGCGGATCTGGTGGCGCTGCACCGCGAGGGGCTACGCGAGCCGCTGCCGCTGCCGACGGTCGCCGCGCAGGTCTACGCCCGCACGCGCATCGGGAGCGGCAGTGCGGACGACGCGCTGGCCGAGGCGCTGCGCGGCTGGTGTGAAGGCCGGTTCCCGGAGCGCGACGACGCGGTCTACGCCCGCGTGTTCGGCGCCGGAGCCGGGCGCGAGGTGCTCACGACGCCGGGCACCGGGAGCGAGCCGACCCGGTTCGGCGACCTCGCACTACGGGTGTGGCGCCCCCTGCTCGCCGCGGAGGTGCTGCGATGACCGCTGTTCTCACCCGTCCTGTCGCCTTCGACGTCTGCGGGGACCTGCCCACCGGCACCACCGTGCTCGAGGCGAGCGCCGGCACCGGCAAGACGTTCACCATCGCCGCGCTCGCGGCTCGGTACGTCGCCGAAGGCCACGCCCGGCTGCCGGAGCTGCTGCTCGTCACCTTCGGCCGCGAGGCCACCCAGGAGCTGCGCGAGCGGGTCCGCGAGCGGCTGCTGATCGCCGAGCGCGCGCTGCGCGACCCCGCGGCGGCGCGGGCGGGGGCCGACTCGGTGTCGGCGCTGCTCGCGAACGTCCCGGACGACGAGGCCGCCCTGCGCCGGCGCCGGCTCACCGCCGCGCTCGCCGAGTTCGACGCCGCGACCATCGCGACCACGCACCAGTTCTGCGGGCAGATGCTGACCGCCCTCGGGATCGCGGGCGACACCGCCGACGCGGTGTTCGTCGAGTCGGTGGACGACCTGGTGGTCGAGGTCGTCGACGACTTCTACGTCCGCAAGTTCGCCGCCCCGGGCGCCGGTACCCCCGCATTCGAACGGTCCGAGGCCCTGCGGCTGGCCCGCCGCGCGGTCGGCGACCCGCAGGCCCGGCTGGAGCCTGCCGGCGCGACCGGAACCGCTGCGACGCGGCACGCCTTCGCGACGGCGGTGCGCGGCGAGGTCGAGCGCCGCAAGCGGGTGCGCGGCCTGCACACCTACGACGACCTGGTCACCCGGCTGCACGACGCGCTGGCCGACCCCGTCCGCGGGGGCGCCGCCCGGCTGCGGGCCCGGTACCGGGTGGTGCTGGTCGACGAGTTCCAGGACACCGACCCGCTGCAGTGGGGCATCCTGCGGCATTTCGCCGGACACGTGCCGCTGGTCCTGATCGGCGACCCGAAGCAGGCGATCTACGCGTTCCGGGGAGCGGACGTCTTCAGCTACCTGGACGCCGTCGGGCACGCCGACGCCCATGCCACGCTCGCCCGCAACTGGCGCAGCGACGCCGGCGTGCTGCGCGGGTTGGGCACGGTGTTCGGCGGCGCCGCGTTGGGCGACCCGCGGATCGTCGTGCGCGACGTGGAGTCGGCCCACCCGGTGCCGCGGCTGGCCCGAGCGCCGGTCGACGAGCCGGTGCGGGTGCGCGTGCTGGCCCGCGACGGGCTGCCCTGCAGTGGCCGCGGTCTCGCGCTCACCGCGGACGCACGCAAGGAGGTCGCCCGCGACGCCGCGGCGGACATCGCCGCCCTGCTCGCCTCCGGAGCGACGGTGACGGGCGCCGCGCTGCGGCCCGGCGACGTCGCCGTGCTGGTGCGCACGAACGACCAGGGCACCGTGATGCGCGACGCCCTCGCGGCCGTGGACGTCCCGGCCGTGCTGTCGGGCACCGCGAGCGTATTCGGCACCCCGGCGGCGCGCGAGTGGTTGACGCTGCTGCACGCGTTGGAGCAGCCGCGGCCGATCCGCATCCGCGACGCGGCGTTGACCTGCTTCCTCGGCCGGACCGTTCCCGAGCTGTGCGGGCCCGACTCCGACGCGCTGCTCGACGAGCTGGGTGCGACCCTGCGCCGCTGGGCGGCTGTGCTGCACGGCAAGGGGGTGGCGGCGCTGCTGGAGGCGGTCACCACCGGGACCGGCCTGCCCGGGCGCCTGCTCGGCGTCACGGACGGCGAGCGACGGCTGACCGACGTCCGGCACATCGGGCAGGCGCTGCACGCCGCGGCGGTCGACGCGCACCTCGGCCCGGCGGCTCTGGTGGAGTGGCTGCGCCACCGCATCGACGAGGCTGCAGCGGACGTCGGACTCGAACGCAGCAGGCGGCTCGACTCCGACGCGGCCGCGGTCCAGATCATCACCGTGCACCGCAGCAAGGGGCTGGAGTTCCCCGTGGTGTACGTGCCGTTCGGCTGGGACCGGTACGTCCCGCGCGAGCCGGACGTGCCCCTGCTGCACGACGACGCCGGCGTGCGTGTGCTCGACGTCGGCGGGACGGGCGGGCCGCGGTGGCCCGAGCACTGCGCACGCCACGAGGCCGAGGAGGCGGGCGAGGATCTGCGGCTGCTGTACGTGGCGCTGACCCGCGCCCGGTGCCAGGTGGTGACGTGGTGGGTGCCGGCGACGACGGCTGCCCAGTCGCCGCTGCACCGGCTGCTGTTCGGACGGCGCGGCCCAGGCGCGACGCCACCCGCGTCGTCCCCGGTCCCGAACGACGCCGCGGCGCTGACGGCGCTCAGCGTGCTCGCGGGTCCGGATCTCGCGGTGGAACAGGTCCGCGACCGTCCACCGGCGTCCTTCACGGCGGGTCCGGAGCACGCGGAGGCGCTCACCGCGGCCCCGTTCACCCGCACGTTGGACCTGGCGTGGCGGCGGACGTCCTACAGCGCGCTGACGGCGGCGGCCCACGGTGCCCCGCATCCCGCCGGGGTGCTGACGGAACCCGACGTCCGGGAGAAGGACGACGAGGGTCCGGAGCCGACGGACGACGACGGGCCGGCGTCGGTCTCACCGACCAGGGCCGCCGATCCGGCGCTCGCCGTGCCCTCCCCCATGGCCGACCTCCCCGTCGGCACCGGGTTCGGCACGCTGGTCCACGCGGTATTCGAGGCCGCCGACCTCACGGCACCGGACCTGCGCGCCGAGCTGCTCCGCTGCGTCCACGCCGAGTTGGACCGCCACCCCACCCCGGCGGTCGATCCCGACGCGCTGGCCACCGCGCTCGTGCCCGTCGCCCGCACACCGCTCGGTCCGCTCGCCGACGGCCGCTGCCTGGCGGATCTCGCGCCGTCGGACCGGCTCGCGGAGCTCGACTTCGAGCTGCCGCTGGCAGGCGGCGACACCCCGGTCGCGGACGTGCGCCTGGGCGATCTCGTCCCGTTGCTGCAGCGTCACCTCGGGGCCGCCGACCCGCTCGCCGCCTACCCGGGCCGGCTCGCCCCGCTGGCGACACAGCCGTTGCGGGGCTATCTCACGGGCAGCATCGACGCCGTCCTCCGCCTGTCGGGCCCCCGGTTCGCCGTCGTCGACTACAAGACGAACTGGCTCGGCCCGATCGGCCCGGACGGCCCGGAGCCCCTGACCGCCGCGCACTACACCCCGGAGCGGCTCGCCGGGGCGATGATCGACGCGCAGTACCCGCTGCAGGCGCTGCTCTACTCCGCGGCGCTGCACCGGTTCCTGCGGTGGCGGCTGCGCGACTACGACCCGGAGCGCCACCTCGGAGGCGTCCTCTACCTGTACCTGCGTGGCATGTGCGGTCCGGACGCGCCGGTGGTCGACGGCGTGCCGTGCGGCGTCTTCTCGTGGCAGCCCCCCGCGGCGCTGGTCGTCGAGCTGTCCGACCTGCTCGACGGAGGTGTCCGGTGACCGGCCCGGTACTGCTCGACGACCCGCACGATGCCCGCGCGGCCCGCTCGGCAGCCGGGGTGCTGGCGGCGTTCAACGCGGCAGGGGTGCTCGAGCCCGCCGACGTGCACGTCGCCACCCGCGTCGCCCGGCTGGGCGGGGAGTCCGCCGACGACGTGGTGCTCGCGCTGGCGCTGACCGTGCGCGGGATCCGGCTCGGGTCGGTGTGCGTCGACCTCGCGGCGGTGCGCGGCACGGTGCTGGGTGCGGGCGACGAGCCCGTCGACGTCTCCGACCTGCCCTGGCCCGACCCCGCGGCGTGGACGGCGGCGTGCGTCGCGAGCCCGCTCGTCGCGGACGGGCCGGACGCACCGGACGGGCGGCCGCTGCGGTTGGTCGACGGGCTGCTGTACCTGGAGCGGTACTGGCGGCAGGAGGAGGTGGTCCGCACCGAGCTGACCGCCCGCGCGGACACCCCGGCGACCGTCGACCTCGACCGGTTGCGTACCGGGCTGCACCGGCTGTTCGCCGACCGCGACCCTCGGGAGGAGCGGCAACGGCTCGCGGCGGCGGTGGCAGCGCTGCGCCCGGTCACGGTGCTCGCCGGCGGTCCGGGCACCGGCAAGACGACCACCGTGGCGAAGATCCTCGCGCTGCTGCGCGACCGCCCCGGCGCCCCACCGCGGATCGCGCTCGCGGCGCCGACGGGGAAGGCGGCGGCGCGACTGCAGGAGGCCGTGCGGGAGGCGGGCGTCGACGACGTCCCGACGGCGTCCACCCTGCACCGCCTGCTCGGCTGGCAGCCGGGACGGAGCCGGTTCCGCCACGACCGGTACGACCGGCTGCCCTTCGACGTGATCGTCGTCGACGAGACGTCGATGGTGTCGCTGACGATGATGGCCCGGCTGCTCGACGCGGTGCGCCCCGACGCCCGCCTCGTGCTCGTCGGTGACCCGGACCAGCTCGCGTCGGTCGAGGCCGGCGCCGTCCTCGGCGACCTCGCCCGCGCCCCGGGCCGGCCCGAACCGCACCTCGACGCCGCGCTGACGGCGCTGGACCTGCCGGCAGGAGTGGTCAACGGCGTGGTCACGCTGGATCACGTCTGGCGGTTCCGAGGGACCGTCGCGGCGTTCGCCCGCGCGGTACAGGCCGGCGACGCGGACGCGGCGGTCGACCTGCTGCGCGGCGGCACGGACGACCTCGAGTTCGTCGAGACCGAGTCCGCGGCGGCGCCGGACGCGGTGCGCGCCGACGTCGTCGACGCCGGGATTGCCCTGGCCGCGGCGGCGCGGCACACGGACGTGCCCGCGGCGCTCGCGGCGCTGGAGCGCCACCGCGTGCTGTGCGGGCACCGGCGGGGCCCGTACGGCGTGGCCCGGTGGAGCCGGGAGATCGAGCGGTGGCTGGGCGATGCGCTACCGGAACTGGCCGAGCACGACGAGTGGTATCCCGGGCGGCCCGTGCTCGTGACGGCGAACGACTACGACACCGGGCTCTACAACGGCGACACCGGCGTGGTCGTCGCCACCCCGGACGGCCCGCGCGTGGCCTTCCCGGGCCGCTCGCTGCTCGCCCCGTCCCGGCTCGCGGAGGTGGCGACCGTGCACGCGATGACAGTGCACCGCGGGCAGGGCAGCCAGTTCGCCCGGGTCACGGTCGTCCTGCCGCCTGCCGAGTCACCGCTGCTCACCCGCGAGCTGCTCTACACCGCGGTGACGCGGGCGCGCACCTTCGTGCGGGTGGTCGGGTCGGAGGCGGCGGTGCGGGCGGCGGTGGGCCGACCGGTGAGCCGGGCCAGCGGTCTGCGCCATCGGCTCTCGGGCTGAGGGCCGCGCCGAGCTCAGCTCGCCCGCGTCGACAGAGCAGCGAACGTGGCCGTCTCCCGCGCCGGCAACGGCACCGCAGCCGCAGCCGCAGCCGCATCCATCGGGCGGCCCGCCGCCGCATCCATCGGGCGGCCCGCCGCCGCATCCATCGGGCGGCCCGCCGCCGCGCGCAGCGCCCGGTACAGCACGCCCGCGTCGCCGAGCCGCCGACGCAGGGCCCGCTCCAGGCCGGCGATCGGGTACAGGTTCTGCGGGGCGCGGGAGTCCTTGTATCCGGCGGAGGCGTACCGGGCCAGCGTCACCTGGGTGCGCCCGGCGAGCGCAGCCGCTGACGCGACGGAGAGCTCGGCGGTGCACTCCAGCCGCACGACTCCTGCCCACGGCGCCCCCGCCTCGCAGGGCAGACGCAGGTACCAGGTGTAGCGGCTCCACCCCCCGGTCGAGGTGAGGCGGAACATCGGCGTGCGCTGGCCGGGGCCGAGCCGGGCGACCACCGCGTTCAGCTCGGGATCCAGGTAGGCCGTGTGGTGGGTCTTGATGTAGCCGACCGCGCGGGCGAGCCGGTCGCGGCCGCGCAACGGGCCGTCGACGACGAGCAGATCGTCGTCCACCCCGAGCCGCTCGCGCGCCTGCCCGGCCGCCGCGACCTCGACCTCGTTGAGCAGACCCTGCACCCGCTGGCTCAGCGCCTGCGCGGGCGGCTGATTCGCCTTCGCCGAGATGACGTCCACCGTGTAGCGCCCGGCAGCGGTGACGACGTCGACCGCATGCTCGGCGGTGGTGATGAGCCCGCGCCGGACCTCCGACGCCGCCAGGTGCGCGCCGTCGGTGGGGCAACAGCAGATGACGCCCGCGGCGTACGACGCGCACAGCGCGGGCAGTGCCTCCGGCGCCTCGGCCCCGCCGTTCACCCACACCTGCGCGTCCACCCGGCGGACCCCGTCGACGAACAGCGTCGCGGCCGGGGGCGACACCCCGGACGGCGCGTCGATCGGGGCCCACTGGTCGACAGCCAGCTCGACGCCGGGATCGACCTCCTGGCGCGACTGGCCCTCTGCCGCGTCGAGGCTGACGCCGTAGGACGGATCCCACGGGTCGACCGAGAAACGCATGCCCGGATGCACGGTCACAGCCCTCCTCGCCGGTCCGGCGTCTGCCAGGGCGATCTTCCTCTGACGGGCGGACGATAACCCGCTCCCGCCACGTCGTGGGCGGGACGCGCGGGAACATCCGTTCGGATGGCGCTTTCTGTCGGTGGGCGGTGGGACGCTCGCGTCCCACCAACCGCCCCCTCTCGAGGAGACCCCCGATGTCCACTCGCACCGAGCCGTGGCCCGCAGGGACGCCCTGCTGGGTCGATCTCTCCGTCCCGGACGTCCAGGGCGCCGTCGCCTTCTACGCGGCCGTGATCGGCTGGACGTTCGTCGACTCCGGCCCGGACTACGGCAACTACCAGATCGGCCAGATGGACGGGCGGGCCGCCGCCGGCATCGGTCCGGTCATGCAGGAGGGCCAGCCGTCGGCCTGGACGGTGTACCTGGCCAGTGACGACGTCGACGCCACGGCGACGCTGATCGGCGAGCACGGCGGTTCGATCTACGCCGGCCCCATGGACATCCCGGGCAGCGGGCGGATGCTCATCGCCGCCGACCCGACGGGTGGCGTCTTCGGCGTGTGGCAGCAGACCGGCATGATCGGCACAGCGGTGCTGGACGAGCCCGGCGCCTTCACCTGGGACGACGCCCGCCTCCACGACGTCGAGGCCGGGAAGCGCTTCTACGCCGACGTGTTCGGGTTCCGGTACTCGCCGCTCGGGCCGGAAGCCGGCGAGACGGCGGACTACGAGGTCTTCAGCATCCGCGACGGGCGCCCGGCAGGCGGTATCGGCGGGATGATGGGCGCGCCCCCCGGAACGCCGTCGCACTGGCTCGCCTACTTCACCGTGGCGGACGTCGACGCGTCGTTCGACGCGGTCGGCGACGGCGGCGGCAGCGTGCTCATGTCACCGGAAGACACGCCCTTCGGCCGGATCGGGGTGGTGCGGGATCCGTTCGGGGCGACGTTCGGGTTGCACGGCGCCCCGGCGGGCGGCTCGGAGAACTGAGCGCCACGTTTTATGGTTCCCGGGACCGGGGTCGCACACCGGTCCCGGGAACCAGTGCCGCTGCTGCTCCCCACAGCAGCGGTATCGGCGCCTCGATGAGGGCCGTGGTTCACGGTCAGCGAGGAGGCCCGGCGGTCACGTCCAGCAGCGGTTCCGGAGCAGGACGGAACACGGCGGGAGCGAGGACGTCAGCACGGGTACTCCTTCCAGAAGAGTCACCTGTCGGTCGCGACCCGGCCACCCAGCGTTAGAACTCCGGCGTGCAGTTACTCAGAAATGATGAGTGCTCACACTATGGAGTGGCGGGCGGAGTCCGGATCAACCTTCCCGCTCGATTCGCGCTGAGCGCTGATCGCGGCGCACCGCGAACCGCACCGGCACCCGCTCGGCCAGACTCGGCACGTGGGTGATGACTCCGACCATCCGGTCGCCGCGGCCCGCGAGGTTTTCCAGCGTGCTCGCCACCACGTCGAGGTTCGCCTCGTCCAGCGTCCCGAACCCCTCGTCCAGGAAGATCGAGTCGAGCCGCGCGGCACCCTCGGCGGCGAGCGTCGATATCTGCGCGGAGAGCGCGAGCGCCAACGCCAGGCTGGCCTGGAACGTCTCGCCACCTGACAACGTCTTGACCGGCCGCCGTGCGTCCGCGTCGGCATGGTCGACGACAAGGAACTCGCCCTCCTCGTGGGTGAGCTCGAACTGGCCTCCCGAGAGCTCGGCGAGCCCGGCGGAGGCGTCGGCGACGAGGGTGTCGAGCGCGGAGGCGACCAGCCACCGCGGAAACCGGTCGGAGCGCAGCAGGCCGCCCAGCATCCGGGCCACCTGCTGCGCCTCGTCGGCTTCGGCCCGTGCGGTCCGCTTGCCGGCTGCCTCGGCCCGTCGCTCGACCAGCCGCTCGCGGACGGCCTTCGCGTGGGCGAGCGCCGCGGCGACGGCCGCCACGGCGGCCTCGGCCGTCACCACGGTGCCGCCGGCACCGTCGACAGCCACGCCGTCGGCGGCCAGCGCCGCCTCGAGCCGTGCGTGGACGGCTGCCCGCCGGCTCCGCGCGGCGTCTGCCGCCGCCCGAGCAACGGGAAGCCGTTCCGCCCGATCCGCGGACTCCCGTGCGGCCCAGGTGGTGAGCGCCGACCATGCCGCGGCGAGATCGTCGCCGGCGGCCGCCGGGGCGCCCAGTGCCACCAGCGGATCGCGCGCGCCGCGCAGCGAGTCCCACCCGGCGGTGACCTCGCGCCGGACGGCCTCGGCGGCGCCGTCCGCCGCCGCGCGTGCCGTGCGGGCGTCACGCAGGGCGGCGTCCGCCGACCGGGCAGACGCCTCGAGGTCGTCCAACCGGGCCAGGTCCGCATCGACCTGATCGGCCGGCGGTGCGTCGGCGAGCGCCACACGCAGCGTGGACACGCGCTCGTCGAGTACCTCGACCCGCCCGCGGGCCTGCTGCTCGGCACGGGCGGCCGCGGTCGCGTCGCGCCTCCGGGCGGCGAGCTCACCACCGGCGGCATCCGCGGCACGGGCCGCCTCCTCGGCCGCCGTAGCGGCAGCAGCCTCCGCCCGCTCGGCCGACGGAAGCGCCACCTCGCGTTCGGCCAGCGCCCCGCCGACCCATTCCAGCAGCGACGACCACCCGGCGACCGGGTCGTCCGCCGCGCCGGGCGCGCCCAGCGGGACCAGCGGGTCGCGCGCGACGCGGAGCGCGCCCGCCGCCGCGGCGAGGTCGCGCTGGATCGTCTCGACACGCGACGCGGCCTCGTCGCGCGCCCGGCGCGCCGTCCTTGCTCGGGAGTCGGCCTCGCCCGCCGCGGCGGCGACCGCGTCCAGCTCCGCCAGCACGGCGTCGACGGCAGCTCCGCTGTCGAGCTGCATCGGGCCGTTCCGCGTGGCGCCACCAGGGCCCGCCTGCATCCACGAGCCGTCGAACGCCCGGCCCGCCGCTGCCACCGCCGCCTGCAGCCGCGTGACCTCCGCCGTCAGCTGATCCCGATCCGTTGCCGCCTGCCGCTCCGCGGCGACCGCATCCGCCTCCCGGGCGAGAGCGTCTTCCAACCCGGCCTGGGCCGCGGCGACGGCGCTCTCCAGCGCCGCTACATCGACCCCGGCCAGCGGGGCCGGCAGCGCAGCCACCTCCTGCGTGCACACCGGGCACGGCTCCCCCACGACCAGCGACGGCCGGAGCGCGGCGGCGAGGTCGCCACGCACGGCGGCGTCGCGGCAACCGAGAGCGGCGGCGAGCGCCGCGCGGGTCTCGATCACGGCGGCGGCCGCGGCGGACCGCGCATCCGCGGCCTCTTGGTGCCGGGCCACGACCTCGGGCTCGGTGGTCGCCGCGGAAGCGAGGGCGACGTGGTCACGCCGGGCCTGCTCGAGAGGCGCCCGCTCCGGCGCGGCGGCAAGCCGCTTGCGTGCAGCCGCGTCCGCGCTCTCGGCCGCGTCGAGCCGCCCTCGAGCAGCGTCGAGCGCAGCGACGGCCTCGGCCCGCCGGCGCTCCGCGACATCCAGCCCCACGGGCGCGCGCACGGCGACCAGCAGGGCGCGCTCCTCCGCGACGCGTGCGGCGACGCTTCTCGCCGCACCGAGCGCGCCGAGCGCGGAGTCGCGGGCCGCCACAGCCGCGGTGGCTGTCTCCTCGGCTTCCCCCACCTGCCACGCGGCCTTCTCCTCCGCTGCGCGGGCCGCCTCCAGCGCCTCGACGACAGCGGGCCGGGCAGCGAGAGCAGCGGCGAGGTCGGTGTACTCACGCCGGGCCCGGTCCAGCGGACGACGGTCGGGCGCATCCGCGAGGAGCTTGCGTGCGGCATCGTCGGCGGCCTCGGCGTCCGAGAACCGGGCGCGCGCAGTGCGGACGCGTTCCTCGGCGTCGCGACGGCGGCGATCGAGCGCCTCCAGCCCGTTCGGTTGCACCAGCGCACCCAGGCGGGCGTGCTCGGCCTCCAGCGTCGCGACGTCGTCGTCCGCCCGGGCGACCGCCTCCGCCGCCGTCGACACCTCCGGGAGCAGCAACGAGATCCGCTCCGCCAGCGCTTCGAGCCCGACCACTCGCTCGTCGGCCTCGCCGACGGCCTCGTCCGTCGCGTCGGCGTAGGCGCCCAACTGCTCGGTCAGCAGCGCCGCCCGGTCGGCCGCCGCCGACGCCTCCCGGTTGGCTTCGCGGGCGATGCGCTCGTAGATCCCGAGTCCGAGCAGGCGGGTGAGGATGGCCTGCCGGTCGCCCGGCTTGGCGTGCAGGAAGTCCGCGAAGTCGCCCTGGGGCAGCACCACGCAGGAGGTGAAGTGCTCGAAGGACAGCCCGAGCAGCTGCTCGACGGCCTTCGTCACACCGGAGTCGGCCGCGAGGACCTCCGTGTCGCCGTCGACTCCGTCCACACCGTCGTGGTCGAGGAGCTGCTCCAGCCGGGCGTTCTTGACGTTGACCCCGCCCCGCGCGGAGCGGCGCAGCTCCCGCACGGCGACGAACCGGTGGTCGCGGACGTCGAACACCAGCCGCACGACACCGCGGTTCACGCTCGGCGCGAGGCCCAACGCCACGGCTCGCCGGTCGTCCCAGCGGGGCACCGTGCCGTACAGCGCGAACGTCAGCGCGTCGATCACCGTCGACTTCCCGGCGCCCGTCGGGCCGACCAGCGCGAAGTACTCCGCGCCGGTGAAGTCGACGACGGCGCGCTCGCGGAACGCCGCGAACCCCTCCATCTCCAGCCGCACCGGCCGCATCAGATGCCCTCCTCGACCGTGCTGACCCGGTCGTGCAGCCGGGCGAACAGCTCCTCGACGCGCCGGTCGTCGACCGACCGCGCGCCCAGGAACTCGTGGAACAGCTCGCCCGGGCTGCGGTCCGCGCCGGTGCCGCCGCTGGGCCGGGAGGACCCGACCGGCGCAGCGAACTCCGGGTCGATCCGTACCTCCAGCGCGTTCGGCAGCAGGTCGGTCACCTCCTCGCGCATCCCGGCCCGGGCGCGTTCCCGCACCCAGACGCGCAGCAGGTCGTCGCCGACCACGTCGCGCATGCCGGCCAGCTCGGCCACCGTGCCGTGGACCGTCCGGAGCCGCCGCCCCGCCGTGATCGGGATGTCCGTGACCCGGGCCGGCGTGGTGGGTGTGGCCTCGATCAGCAGCACGACGTTCGTGTTGTCCTGCTCGCCGAAGTCGACGGCCAGCGGCGCACCGGAGTAGTGGACCGGCACCGGCGCGGCAAGCGACTGACGCCGGTGCAGATGGCCCAGCGCGACGTAGTGGGCGTCCATCGGGAAGATCGCCGCGGGCACCGAGTACTCGAAGATCGACTGTGCGGCCCGCTCGCCGCCACCGAATTTGCCGCCGAGCACGGTCAGGTGCGCCATCACGAGGTTCACCGCGTCCGTCCGGAAACCGTCGGTGAGCGCCTGCACCAGCGAGCGCACCTGCTGGTCGTACGTGCCGGTGTTCTCCGCCGGGGACTGCGCCACCAGCTCGGCGGCCCGCACGGCGTAGCGCTGCGACAGGAATGGCAGCACCGCGACCGTCGCCCGCTCGCCACTGCGCGCGGCGAACTCGACGACGCCGCCGGCCTCGGCCGTGCGCACCGATCCCACCAGCGTCACGCCCGCGGCTCCGGCGAACGGCCGGTACGCATCGAGCGTGGCCGCGTGGTCGTGGTTCCCCGCGATCACGACGACCTGCGCTCCTGTGGCGGCCAGGGCCATCAACGTGCGGACGACGAGACGCTGTGCGGCAGCACTGGGAGCAGCGCTGTCGTAGAGGTCGCCGGCCACGAGAACGGCGTCGACCTCCTGCTCACGGGTGATGCGCACGATCTCGCGCAGCACCTGTTCCTGCTCGTCGAGGCGGCCGACACCCTTGAGTGACTTGCCGACGTGCCAGTCGGCCGTGTGGAGAAGGCGCACGGACGACACCGTAGGGGCCGCCCCCGACAGTTCCGGCTCAGCCTCCTGCCGGGCGCCCGAAGCTCGGCCTCCCGGAGTTGTCGATGTCGCCGCGGTCCCGGCTGTAGAGGTGGATCTCGAGACCGTCGGGGTCGTGGAACAGCACCATCCACCCGATGGTCGCCTCCACGATCTGGTTGGCGACGCCCAGCTCGTCGAGGTGCGCGGCCCAGGCGTGCACCGCCTCCCGGTCGTCGACGGCGAAGATCACGGGGTCGAACCCCGACAGCCCGGCGATGTCGGGCCGCTCGCGCAGGGCGACCCCGGTCTCGCCGAGGCCGGGCGCGGTGTAGGCCACGCCGCGCACCACGCCGTCGTCGTCGGGGAACTCGTAGAACAGGTTCAGGCCGAACACCTGCTCGTACCACGTGCGGCTCGCCGCGAGGTCCCGCACGGGGAACTTCACGCCGAAGATCCCGGCGAGTCGCGGTGCGGCGCGTTCGGCAGCTGTCATGGCGGTCTCCGCCCCGGGTTAGACTTGGATGTTCTTCAATTCGTTGGAGTTTAATTCCAACAGAAGTGACGCACGACGTCAACGGACTTCGAGGAGGACCGTGGCCGAAGCACGCCGGTACTCGACGGTCCTGCGCGCCGAGCAGACCGCGCTGACGCGCCGTCGCATCCTCGCGGCCGCGAGCCGGCTGTTTCTCGAGCGGGGCTACCTCGGCACCACGCTCAGTGCGGTCGCCCAGGTCGCCGGGGTCAGCGTGCAGACCGTCTACAACGTGGTCGGCGGCAAGGCCGTGCTGCTCAAAGCCGTCTACGACGTCACGCTCGCCGGCGACGACGAACCGGTGCCGTTGAGAGAGCGCCCCGAGTTCCGCGCCGTCGCCGAGGCGGCCACCGGCCGCGAGTGCCTGGCGGGCTACTCGGCCGTCGGACGGATGCTCAGCGAGCGCCTGTTCCCACTGGTGAACGTGCTGCTCGCCCAGGCCGCCGCCGGCGATACCGACCTTGCCGCGTTCGTCGCGACCATCGAAGGGGAACGCGCGACCGGCACGCGCAATGTCGCCACGTTCGTCGCCGAGCGTTTCGGGCTCCGCGCCGGACTGGACGTCGACGCCGCCGCAGACGTGCTCTGGGCCCTGACCTCACCCGACCTGGCCGACCGCCTCGTCGTGCGCCGCGGTTGGGGCTGGGACCGCTTCGAGCGGTGGCTGGGCACCGCCATGGCGGACGCCCTGCTGGGACCGGACGCCGACTAGAGCTCGGCGTGGTCGATGACGCAGAACTCGTTGCCGTCGGGGTCGCGGAGCACGACGAAGTCGGGGTCTTCCGGGTAGGGCCAGTCGGTGACGCGGCTGGCGTCCAGTCCGACCAGTCGTTCCACGTGCCGGTCCTGCTCGCTGGTGTAGAGGTCGACGTGCACCCGCACGGGCTCGCGCGACGGTGCGTCCGAGAGCTGCAGTGAGACAGGAAGGCGCGCCCCATCGGGATGCACCAGCATGACGAACCGCGGGTCCATCTCCGCCTCGCGCTGCCGGTAACCCAGCGCGGCACACCAGAAGTCGACGGCGCGGCGCATGTCCTGCACGTTGACCACAACCGTCGCCAGGTGCAGGTCACCCGGATCGTCACTCGCCTGCATCACGCCGCGGAGGCTAACCCGTCGACCGGACGAACCGCTGTCCCCATGCCCGCAGGTGCGGCCCCAGTTCCTCCGGGGCCACGACGGTGAAGTCCGCGCCCACGGCTCCGACGGCCAGTGCGGCCCAGTCCAGCGAGTCCGTGCTCATCCGCATGCGGCAGCCGTCGCCGGCCTCCTCGACGCTCACCCACCGCCCGACCCGCGCCCGCACCACGTCGGCCGGCGCGTCGAACAGCACCTCCACGTCGTAGGAGGTCGGAAGGTTGCGGAGGCCCGAGCGGACGAATGCCGCCGCGTCGTCGGCAGGCAGGTCGCGGGGGCGGAACCGCGCACCCGTCCGCTGTGGAGCGTCGAGCCGGTCGAGGCGGAAGCTCCGCCAGTCGTGACGGTGCAGGTCGTAGGCGACGAGGTACCAGCGGCGACCGAGCGGGACGAGCCGGAAGGGCTCCACGAGGCGGTTCGACCGGGCCCCGTCGGCGGCGGCGTAGCCGAACTCCAACCGCTCGGTGTCGCGGCAGGCCTGCGCGACGGTGGTGAGCAGACCCGGATCCACCGCCGGTCCGCCGCCGGCGAAGGTCGCCGGGACCGTCACCATCCGCAGCGCCTCGACCCGTCGCCGCAGGCGTGGCGGCATCACCGGCACCACCTTGGCCAGCGCGCGGACCGACGCCTCCGCCACCCCGGTCACACCGCCCTGCGCCGCGGCCTGCAGACCGACCGCCAGGGCGACGGCCTCCTCGTCGTCGAGCACGAGCGGGGGCATCGCCGCCCCGGCGGCCAACTGGTAGCCGCCGTCCACGCCGCGATTCGCCTCGACGGGATAGCCCAGCTCGCGCAGCCGGTCGACGTCGCGCCGCAGCGTCCGCACGGACACCTCCAGCCGGTCGGCCAACTCGGACCCCGGCCAGTAGCGATGGGTCTGCAGCAGGGACAGCAGGCGCAGGGTGCGCGAGCTCGTGTTGGCCATGTTTTCCAGTGTCGTCCTATTGAGGTCAGAAAGTGACACCAGTGGGTCATAGTCTTCTCCCATGACGACATCCGAGACCGCCGCCGCCTCCGCCTCCTTCTCTGCGGGACAGGGCACCTCCGGTGAGCGGGCCGACATCCTGGAGACCCTGCGGACGCACCGGTACTTCCTGCGTCACACCGCCGAGGGCCTGACCGACGAGCAGGCCCGGCTGTCCCCGACGGCCAGCGAGCTCACCGTCGGCGGGCTGATCAAGCACGTCTCCGCGATCGAGGCCGGGTGGGCCGACTTCGCGGAGCGTGGCACCGAGGCCATGCCGTCGATCGAGGGCGAGATCAGCCCGGAGGTGCTCGAGAAGTTCCAGAACGAGTTCCGGCTGCTGCCCGACGAGACCCTGGCCGACGTGCTGGCCGCCTACGAGAAGGTCGCCGCGCGCACCGACGCTCTCGTCGAGTCGCTCGACCTCGACACGGCGTACCCGCTGCCGCCGGCGCCGTGGTTCGCGCCGGGCGCGACCCGCTCGGTGCGCCGGGTGTTCCTGCACATCGTCGCCGAGACGGCCCAGCACTCCGGGCACGCCGACATCCTCCGCGAGACGATCGACGGCCAGAAGACGATGGGCTGAGCCCGTCCACCGGGGGTGCCACCACACCCCCGGTGTGGCCAACCCCCTGGAGCATCCCTCCCGCGGCCCCGCAGGCTGGGAGCCGGGGTTGCCGTCCGTCCGGGCCGGCGATCCCCGGGAGGGACCGTCCATGGACCAGGCGACGACGTTCTACCAGGTGCTGACGACCGCGAGCTTCACGCTGCTCGGCATCTGGGTCGGTGTCATGCAGTTCGCGCACGGTGGTTGGCGTACTGATCCGGCCCGGCACGCGACGACGCTGCACGTCACGCTGAAGTTCTTCCTCCCCGGCGTGGTCGGGCTGGCCTCCCTGCTCGGCTCGGCCGGCAACGGCGGCCTCGTGTGGCGTGTGACGTTCATGCTCGGCGGACTGGCCGGAGCTGCCGAGTCGGTGCACTTCCTCCTGCGCGGCGCCGCGCGTCCTGCAGCGATCCGTCGGCTCGCCCTGGTCGACCCCCTGCTGTACCTGGCGATGGTTGTCGTCGCGTTCGTGCCCGCCGGCGCGCTGGCCGTCACCCCACTGCAGGCCGAAGGGATGGCGACGGGCCTGGTGTTCGTGACCGGCCTCATAGGCGTCTGGATCGCCTTGTCCGAGCAGGCAGCCGCGGACGATCCGGCACCGGTACAGGTCAGAACCTCGCGGCCTCCGGAACGACCCGTTCACCCAGGATCTCCAGCGGCGTTATCGCCTCGACGCCCGGCACCCAGCCGTGCGCTTCGGTGAACCCCAGTGCGGCGAACCCGCGCAGCTGCTCCAGCAACTGGTCGACGTTCTCCCCGTCCTTCCCGGGGTCGATGCCGACCATGACCGTCTTCTCGATCTCGTCGTAGTCGCGCCCGACGTCCGCGCAGTGCTGCCGCAGGACGTCCAGCTTGCGCTCGATGTCGTCGCCGCCGAACAGGTTGCACGCCTGGGCGTACTGCGCCACCAGGCGCAGCGTCTTCTTCTCGCCCCCGCCACCGATGAGGATCGGCGGGTGCGGCCGGCGCAGCGGCTGCGGCGAGTTCAAGGTCCGGCCCAGCTGGTAGTGCCTGCCCTCGAACGGCGCGTCGTCGTCGCTCCACATCTGCAGGCAGATGCGCAGCGTCTCCTCCAACCGCTCGAAGCGCTCGGCCGTCGACGGGAAGAAGAGGCCGAGCCCGTCGGACTCCTCGCCGTTCCACGCCGCGCCGATGCCCAGCCACGCCCGGCCGTTCGACAGCACGTCCAGGGTACTGATGATCTTGGCGAGCAGGCCGGGGTCGCGGTAACTGACTGCCGTCACCCAGGCGAGCAGCTCGACCCGGGACGTCCGGGCCGCCAGGTAGCCCAGCGTCGTGTAGGCCTCGAGCATCGGCTCCTCGGGCGGGCCGAGCGGGCCTATCTGCCAGACGTGGTCCATGACGCTGACCCGGGCCATCCCGATGTCCTCGGCAGTGGTGACGACCCGGGTGAGCTGCTCGGCGATCGCGCCCGGCCCGCCGGGCCAGGTGAAGTTCGCGACGTGCAGGCCGATCTCCATCAGTACCTCTTCCACTCCGTCGAGGATCAGAACGGGATGTCGTCGTCGACCGCAGGCAGGCGGGCGAACGGATCGCGTGAGGCACCGTTGCGCGCCCCGGCGACGACCGGCGGAGCGCCCGTCTCGGACTCCCGGGTCGCCCACGCGGGGAACGGGAACTCCACAGCCAGCGGCACCGGGATCTCGGGCTGGGACACGAACATCGTGCCCGGTTTGGCCAGCACCGCCCGCGCCCGCTGCGAGGGAGGCAGGAACCCGTACTCGGGCCTTCCGGCCTCTGCCGGATCGAGCCGGCCGACCACCTTGACCGACGAGTTGGAGACGATCCGCCGCTCCACCTCACTGGCTGTCTGCTGGGCGCCGATGAGGATGATGCCCAGCGACCGGCCGCGTTCGGCGATGTCGAGCAGCACCTCCTTGATCGGGCTGCTGCCCTCCCGCGGGGCGTACTTGTTCAGCTCGTCGAGCATCGTGAACAGGAGCCCGCCCGCGCCCGCGGCCTCCTTGCGCGCGGTCTCCGCTGCGAGCACGACACCGACGACGAACCGCTGCGCCCGCTCGGGCAGGTTGTGCAGGTCGACCACCGTGAGCTGCTGACCCTCGGTGGTCACCAGCCGCCGACCGGACGAGGGCAGATCGCCGCGGACGACCGAACGCAGCGGCTTGAGGCTGGAGCGCAGCCGGCGCAGGAAGGCGTTGACCGTCCCCGTGCCCGTCACCGGGCCCGCCCAGTTGCGCCGGGCGTCCTCGTCGGTCAGCCGGTCGGACAGGAACTCGATCAGGTCGTCGTAGGTCCGCAGCAGCCGACCCTCGACCGTCACCGCACCGTCGTGGCCGGTCGCGACCGCCTCCCGCCGCAGCCGGGCCGCGACCTGGTGGATGACCATCGTGTACTGGTTGCGCTCGTCCTCGGCGTCCGCGAAGACGTACGGCAGCAGCTCTCCGGAGCAGAACTCGGCGAGCGTCCACCAGAAGGCGCTCACGCCACTGGTGCGGCCGACGACGTGTGGCCGGCCGGTGAGGTCGTCCGGCGTGGGCGGGGCGAAGAAGCCGACGGAGGCGAACGGCCTGGCCTCGAGTCCGAGCGTCGCGTAGGCGGCGCGCAGGTCGTCACCATCCCCGCTGTCCAGCTTGCGGTTGGCGTGGTCGAGGAACAGCAGGTCTTCGCCCTTGACGCTGAAGATCAGCGCCTTCGCGTTCAGCGCGTTCTTCAGCGCGCCGCCGGTGAAGATCGAGTACAGCAGGAACAGGGCGAAACTGGTCTTCGTGGCGACCCCGGAGATACCGCTGATCGAGACGTGCCCGCCGCGGGTGCCGTCGAGGAACTCGAGGTTCAGGTAGATCGGGTCGCCGTCGCGGCCGAGACCGGCGGCGACCTTGTGTTCCATCTGGTCGAAGTAGAGAGCCTTCGCCCGCTCCTCGCCGGTGGCCCGGTAGGCGAACGCCCCGGGCCACGGCGGCACGTAGACCTCGGGGTCCACCCGCGTGGTGGTGACCTCGGCGATCTCCTGCACCTGGGCGGGCAGCACGCCGTCGGCGATGAGGAAGACGTCGGAGCCGTAGGTAGCGCCCTCGTGCCGGGCGCGGACCTCGGTGACGACGCCCGCGGTGGCCACCGGCTCGCGGCCGGGGACGGCGCGGACGGTGACCACCACGTCGTCGAGCTGCAGATACGCGTCCTGGTCGAGCGCCACGCTGAACAGCAGCGGGGTGGAGTCTTCGGTGCCGACTACCCGCCCGACCGGCGGACCGCTCGTCGTCTTCTCCGGCCCAGATGGCACCAGCGCTGCTCTCCTCGAGATCGGGCCCGGTCACGTCCTCAGCGACCGGGCCCGACACTATCCACGTGCACCGACAGTTCGTTGTCGGGTCGCTATCGCCGGGCGAGTGCCGGCTGCGTCGCCGCGACGCGCTGGCGGCCGATCTCCGGGATCCGCACCGCGAGCTGGTGCGACAGGATCTGCCAGAACCGCTCCTCGGGGTTGCCCGCGCGCCAGGCGTCGGCCAGCCGGGAGGTCGCCTCGGGGTCGACCGTCCGCCGCGGACGCAGCCGCAACCTGCACTTCCCTCGAACCTCGCGGTCCAGAGCCTTCCACGCCTCCTCGGCGGTGGAGTACACGCCGACGTCCGCCGCCCCGTACTCGTCACCCAAGATCAGGGTGTACGCACTGACCACATCTCTGGCCACGTACCGGATCCTCCTCGTGACACCGACTGGTGTGACCCCGCTACCTCTCCTGATCGCTGTCTTGTCCATCGCGGACGGCGCCGTCGCCGTCACACTTCCCACCCGTCTGCATCGTCGGAGCGCGGGTGGGGCCGCGGGGTGGCCGCGGGGTGGCCGCAACTGTAGGGCCACGAAAGGGTGATCCCGGGCCGTCGGAGCTCCACCGGGGCGTCTCGTCGACGGACGGGCAGCGCGCTGCGCCGTCGGGTCGAGAGGCGGTGCGCACCGGGTGTGGTCGGGCGGTGACGGCCATCCGGCGCAGAATCGCGCCGACACGTCACCCGAGCAGGGTCGACTTTTACTCTCCCGATCACCTGGTGGCCCCGTCAAACTCCGACGGTGTCGCGCTGCGCACACCGATCAGGCTGCGACCACCCGCGCTGCCAGGAACGTCTCCGCCGGCATCGGCCGACGTAGTCGCCAGGTGATGGCGATGGGCCGCTCGCCACGGTGTTCCACGTGGTCGCACAGTCCGAGCAGGAGGAACGGCACGCCGTCGCCGAGGTCGTCGCGGGGCGCCTCGCGCACGAACAGCGCGACGTGAGTGCCCTGCTCACGGTGGTTCACGTACCGCTGCCCCACCGCGGAGGCGAGCGTGGTGGCGTTCTGCGACTCCCAGTGGAACAGCTCGGGGCTCAGAGCGAAGTCTCGGTACATCGTCGTCGGCGAGAAGTCGCGTTCGGTCTTCCGCAGGTTGACCAGAAGTGCGTCGGTACGCATCTCCTCCGCCCACGCGACGCCGGAGGCATGGCCGTGTGCCTTCCGCGACATCGAGGCCCAGTCCAATGCGGCGAGGATCTCTTCACGCCGGTAGTGGGCGTGGCTGTAGAGCGGCGCGTCGTTCAGCGCGCCGCCGAGGGGTTCCGGAACGTGCCGGGAGGCGTCGACCGCGAGCGTCGCGAGCTCCCGGATCTCCGCGCACACCGCAGGATGGCGCCGCAGCGCGGCCAGTCCCGCCGCATAGGAGGCGTGTCCGCCCCTGTCGGGCCAGAGCAGGAAGAACAGCATGCGGGCGAAGCAACGCTCACGGGCGGTCAGCGCCTCGTAGGACGGACCCGCGGGGTCGGCGAGCCGCACGTACGCCTCCGCGCGCTCAGAGTCGTCCACCCGGACGAAGGCCGACATCCGGCTCAGAAGCCACTTCTCGTCCGGTCCCGCGGGCAAGGTCGGCAGGTCGGCGTCCCGGCGCAGTCCGGTCCACGACCGGCGTTGGGCGTAGACGTCGACGAGGTCGCGACCGGACTCACGCAGGTAGTCGGCGAGCTGCAGGTCGCCATGCGACCGGACGTCGGCGATCAGGGCACGAGCACCGGGCTTCAACTGCTGCCGCACGTTCTCCAGGACGATGGTCCGGGCGACGCGGTCGAGCACGAGCTGCGACCCTGAAGGCAGGAACGGGAAGCCGTGCTCCAGGTCGTCCATCAGGGCGCGCCGGCTTCCGCCGGTCAACGCCCGGTAGCGGACGTCGAACCGGAACTCGCGGCGGTGCTGACCGATGAAGTCCAGCGCGGTGAGCACGGCCTTGCCGGGTGCCCGTCGCAGGCCACGGCCGAGTTGCTGGAGGAAGATCGTCGCGCTCTGCGTGGGTCGCAGGAACAGAACGGTGTCGACCTGCGGCAGATCGAGGCCCTCGTTGAACAGGTCGGCCGCGAACAGGCAGTTGACCTCCAGTGCCCGCAGGCGCCTCAGTGCCTCAGCGCGATCGGCCGCGGGCGTACCTCCCGACACCGCAAGGCTCGGAATCCCGGCCCGGTCGAACACGTCGGCCATGTACTCCGCGTGCGCCACCGACACGCAGAACCCCAGCGCCCGCATCCGCCGGACGTCGGTGACCTTGTCGACCGTCTCGTGGATGACCTTGCGGGCCCGTGCGTCGTTGCCCGTGTAGATGTTGTCGAGCGCGCCGGTGTCGTAGCTTCCGCGCTTCCACTCGACACCGCTCAGGTCGACGTCGTCGTGAACGCCGAAGTAGTGGAAGGGCACCAGCAGGTCGGCGCTGAGTGCGTCCCACAGCCGCAGCTCGTACGCGCTGCGCCCGTCGAAGTGCTCCCGGACGTCGACGCCGTCGGTCCGCTCCGGCGTGGCGGTCAGACCAAGCAGTTCGCGGGGGGCCAGGTGGTCCAGCAGGCGGCGGTAGGTCGGGGCCTCGGCGTGGTGGAACTCGTCGATCACCACGACGTCGAAGTGGTCGCTCGGGATCTTCTCCACGCCGTAGGCTGCCAGCGACTGCACGCTGGCGAAGACGTGCTGCCAAAGCTCCGGACGGTTGCCGCCGACGAACTCCTCGCCGAACGTGCCGTCGCCCAGCACCTCGCGGTAGGTGCGCCGCGACTGCTCGAGGATCTCCTGGCGGTGCGCGACGAACAGCAGTCGATCGCGCGGCAGGGTCTTGCGCAGGCGCTCATGGTCCAGGGCGGCGACGACCGTCTTTCCAGTGCCGGTCGCCGCCACGACCAGATTGCGGTGGCGTCCGTGAACGGTGCGTTCCGACTCGAGGGCCTCGAGGATCTGGATCTGGTGCGGGTACGGGCGCACCTCCAAGCCTGACAGCTGCGGGGCCGCCGACCCGAACCGGTCGCGGCCGAGCGTCTCGCGCAGCCGTCGGACGTCTCCGATGTCGTCAGGGTCGTAGGGCACGAACGCCGGGTCCGCCCAGTAGCTGTCGAACGTCCCGGCGAACTTGCGCACCAGCTCCGGGGTGGCCACCGACGAGAGCCGCACGTTCCATTCCAGGCCGTCGACCAGCGCGGAACGGGAGAGATTGCTGCTCCCCACGAAGGCGGTGTCGAAGCCGGAGTTGCGCCGCACGAGCCACGCCTTGGCGTGCAGCCGGGTGGTCGCACTCTCGTAGCTGATCCGCACCTCGGCGCCGAACCGACGCGCCAGTTCATCGACCGCCCGCTGCTCGGTCGCGCCGACGTAGGTCGTCGTGATGACCCGGAACGGGACGCCACGCTCCTTCAACAACGACAGCGGCTCCTCCAGAACCCGGATGCCGGGCCACCGCACGAAGGCACACAGCAGGTCGACCTGGTCCGCCGAGGCGAGCTCAGCACGCAACTCGGCGCCGAGCGAGGGTTCCTCCGGAGCGTTCGTCAGCAGCGCGGCCGACGAGAGCGGCGTGATCGGTCGCTGAAGGCGATGTACACCCGGTGCAGCCTCCCGGGTGAGGACGACGAGCTGCTGGGCGGCGTCGGGCAGCAGCTCCCCGTGTGCGGACACCCGCTCGAGCAGGTCGTTGACCAGGGCGAGCCGACGACCCGGGTCGCGCTCTTCGGTCAGCGCCCGTGTGACGGCCTCGGCCACGTGCCGCCCGAGGACGTGTGGGACGTCGGCCGGATCCACCGGCTCGCACCGTGGCGTGAGGCCGGTGAGCTCGGCGAGGACTGCGTCGAGGCGCAGTGTCCGGAGGGTCTCGTAGACACCCTCGGGCAGCGGCTGGGTCACGCAGGGGCCTTCCGGTCGGAAATGGGGGCGCCACTGTGGCATGCGGCGCGGACGGTTCCCGACGAGAGGTCCCCCATGATCGACGTCCGGGCGCCGAAAGCTTCACCGCTGCAGCTCCAGCCGCCCAATCGCCGATCACAGGAAGGGCACAGCGCCACCACACGGCCGCGACAGACCGAGGGCCGAATCTTCGAGGAATGACCGCGCTGACCCTCACTCGCCAGGCCTCGACCGCTCCCCTCCCGCTGCCGGCGCGGGCACCGGTCGACGTTCGCACCCACGAGGCCGTGCTCGACGTCGTGATCCCCGTCTACAACGAGGAGACCCGGGAGCCCGGGTCGTCCGCGGACCCCAGCGGGAGTTCATCTCCTGCTGCTACAACCTCATCCTCCGCACGGTGCTGCAGGTGCGGTTCAGCGACGCGCAGTGCGGCTTCAAGGCCGTCCGCCGCGACGCCGCGGAGCAGCTCCTCCCGCTGGTCGAGGACACCGGCTGGTTCTTCGACACGGAGCTGCTGGTGCTGGCCGAGCGGGCGAGGCTACGGATCCACCGAGATCCCCGTCGACTGGGTGGACGACCCGGACAGCCGCGTCGACATCGTCGCCACCGCGGTCGCCGACCTCAAGGGTGTCGCCCGTGTGCTCGGCGGCCTGGCCAGCGGCCGCATCCCGGTCGACCGCATTCGCGCAGGCCTCGGCCGCGTCCCACTCGCCGCCTGAGCAGACTCAGGTCGGCACCATGTCAGACGGGGACGCCGTCGTCGTAGACCGACTCGCGCGAGACGTGGCTCAGCTCTTCGACCACCGCCAGGAGGTAGCGATCGAGCCGCTCCTGGACGCGCTCCAGCGAGTCGAGCTCGCAGGCGAGGTCCAGAGCGGAACCACCCCGACCGTCCAGGGCACCGCGCAGCGCCTGCTTGACCTCCATGATCCGTGTGCAACACGATCCGACGGCCTCGACGTGCGCGTCCAGCCGGCCTCGTTGATCCGGGCCGATCGACTCGGGCACGGCGGCGACAAGACCTTGCAGACGATGTGGGTTCACGAGACCTCCTGTGATCCACGTCATGTGACGGCTGGCACACGTCACGGTAGTAGCAGCCCGCGCACACGGCAAAGCCCAGCCGGTCAGCCCCACCAGAAACTCCACCGCGTGCTCCCGCGGAGCAGGTTGGCGTAGTCCCGGAGTGTGCCCGGGTTGCCCCGGTAGGTGTCGTCGCAGAACGCGTAGTGCTCGGCGGCGATCGGCAGGCACTCCGTCGGCTCCCACGGCGGCGCGGCCACCGAGAGTTCGAGGCTGGCATGCCCCAGACCGACCAGGGTCGCGCCGAACCTGTCCTCCCAGCTGCGCAGGACCGCGGACACCGCCACGACGTCGTGCGGTGAGCCGGCCATACCTGTCCACCCGACGGCCACCGGTACGTCCGCCGCTCGCGCCACGGGAACGAGGGCGAGCAGAGGATCACCCGCAAGCGGTGCCTCGTCGACCGCCACCTCGACGATCTCCGTCCGGCTCAGCAGCTGCAGGCCCGGCGCCGCCGCGGCCAACCCGGGGAACGACGAGCCGAACGGTGCCAGGCAGCTCGTGTGGAACACACAGCCACCCGGATACCCCTCGGCGAGCACCGCCGCGGCGTCGCGTCGATCCAGCTCGGTAAGCGCCGGCGCCGGATCCCAGCCCGATCGGAGCGAAACCAGCGCATGGCCCAGCAGGAGGACGGGACAACGCTTCGTCGACGGCGCCTCGAGCAGGAGGCGACGGTAGGACTCGAGGTGCGGAAGTGGTGCCCGGCTGACCTGCAGGATGCCGTGCGTGCGCATAGGAGGCAGGGGGTGGAGAGTTGTCATGGCGCATTGGACGGATTCCGGGCGGCCGTGGTTCCGGTCCGCCACAGGCGTTTGCGATCGCAAAGGCAACGAAGCGCGGCACCATTGCTCAGTCCCACCAGAAGCTCCACTGTCGCGCCCCGCGGAGCCTCCGCGCGTACTGACTTAGAGTCACCGACCCGGAGACACAGGAGTTCCTCGAACAGATGTGCCGATGAGCCCTTCCGGTCGTGCGAACCGGACTACTCGACGGGCGTCGCGCCAACGTCGTGGGAACGGCCTCCAGCGTTTCCGCATGTCACTGAAATTGGTGAACCTACGACCAAACCCGTGATGACAGTGCGTCGAACGCCGACGTACCCAGCGTTAGCACGCTGCATCTGGGGGAAGCATGAGCGCTCTGTTGCCGTCGCAGGACCGCCGTCCGACCGAGGCGCCCGTCCTCGTGATCCCGGCGCAGCGCAGCGCACCCCCACCGCAGACGCCCGCACCTGCGGTGATGCCCCGCCCGCGGCCGGCGGCCGTGTGGGGCGTCGTCGCCGGTATGGCGGCCGGAGCCGCCGTGACCCTGACCGCCGCAGCGATCGCCACTGCGCCGGCGGTCGTCCCCGCCCCGACGGTCACCGCGCGACACACGCCCGAGCCGCGCGTCGCCCTCGGCGGCACCGTGTCCGTTCCCGGCCGCGTGCTCACCGCCTTCGGCGACGGGAGCTGGCAGGTCGGGGTGGACGTCGCTCCCGGCACGTACACGACGGTCGGCGGCCTGGAGTGCCGGCACGCCCTCCGCGAAGCCGTGACCGGCGGCGACATCGCGGAGAGCGCGGTCGAGCCGGACCCGGCCACCGTCGTGCTGACCGACGACAGCGGCTACTTCGAGACGTCGGGCTGCGCCACCTGGAGGCGGACGTCCTGAACGGCCGTGGCACAGAACGAGTCGACACCTACAGGTTGAGGCCGCACGACCACCGACAGTTGCGGGAGGATGCGGCCGTGGACGACATCGAGACGTGGACGGCCGACGAGTGTGCCGCGGCTTGGGGGGTGAAGACGTTGACCTTCATGGGTTACGTCTCGCGCGACCAGGCCCCGGCGCCACTGACCGAGCGGGACCGCCACGGACGGCGTCTCTGGAGCGCGGACGAGGTGCGCCGGTTCCCGCGCCCCGGCCCCGGGCGGTCCAGGGCCGGGGCAGGTCCGGACGCCGAGGTTCTGCTCGCGCAGATGCGCGAGGTCGCCGAGCAGATGGAGGAGCTGCGGCTACGCCAGCGGGAGCTGCTGGCCACGGGCGCGGACCGGGAGCTGGAGATCGCAGCGATGGCGAAGGCGCTCGGGATCTCCCGGCAGACCGCGTACAGCTGGCTGCGGGTGCCGGAGTCGACCGGAGCGGCCGACCGGGAGTCCACGCGTCCCTGAAGACCGTCAGCGTGCGGGCGACCGGCGGGCGAGGGCGAGGTTGGTCGCGAACGTGCCGGCCGGGTCGTGGCGGACCACGATCTCCTCGAGCCGCTCGCGGTCGGGACCGTTCCACGGGTCGCCGTCAGCAGGGAAGTTGACCAGCGCACCCGAGGTCCACGGCTCGACGGCCGCAGCAAGGCCCTTCAGCGCGCCCGGCACGCCACCGGCCGACGGGCCGGCCAGCACTCCGATCGCGACCAGCGAGAACGCGGCGTCGCGGCCGACGACGGCGTTCGGCACCTGCGGCGCGCGGGCGATCGCCCCACCGAGCAGCCGCAGCTCGACGATCGCGAGCGGCGAACCGGCCTCGGGGCCGGACACCCCGAGCAGCGCATCCACCGCCTCGGCGGGGAGCGACGCCAGCGTGGCGCCGCGGTCCGCGAACGGGAGCGGCTGCGGCGGGTCCATGTGCACCGCGTCGATCGCGGCGTAGGGCATCTCGCCGACGGCGTCGAGCAGCGGCTCGGCGACCGCACGCATCGGGGCCAGCAGCACCTCGCCCTCGGCCGCCGTGCCGAGGTGGGTGAACCGCACGTGCACGGCGTACCGCCCGCGCAGCGGCTCGGGCAGCGCCGGGTCCGGCGGCAGCTGGAGCAGCGCGACCGAGGTGGATGCGTCGTCCGGCAGGGTCGGGGCCCAGGTCCGCCAGGCGTGCAGCACCTCCCGCGCGGCCGCCGCCGGCAAGAAGATCCCGCCGCCGTAGAAGCGGGCGACCGGCATCAGGTCGAACTCCATCTCGGTGACGATCCCGAGGTTGCCCTTGCCGCCGCGCACCGCCCAGAACAGGTCGGCGTTCCGCTCGGGGTCGACCTCGCGGACCTGCCCGTCCGCGGTGACGATCTCCAGGCGCCGGACGTGGTCGGCGGCGAACCCGAAGCGGCGGCTCAGCGGGCCGAGGCCGCCACCGGTGGTGTAGCCGACCACGCCCACGGTCGACGACGAGCCGTTCAGCGGGGCGAGCCCGTGCGGGGCGGCGGCGTCGATCACGGCGCGCCAGCGTGCACCGGCACCGACGCGCGCGGTCCGCGCGTCGGGGTCGACGTTCACCGTGTCCATCCGGCGGGTCGAGATCAGCACGGTGTCGCCGAGGTCGGCGTACAGGCCGTGCCCGGTGGCCTGGACCGCGACCTTGCGGTCGTTCACGACGGCCCAGCGGACGGCCTCGGCGACGTCGTCGGCGCTGGTCGCACCCACGACGACGGCCGGTGCGGTGACGGCGGCGAGGTTGTAGCCGGTGACCTCCTCGGCGAAGCCGGGATCGCCCGGCACGAGGACCGGGCCGGCCACGGCCGCTGCGAGAGCGGTGGTGTCGGGGAGGGAGGAGGCGGTGCTCACGGACGTGTTTCTCCTGTCGGGAAGGGGTTCAGCGGCCGGCCTGGACGGTGATCTCCACGTTCATGCCGGGGATCGCGAGGCGGGTGACGCCGACGAGAGTCGCCGGCGGCGTGGCCCCGGCCAGCGTGAGGCGCTCGACGATCGCGCCGTAGCCGGCGAGGGCGGCGTCGACGTCGGTCGTGTGGACGGTCATCGACAGCACGTCGCGCAGGTCCATGCCGCCCAGGGCGAGCAGGGCCTCGACGTTCGCCATTGCCAGCGCGAGCTGTGCGGTGACGTCGCCCTCGTGCAGCAGGGCACCGGACTCGTCCACCGGACCCTGGCCGGCCAGGGTGAGCAGCCGCTCGGGGGCGCTGCGCAGCTGGGCCTGGTCGAACCCGAGCGGGACGTTCCAGCTGGTCGGGTTGATGCGGACCGGGGTGTGGGTCGCCGTCGTCATGGGCACAACCCTGGTGCCGGTCGGCCGGGCAGCCCATCCCACCGAGCTGGGGAACCGCACCCCCAGAAACCTGGGATGGTCATCCCGCACGCGCGTCACGCAGACTGGATGCCATGCCTCTGATGCCGGCCGAGCGCGCCCGGAGCCGGGTGGAGAGCCTCGCCGTCGCCGGCCTGGACGTCCCGACGTTCTCCCTCGCCGCGACCGAGGTCCTGCGCTCCGCGCTCCCGTTCACCGCGGCCTGCATGGCGCCGGTCGACCCGGCCACCGAGATCCTCACAGGCACGGTCAAGTGGGGCGGCCTGACCGACAACGAGGACGAGATCTGGGCGTACCACGAGTACGAACGAGAAGACCTCTACGACTTCCGCGACGTCCTGCAGCGCCCGGGCGCGGTCCTGGCCGTCCGGCACGAGACCGGCGACGACCCCCGCCGCTCGCCGCGCTTCGCGGAGTTCTACGAGCCGACCTACGGCTTCGCGGACGAGCTGCGCGCCGGATGCCGGACGGACGGCGTCACCTGGGGCTTCTTCGCGCTGTTCCGCGACGGCGGTGGCGCCTTCACCCCTGCTGAGCAGGCGTTCGCCAGCAGCGTCGCACCGGCCTTCGCCCTCGGCTTCCGCACGGGCATCCTCGCCGGCGCCGCGGAGGCGACGCTGACCGCCGTCGAGGGGCCCGGCGTGATCGTGGTCGCCGCGTCGGGCGACGTCGTGCAGGCGAACCCGGCCGCGCACGCCCGCGTCGCGGACCTGCCCGACGGCGGCGACCTCGACATCGGCCCGCTGCCGTTCTCCCTGCGCACCCTCGTGGGGTCCGCCCGCATGCTCGCGCAGGGCCGCACACCGCGGATCCCGCGGGCGCGGCTGCGCACCCGCAGCGGGCAGTGGGTCGTCGCGCACGCGTCGCCGCTGCTGTCGCGGGACGGGACGGGCACGGACGTGGTCGTCACGATCGAGGAGGCCCGGCCGCCGGAGATCGTGCCGCTGGTCGTGGCGGCGTTCGGGCTGACTTCGCGGGAGCAGGACGTCGTCGCGCTCGTGCTGCGCGGCGTCGACACCGCCGAGATCGCCCGCACCCTGCACCTGTCGGCCTACACCGTGCAGGACCACCTGAAGTCGATCTTCGCGAAGGTCGGGGTGCGCAGCAGGCGTGAGCTGACGGCGAAGGTGTTCTTCGACCAGTACGCTGCGCGACTGGCCGCGCAGGAGTCGGTCGGGCCGTCGGGCTGGTTCACGCCGTCGGCCTAGTTCTTCCGAACGCCCACGGGCGCGGGTCTCGCTGTGCCACCGTCGTCGAGTGCAGGTGACGGTCGAGCCCGAGGCGCTGGCGGAGTGGTCCGCCCACGCGCGGCGCACCGGCACACAGCTGCACGCCCGGCTCGCCGCGCTCGATCGCGACCTCGCGCCGCTCGCCCGCAACTGGCACGGCGCCGCGGCCGGCGGGTTCGTCGACCGGCACCGGCAGTGGCGGCACGCCGCGGCGGGCCTGTTCCGCACCCTCGATCGACTCGCCGCGCTGGTGGAGGCCGCCAGGACCAACTACCTCGCCGCTGAGACGGCGAACCACCGGACGTGGCAGCCGTCGTCCGTCGTCGTCGTGCACGCGATGGCGGCCGGGCGCGGCCGCATCCGGGCCGATGTGCAGGACATCCGGGCGTCGGTCCGGGCCGTGCTCCTCGCCTCGGACGACCTGGTCGCCGCGTGGACCGCACTGGCGGCGCGGCTCACCGGCTCCGCGGCGATGGCGGGAGGCGACGACGCCGGCGCGATGTTCGGCGCCGACTACGACGTGATGGCCGCGGCCGCGTGGCAGGGCTGGCGCAGCTGCCAGCTCATGATCGACGGGATCGCCGGCGGCCTCGCCCTGACCGGGAACAACCTGGCCGACGCCGAGCGGAAGTCGACTGCCGGACCGACGGCACCGTTCCTCCCGATCGCCGCGCGCGGGGCATCGGTCCCGGGTCCCGGCCCACCTCCGGCGGCGGGCGGCGCCCCTGCCCAACAGCTCGAGGTGTTCTGGCCGACCGCCGATCCCGATCGGCTGAGGAGCGCCGCCGACGCCTGGCGGGCCTCCCCGGCGGCCGTGCACCGATCCGCCGACGCCGTGTTCGCCGCGGTCGACAGGCTGACGGCGGCGAACACCGATGCGACGCTCGCGGAGGTGCGCCGGTTCACGAGGGCAGCGCTGTCCACCGACCCGACGTCGGGGCTCGCCGGAGTCCTCGCGGGGACGGGCGGGCGGATCGCGTCGGCGTGCTCCGGGCTCGCCGACCTCACCGAGCGCACGCGGGGACGCATCCGCGACACCGTCGTCCACTACGCGTCGGGCGACGAGTGGTACCACCCGGTGGCCGACGTGCTCGACGTGTTCGTGCGGTTCAAGCCGGGCCGGTTCCTGGCGACCGCGGAGGACGCCTACCTGCTGCAGCTGGCCCTGTCCTCCATCCGCGACGACCATCTCCGTGCGGTCGCCTCGCTGCGCGGCGAGCTGCACCCGGCGGGGGCGGACCGGCTGGCGCGGCTCGCCACGGCGATGGCGCCGCCGACCCCGGTGCCGGCGGACACCTGCATGCTGGCGTCGCCGGACGGCGGGGCGGGTGAAGCGGTGCCCGGAGCTCAGCGACAGACGCTGGTCGACGAGGTCGTCGCGGCCGGGCACAAGATCACCCCGACGGACGTCGTGCAGATCGCGCGGGCGCCGGACGGGCGGGTCGTGTGGCTGGAACGGGGCGACGACCGGTCCGGGCTGAGCCACATCCTGCGGGCCGGGCGGATCGGCGACTTCGCCCGGCGCGGGGTGGCGTACGCCGACATCCCCGGGCTGGCGCTCCGGGCCGTCACGCAGGGCCGGTCGCTCGGACAGGTGCGCGACGGCGGCGTCGCGTACGACGTCGACCTCGGTGGCGGCCGCCACACACCGGTCGTCGTAGTGGTCGCCTCCAACGGCTACATCGTGACGGCGCGCCCGCTGAGCGTCGACGAGATGGACCTCCTGCAGCAGGGAGGTCACCGATGACGGTCACGATCCGCCTCGAAGCCGACTGGGGGCTCCTTCCCTACTTCGTCGACGAGGGCGACGACAGGTTCGAGGCCCGCACCGACGCGGGCTTCGCGCGGCGGTTCGCCCTGCCGGACCACGTCATGTCCGCCATCGAGGACTGGAACCAGCTCTACCAGCGCATCCTCGACTGGGACGACCCCCGGAGCTCGGCCTTCGCCGGCCCCGAGGAGGAGCAGCACTTCTACGAGCAGGGCCGGGTCGTGTGCCGCCTCCTGCGCCGGCACGTGCCTACGGAGGTGCGGATCATGTACGTGGGCGACGGCAACATCCCGGCCGAGTACTACTGATTGCCCAACTTCTCCGGTGTGCGGGCCGTGTGGGCCACACTGCTCCCGATGGACGGTGTCCTCTGTCCGGTGGTCGTCGGCCGGTCTGAAGAGCTGGCAGCCCTCGCCGGGCTCGTCGCGGACGCAGCCGACGGTCGAGGCGGGCTCGCCGCTCTGGTGGGCGAGGCCGGCGTCGGCAAGTCGCGGCTGGCCAGGGAGGCAGCAGCGCTCGCCGCCGATCGCGGCCTTCTCGTGCTGTTCGGCCGTGCCGTCCCGGCCGGGTCCCCGCTCCCGTTCCGTCCGCTGAGCGAGGCCCTGCTCGTGGCGAGCCGAGGGAAGGAGCCTCCCGACGCACCCGAGCTGGCCGGCTTCGGCCCCCAGCTCGCCCGGCTCGTGCCGGACTGGGGGACGCGCAACGCGACCGACGGCGCCGACGACTCCCCCGTGCTCGTCGGCGAAGCGGTGGTCCGGCTCCTCCGGGTGCTCGGCGGTACCACCGGGTGCCTGCTCGTGCTGGAGGATCTGCACTGGGCGGACCCGGAGACGCTGGCGGTGGTCGACTACCTCGCCGACACCCTCGCCGCCGAGCGGGTGCTGTGCCTGACCACCACCCGGTCCGTCCGGCCCTCGCGCATCGCGGACCTGCTCGACGGGCTGCGAAGCCGGCGGATCGGCACGGTCCTGCCCCTCACCCCCTTGGCGGACGCCGAGTGCGCGGACATGGTGCACGCCTGCCTGTCGGATGCCGAGGTCGACCGTGCCGTGCCGGCCTTCGTCGCCGAGCACAGCGACGGGTTGCCGTTCCTGATCGAGGAGCTCCTGGCCGGGCTCGTGACGTCGGGTGCCCTGGTCCGGGAGGACGGCCGGTGGCGGGCCGAGCAGGCGCCCACCCCGTCGGTTCCCGCCAGCTTCGCCGGATCCCTGCGCACCCGGCTGCAGGTGCTCGACGCGGACGCCCGGCAGGTGCTCGCCGCCGCGGCCGTGCTGGGCCGGCGCTTCGACTGGGATCTGCTCCCCGGCGTGGCCGCCGTCGACGGCGCGACGGCCGTCGCGTCTCTACGTCGGGCGGTCGACGCCCAGCTCGTCACCGTCGACGGGCAGCGGTTCCGGTTCCGCCACGCACTGACACGGGAAGCCGTGCTCGCCGAGCTGTTGCCACCCGAGCGCGCCGAGCTGTCGGCACGGGCACTCGTCGTGGTGCAGCGGGCGCACCCGGGTCTGCCCGGCCCGTGGTGCGAGCTGGCGGCCGAACTCGCCGAGGGCGCCGGGGACCGTGACTCGGCCGCGTCGCTCACGACCGAGAGCGCCCGGCGCGCCCTGATCCGTGGAGCGTTGGCCAGCGCCGAGCTGACGGCCGAACGCGCGCGTTCCCTGGCTGCGCCCGGCTCCATGGGTGCCGCGGAAGCCGAGGAGGTCCTGGTGGCCGTCCTCGCCGCCGCCGGCAAGCCCGGTCCGGCCCGCATGCTCGGGCACGGGTTGCTGAACCGGCTCGACGAGCTGGGAGCACCGCCCGCGCGGCGCGTCGAGCTCCTGCTCGTCCTCGTCCGGGCCGCCCTCGCCGCGGGCGACGCCGAGGCCGCGGCAGCCGACGTCGAGCAGGCACGAGCCGCAGGCGATCCCGGTGACGCTGCCGGCTCGTCCCTGGACGCCGTCGACGCGCACGTCGCGCTGGCCCGGGGCCGGCTCGTCGACGCCCGACGGCTCGCAACGGCGGCGATCAGCCGTGCAGCCGCCGCGGGGCGACCCGCCGTCGAGTGCGAGGCGCTCGAAGTGCTCGGCCGCCTCACGCAGACGGTGCCCGACGCCGCTGCACTGTTCCGGCAGGCCGCCGACCTCGCCGGGCGACACGGGCTCACCACCTGGCGGCTGCGCGCCCTGCAGGAGCTGGCGCTCGTCGAGGCGCGGACACCCGGTGAAGATCGGGTGCTCGAGGTCCGTCGGGTCGCCGCGGACGCCGGTGCACATCTCACGGTCGCCCAGATGGACCTCGTCCTCGCTGACATCGCGCTGGGCGTGCTCGACCACGACGGCTGCCTGGAGGCGGCACAGCGTTGCGTCGACGCCAGCCGCCGCTACGGGCTCGCCAGCCTGCCCGTGGCGCTGCTCTGGCTTGCGGGAGCGCATGCGCTCGGGGGTCGCGAGGCCGCGATGGAGGCCGTCCTGGCCGAGGCGGCTGCCGCGGCGCCGGGCGACCCCCGGGTCGAGGCCGACGCGTGGGGCCGCGTCCGCGCGACGTACCACGCGCTCCGCGAGGACCGGTCCGCTTTCTGTCACGCCCTCGACCGGTCGATGGAGTTCACCCGCGTGGCGCCGGACGCGGAGTCGGTCTATCCGGGACAGATGCTGTGGGCTCTGGTGCGCGCGCTGTCCGACGACGACCTCGGACTGCACGCCCGCGCCGAGGTGGCGGGGTCGCGGTTCGTCCGGGCGGGCTTCGGTGAACCGATGCTCGCTCTCATCGACGCCGTGGCACTCGGTCGCCGCGGGCGCGGAGACGAGGCTGCCGCAGCGGTGGAGGCCACCTTCACCGCGGTCGGGCGCCGCGAATGGTCGTGGTACGCCCTGCGTCTGACCGCCGAGGCCGCCGTCCGCGACGGCTGGGGTGAACCCGCCGGCTGGCTCCGCGAGGCGGAGGCGTTCTTCGCCGAGCGCGGCTACGACCGCGTCGCCCGCAGATGCCGGGCGCTCCTGGTCGAGGCCGGCGCTCCGGCGATCCGTCGCGGGCGCGGGCAGTCGAGCGTCCCGCCGGGCCTGCGCCGGCTCGGGATCACCAGCCGGGAGCTCGACGTACTCGCACTGGTCGCGGACGACCTGCCCACCCGGGAGATCGCCGCCCGGCTGTTCCTCTCGCCGCGGACCGTCGAGCACCACGTCGCCAGCCTGCTCGCCCGCACCGGCTCCCCGTCGCGCACCGAGCTGGCCGCATTCGGCCGCGCAAACCGGGTAGCGGCCGCTCCCTAACCGGGTAGGACGACGCCCACGACCGGAGGCGCGCTCCCCACCAGGATCGTCGCCATGGAGACCACCGTGCACGAGATCGCCGACGGCTTCTACCGGCTCTCGACCTACCTGCCCGACATCACGCCTGCCGGCTTCACCATGAACCAGTTCCTCGTCGACGCCGAGGAGCCGCTGCTCTTCCACTGCGGCCCGCGCGCGCTGTTCCCGCTCGTGTCGGAGGCCGTGTCGCGGGTGATGCCGGTCGAGCAGCTGCGCTGGATCACCTTCGGCCACGTCGAGGCGGACGAGTGCGGGTCGATGAACCAGTGGCTGGCCGCCGCGCCGGCCGCTCAGGTGGCGCACGGCGAGCTGGGCTGCATGATCTCGATCGCCGACATGGCCGACCGACCACCGCGGCCGCTGGCCGAGGGCGAGGTGCTCGACATCGGCGGGCACCGGCTGCGCCAGATCTCCACCCCGCACGTGCCGCACGCCTGGGAGGCGCAGGTCCTGTTCGACGAGTCGACCGGGACGCTGCTGTGCGGCGACCTGTTCACCCGGGTCGGGAACGACGCCGCGCTGGTGCACGACACGGACATGGTCACCCCGGCGCTCGCGGCCGAGGACATGTTCCACGACACGTGCCTGACGCCGTCGACGGCGCCGACGATGCGCACGCTGGCCGATCTCGCCCCCCGGACCCTCGCACTCATGCACGGCCCGTCCTTCACCGGCGACTGCGCCGCCGCGTTGCGCGACCTCGCCGACGGCTACGCGCAGCGACTGACTCTGGCCAGTGCAGCGGCCGAGGTGTGAGATGGCTGCCGTGACCCGCACCGCGGTCCAAGACGTCCCACCGATCGGCCGACCGGAGGCCGCACGTCTGGCCCGTGCCGAGTACCAGCGGTTCCTCGAGATGTTGCGCGGCCTGGACCCGGACGGCTGGGAGCGCCCCACCGACTGCACCCGGTGGACGGTCAAGGACGTCGCCGCACACATCGTCGGCGAGACCGAGGCGTTCGCGTCCCTGCGGGAGTTCGTCCACCAGTGGCGGCTCGCACCCCGGGTCCGCCGGGAGATCGGCGCGCACGAGCTGATCGACGGGGTCAACGAGGTGCAGGTCCGCGAGCGCCGGGCGCTGTCGCCCGCACAGCTGATCGAGCGGATGGCGGATCGCACGGAGGCCGCCGCCCGGCTGCGGGAGCGACTGCCGCGCCCGGTGCGCGCCGTGCCGGTGACGTTCCCCGTGGTCGGCCGGCGCTCCGTCGGCTACCTCGTCGACCTCGTCATCACCCGCGACGTCTGGATGCACCGCGTGGACATCTCCCGCGCGACGGGCGCGAATCTCGACCTCACCTCCAAGCACGACGGACGGCTGGTGGCCGACATGGTGTCCGACTGGGCAGCGACGCACGTCGACCCATTCGTCCTGGAGCTCACGGGCCCTGCCGGTGGCGTCTTCGTACGCGGCGACGCCGTCCCGACCCGGGTCGACGCCGTCGAGTTCCTCCGTGTCGTGTCCGGGCGTGGATCGGGCGACGGCGTCCTGGCGCACCCGCTCCCGCTGTGAACGCCGCCCGAGCCGTCGAGGAGATCCCGTTCCTCGACCACGACGAGGCCATGGCACTGGCGGAGGCGGAGGCGGAGTGACGACGGCGCGGCAGGAGTGCATCGGGGTCGTCAGAACGGGGGCGGATCGGGGTCGAGATCGTCGCACCGTGACCCGGAGGCCGGACCCGGCGGGGGTGGAGGGTCCGGGCGGTAGTCGTGAGGTGCGGTGGTGTGCCGGCGCCCGGTCGGAGTCGTCCAGGCCAGAACACCGCCGGACTCGGCTTCGACGCGCCAGCCAGCTCGGTGTTTGAGCCGGTGGTGGTGCGTGCAGTAGCCGCGCAGGTTCTGCTCGCTGGTCTCCCCGCCGTCGGCCCAGGCCACGACGTGATCCAGTTCGGCGTCGACGGCTCTTCGGCGACACCCCGGGAACCGGCAGTACACGTCGCGGGCTCTCACGTGGTCGGCGAGCCCGACGGGTGGGTGGTAGGTGCTGCGGCCGTGATCGAGCAGCGTCCCTGACAGCGGGTCGGTGACCAGCCGCCGCCAGACACTGTCGGCGGCGACCTCACGGGCCAGGCTCGCAGGGATCGGGCCGTGTCCAACCAACTCGCACGGTTGGTCGTCGGCGCCGGTCAGGGTCGAGTAGGGGATCACGACCTGGATCAGCGGCTTGCCCGGCGCGACGGGCTGAACCGGCCGGCCGGGCTCCGCAGCGGGCGTGGCGCCCGTACCCGCATCGGCCCGGCGAGTTCCGGCGTCGCCACTCCCGCCGGTCCCGCCACCGTTCTCGTTGCCGCTGGTCTCGCTGGCGCTGGGCTCGTCGCCGCTGGGCTTGTGGCTCTCGATCTGGTCGGTGGTGCTCGGGTCGGCGGTGCTGTCGGGATCGGCCACGGGGCGGCCGGTGAGCAGGGCGGCGAGGATGTCCGCACGGCGGGCATCTGTTGATCGTGGGTCGTCCGGGCCCAGCCCGCGGGCCAACCGGGTCAGCCAGGTGAACGCCCCCATTGCCTGGGGGGCGGTCAGCAAAGCCCACAACGAGGCCATCCCGTCGGCCTCGGGCGTGACCACCACCCGCCGGTCCCGACGGGCCTCCCGATGCCGAGCCTCGGCACCCTCCGGGTCGACCGCAAGCACAGCCCGCCCGAGCGCTGCCTTCAGCTCGGCCAACGTCTGCCCAGGCGCCTCCGGCAGGACCCGGTCCTGCACCGCCCGCGCCAACGCCGGGGCCAGCATCCAGGTCGCGTCGTCCACCGTCCGCGCCTTGGAGGTGTCGATCCGCCCCGCTTCCCACGCCGCGTGGGTTTCCGGCAGCACCGCCAGCAGCCGACACGCGGTGCCGATCCGGGCGCAGGCGGTACCCCGGGACAGGTGCAGAGCGACTCCGGCCTCGTCCGGGGCGTACTCGCTCCCGATGCACGCCCACCGCGCCGAGTGCGGCGCCAGATCCGAAGGCCGCCGCGCGGCCAGCTCCGCAAGCAACCGGGCCTGCCGCGCCGCCGCCCACGACGCCAGGCGGTCGAACCCGACCATCGCCTCGATCAGCGTTGCGTCGTCGAGCAGGCGGGGGTCGGCGGTGGCGGAGTCCAGATCCAGCGCCAGCCACCCCGACGGCTCGCAACTCCCGAATCCCGGCTCCGACTGGTTGATCGCCCACTCGACGGGCAAGAAGTCGGACATCGGCTCGTCGGTCGGGTCCGACAGCCACTCCGGAACGCCGTCGACGTCGGCGAGCAGCCGCTCGCACGCCCCGTCGAGATCGTCAGCGGTCAGGTGGTCGCCGCACCCCGCACAACGCTCGCCGACAACGCTTTCGAACATGTGTTCGATTCCATCGCAAGATCGCTATCTCCCCCTCGGCAGGTCAACCGACCGACGGCTTCTCCGGCGCCCCGCGGTCCGTGTCCGACGCCGTGAAGAACGAGACCTTGCCGTCGGTCTCCAGCACCGCGAGGTCCACCTCCGTCAGCCGTCGGACCCCCCTTCTCCCGCGCCGACGCCATGAGGTCGGAGATCGACATCCGCTCGCGGGTCATGACGTCCAGCAGCGGCTCGCCCGCCTTCATGATCACCACCGGCACCCCGTGCACCAGCGGCCGGATCCGCCGCCAGCGGGTGTTCGCCCACGAGACGAGGATCGTGAGCAGGGCGAACACACTCACCGCGAGCACCCCGGACGTCACGGAGTAGTCCTGCTGCGTGACCGACTGCTGGACGAGGTCGCCCATCGTCACGTAGAGCAGGAGCTGGAAGGTGCTCAGCTCCCCCAGCGTCGACCGCCCGACGACCCGGGTCACCAGCCACAGGAACAGGAAGATCACGACCGCGCGGACGACGACCTCCATCAGGGCACCAGCCAGGTCCGGAAGGGCACGGTGACGATCTCGGAACCGCCGTCGAGGACGGTCACCTCACCGGAGGCGCCGAGCTGGCTCGACGGCTGGATGTAGGCGTCGAAGTGCACCAGCACGACAGGCACCTCCTCGCGAACTGTCGGTCCTCCGGGGCAGGATGAAGTGGTGACCAACCCGACGCGTTCCGGGCTCGACCTGCGCTGGGTCGACGCCGCCGTCCGCCCGCAGGACGACCTGTTCACCCACCTCAACGGCGTCTACCTGCGCGAGCATGAGATGCCGGCCGACCGCTCCCAGGACGGTGCGTTCCGCGACCTGCGCGACCGCGCCGAGGAGGACGTGCGCGCGATCGTCGACGAGTCGGCGTCGGCGGACGGCCCCGATGCACAGCGGATCGCCGCGCTGTACGCGTCGTTCATGGACGTCGAGCGCGTCGAGGTCCTCGGCGTCACACCACTGCAGCCGCTGCTCGACGAGGTCGCCGCGGCTGACGACAAAGCCGCGCTCGCCGCCGTGCTGGGCCGTCGGCAACGGCAGGGTCGCGTGGCGCTGTTCGGCACGTACGTCGGCACGGACGCGAAGAACTCCAGCCGCTACCTGGTGCACCTGAGCCAGTCCGGGCTGGGCCTGCCGGACGAGTCGTACTACCGCGACGACGCGAACGCCGAGATCCGCACCGAGTACGTCGCGCACCTCGCCCGGCTCGCCGAGCTGGTCGGCATCGAGGGTCCTCAGGAGATCGCCGAGCAGGTCATGGACCTGGAGACGGCGCTGGCGGCCGCCTCCTGGGACCGGGTCACCAACCGTGACGCCGAGAAGACCTACACGCTCATGACGCTGCCTGCGCTGCAGACCAACGCACCCGGCTTCGACTGGGAGCCCTGGCTCGCGGCGCTGCAGGCCCCCGACGGCGCCCTCGCCGAGATCGTGGTGCGCCAGGCCAGCTTCGTCGCTGCGGCAGCGGCCCTGTGGGCCGACCGTCCGCTCGCGCAATGGAAGGCGTGGCTCGCGATCCGCACGGCGTCGGCCTGCGCCGACTACCTGAACGACGCCGTGGTGCATGAAGACTTCGCCTTCTACGGCCGCACCCTGTCGGGCACCCCGGAGCTGCGCGAGCGGTGGAAGCGCGGCGTGTCGCTGGTGGAGGGCGCGCTCGGCGAGGCGGTCGGCAAGCTCTACGTCGAGCGGCACTTCCCCGCGGCGGCCAAGGAGCGGATGGTCACCCTCGTCGCGAATCTCGTCGAGGCGTACCGGCAGAGCATCTCGACGCTCGACTGGATGGGCTCGGCGACGCGGGAGCGGGCGCTGGCGAAGCTCGCGAAGTTCACGCCCAAGATCGGTTACCCGGACGTGTGGAAGGACTACTCGGCGCTGCACGTGCAGGCGGACGACCTGCTCGGCAACGTGTTGCGGGCGGGCGAGTGGGAGACGGACCAGGAGCTGGCCAAGATCGGTAAACCGGTCGACCGCGACGAGTGGCTGATGACCCCGCAGACGGTCAACGCCTACTACCACCCGCGCATGAACGAGATCGTGTTCCCGGCCGCCATCCTGCAGCCGCCGTTCTTCGACGCCGAGGCCGACGACGCCGCGAACTACGGCGGGATCGGCGCGGTGATCGGGCACGAGATCGGGCACGGCTTCGACGACCAGGGCAGCAAGTACGACGGCGACGGCAACCTCACCGACTGGTGGGAGCCGGAGGACCGGGCCGAGTTCGAGCGCCGCTCCAAGGCCCTGATCGCCCAGTACGACGCGCTGACCCCGGCGGGGTTGTCCGAGCACCACGTCAACGGCGCGCTGACCGTCGGGGAGAACATCGGCGACCTCGGCGGGCTCACGATCGCGCTCAAGGCCTACCGGATCGCGACCGAGGGCAGCGAGCCTCCGGTGCTCGACGGGTTCACGGGGCTGCAGCGGGTGCTGCTCGGGTGGGCGCAGGTGTGGCGGGCCGTCACCCGCGCCGAGGAGGCGGTGCGGCGGCTGGCCGTCGACCCGCACTCGCCGCCGGACCTGCGCTGCAACGCCGTGGTCACCAACCTCGACACGTTCCACGAGGTGTTCGACGTGCAGGAGACGGACGCGCTGTTCACCCCGCCCGGGCAGCGGGTCCGCATCTGGTGAGCACGGCGAGGGTCGCGGGCCAGCCCGAAGGGGGTGTCTGGCCTGTGCCATGATGTCCGACTCGTCCGCCGTCTGCACGACCGGTGGGCCGGCGTCGGGCACAGTCGTGCGTGGGACGGGAGCCGTGGCGCAACTGTCGGTCGACCACGCTGATCCGCACCCCGTCGACGAGAGGCGGACCCCGGTTCTGGCCGCCGACGGCCGCCGACTGGTGCCGGTTCTGACCTACCACTCGGTCAGCGACGACCCGCCGGGGCCGATCCGCCGCTGGTCGGTGACGCCTGCCCGGCTGCGGGCGCACCTCACCGCACTCCGGCACGCGGGCTTCACCGGGCTCACCGTCACCGAGCTCCTGGCCTGCTACCGCGGCACGCGCACGCTCCCGGAGCGGCCCGTCGTCCTCACCTTCGACGACGGGTACGAAGACTTCCTGCTCGAGGCGCTGCCTGCGCTGACCGACGCGGGCTTCCCGTCGACGCTCTACGCGAGCTCGGGTCTGCTGCGCGACGAGAAGTCTGCGGCGCAGCGGCCCGGCCGGATGCTCGACTGGGGCCAGCTCGGCGAGGTCGCCGCTGCGGGTGTCGAGATCGGGGCGCACAGCCATACGCACCGCGAGCTGGACACGCTCTCGCGGCGGGAGGCGGCCTGGGAGGTCGAACACTCGGGACAGCGGCTGCGCGACGAACTCGGGCTGCCGGTCAGCACGTTCGCCTACCCGTACGGCTACTCGAACCGTGACGTCCGGGCCGCGGTCCGCGACGCAGGCTACGACGCGGCGTGCGGGGTGAAGAACGCCTACAGCCACACCGGCGACGACCGGTGGGCGCTGTCGCGGATCCTCGTCGAACGCGACCTCGACACCGCCGCGTTGACGCGCCTGGTCACCTGGCCCGTCCTGCCGATCGGATGGCGGCGTGAGCGGCCCCGGACCGTCGCCTGGCGCACCTACCGGCGCGCCCGGGCGCTGACGCTGGCCGCTCGCGGAGGCGCCACGCCCGTCGCGCTGAACGGCCACGTCCCGGTCGCCGTGCTCGACGTCGAGCTCGCCCTGCCGCTTCCGCCGCTGGACGCGCGCCGCCCGGCGGACGTGCTGGTGCGGTTGCACGGCCGCCCGCTCGGGAGGGTGCGGGTGGACGCGGGCGGCTCGCTGGCGGACTCCGTGGTGGAGCACCTGGGCTCGGCGGTCGGGCAGCACCTCGCCGACGACGGCCTTCCGCCGACGGATGAGGCGCCGGGCGTCCCGGAGCAGCACGGGCCGCCGTGGCCGTGTCACCGTGCCCCGGCGGCTCTGACCCGCTCCACCAGCGTCGTCATCCCCACGGTGGGCCGCCCGCGCTACGTCGTCGACCTCGTGCACTCCCTGCTGGCCGGCGACGTGGCCCCCGACGAGGTCATCGTCGTCGACAACCGGCCGGCCGACACCGCGACGGCGACGGTCCTCGACCGCGACTTCGCCGACGAGCCCCGCGTGCACTACCTGGCCGAGCCGGTCGCGGGGGCGTCGCTGGCCCGCAACGCCGGCCTACGCGCCGCCCGCAGTGATCTGGTCGCCTTCCTGGACGACGACGTGGTCGCCGACCGGGGCTGGCTCGCGTCGGTGCACGAGGCGTGGGACGCCGTGCCGGACGTCGGCGCCGTCACCGGCCTGATCCTGCCCACCGAGCTGGAGACGCACGGGCAGCAGCTGGTCCAGGCCTACGGCGGTTTCGACAAGGGGTTCACGCGCCGCGTCTTCGACCTCGACGAGCATCGGCTCGCGCACCCGCTCTACCCCTACCTGGTGGGGGCCTACGGCTCGGGGGCGAACGCCGTGTTCGACCGCGCCGGAATCACCGCGCTCGGTGGCTTCGACACCCGGCTGGGTCCGGGCACACCGACCAAGGCCGGTGAAGACCTCGACGTGCTGCTGCGCACGGTCCTGGGTGGCCGGGCGATCGTCTACGAGCCCGCGGCGCTGGTGCGCCACCACCACCGCCGCGACGACACGGGTCTACGGACGATGGCCTACGACTACGGCATCGGCCTGAGCGCCCTGTTCGTCAAGCACCTGGTGACCGACCCGCGGTCGCTGCTGTCGATCGGCAGGCGCGTCCCGGCAGGCCTGCGCCTGCTGCTGGCTCCCGACTCGACCCGCAACGCGAACCGCCGCGAGGCCCACTACCCCACCGAGCTGACGGTGCGGGAGCTGCTCGGGATCGCGGCGGGCCCGCTGGCGTTCGCCCGCAGCGCCCGCCGCGCCCGGAGCCGCGTCAGACCGTGATGACCTCGACGAGCCCGTCGAGGCCTCGGAAGTCGTCGGGATTGCGGGTGTACAGCGCGGCGTCGTGCGCATGCGCGGTCGCCGCGATGAGCAGGTCCATGGTGCGGGCACGGGGTTGCCGACCGGCCGCGACGACCGCCGCAGCGAGCTGCCCGTAGCTGGCGGCGACGGCGTCGTCGACGGGCAGGGGATCGAAGGCCCTTTGGAGAACGCTCAACCGGCGCAGTCGCTCGGCCCGGATACTCTGCTCGCGCGCCACCAGGACGCCGAAATGCAGCTCGGCCACGGTCACCACGCTCACCGCCAGATCCCCGTCCAGCGGCGGGACGTCGGCCGCGATGACGAGGTTCGTGTCGAGGATCGCTCTCATGCCGGTGGCCACCGGTCGAGCAGGGAGTCGTCGATCGCCTGCCGGTCGTCGGTCCATTGCGGATCTGCTGCGCCGTCGAACAGCTCCGCAACCGCGGAGTAAGGGCGCCACGCACGTGGAGCCGCAGGCACCATCCGCACACTGGGCCGACCGGCGACAGTGATCATCACCTCTTCGCCCGCCTCCACCCTGCGGACGAGTTCGGACGCCTGCTGGCGCAGCTCACGCAGGCCGACGACCACCATGACCCGAGAGTAGCACTTGTGCAACCCTCGGTGCGGTCAGCTCGCCTTCTCCCGCACGTACGCTCCCGGAGCCTCCTCGACCGGGGTGTACGTGGCGCTGCCCGGCTTCTTCCGCGCGACGACCTGCGTGCCGGCCTGCGGCGCCAGCCACGCGTACCACGCCGGCCACCAGCTGCCCGCAACCTTCTCCGCGCCGTCGAACCAGCCCTCCGGCTCGGCGTCCAACGTGTCGTTCGTCCAGTAGTTGCGCTTGTTCTTCGCCGGCGGGTTGATCACCCCGGCGATGTGGCCGCTGGCCCCGAGGACGAACGTGACGTCGTTCGACAGCAGCTGGGTGCTCGCGTACGACGACTTCCACGGGACGATGTGGTCTTCCTTCGACGCGTAGAGGAACGTCGGCACGTCGATGCTCCGCAGATCCACCGGCTGGCCGAGCTGGGTGGTGCCGCCCGGCTCGCGGACCTTGTTGTCCAGGTAGCAGTTGCGCAGGTACCAGCAGAAGAACGGGCCGGGCAGGTTCGTGTCGTCGCTGTTCCAGTACAAGAGGTCGAACGGCGGCGGCGCCTGGCCCTTGAGGTAGCCCTTCACGACATAGGGCCAGATCAGGTCGTTGGCCCGCAGCGAGGCGAACACCTGCGCGAGCTCGCTGCCCTTGAGCAGGCCGCCCTTGCCGATCGCCGACTCCCGCTTGGCCAGCATCTCCGGGGTGACCAGCAGACCGAGGTCACCGGTCTCGCTGAAGTCGAGCAGCGTCGTCAGGAGCGTCATGCTGGCGGCGGGGTGCTCGTCGCGCGCGGCCAGCACCGACAGGGCACTGGCCAGCAGCGTGCCGCCGATGCAGAACCCGAGCGTGTTCACCTTGTCCGCGCCGGTGATCTCCTGCGCCACGCCGATCGCCTTGATCACACCCTCGGACACGTAGTCGTCCCAGGTGAGCGTGCCCATGTCCGCGTTCGCGTTGCGCCACGACGCGAGGAACACGGTGTGCCCCTCGGCGACCGCGTGCCCGACGAAGGAGTTCGCGGGCTGCAGGTCGAGGATGTAGTACTTGTTGATGCACGGCGGGATGATCACCAGCGGGCGCTTGTAGACCTTCGCCGTGGTCGGCGTGTACTGGATGAGCTGGATGATCTCGTTCTGGAACACGACGGTGCCCGGTGTCGTGCCGACGTTGCGGCCCACCTCGAACGCCGTCTCGTCGGTCATCGCGATCCGGCCCTTGGCCAGGTCTTCGGTGAAGAGACGCATCCCCTCCAGCAGGCTCGCCCCACCGGTCTCCATCGCGAGCTGCAGCGCCTCGGGGTTGGTCGCGAGCGTGTTGGCCGGGCTCAGCGCGTCCATGACCTGCTGCAGCGCGAACCCCCATTGGGCCTTGCTGCGCTCGTCGAGCGGTGCGGCGGCGAGCGCCTTGCGCATGAGGTCGGTCTGCGTCAGGTAGGTGCGGGCGACCGCCTCGTAGCGCGGGTCTTTCGACCAGGCGTCGTCGGCGAAGCGCCGGTCCTTGATCGGCCCTGCCGCGGGGGACGGGGAGCCCGGCATCAGCGCCGTCCACGGGGCGGCAAGCGTCTTGAGCGCCTCGAGCTGCAGCGCGGTGATGTCGGCGACCGCCTTCGTCCACGGTGCTGCCGCGGCGGTCATCGCCTTCGCGGTGTCCGCGATGTGCAGGTCGGGCCACATCACGTGCTCGGTGGACATCAGCTCGGTGAGCCAGCGGGTCGGGTCAGGTGTCGGTTGGGACATCGTTGCTCCCTGGGCAGCCGGGTCGATTTCCGATCCTGCTCCGACTCCCCCGTTGAGGCATAGTCAACGCGCTCGAGTTCCCGCTCAATGAACAGCGCGGGCCTCCCGCTCGCTGCGCGCCTTGAGTCCCTCGGCCTCCATTCGGAGGTACCGCCGGGTGATCCGGTCGAGCAGCACCCCGACGAATCGGGCCCCCGGCCCACGCTGCGTCAGCCGCAGCGTGGCCGTGCAGCCGCCGTTGATGCGCGGGGCGAGCACGTGCTCGCCGACCCCGCGGGACACCGCGGACCCGGCCGACCAGGTGAACGACCGGCCCTCGTCGACCTCGGTCACGGTGTAGGTGAGCGTCGGCAGCCGCGGCTGGGCCACCACCACCCGCTCCCCCACGGCCAGTGGCCCTGTCTGCGACCGCTTCACCGACGAGATCGACGCCGTCCACTCCGGCCAGCGCTCGACGTCGCTGACCACCGCCCAGACGGTCGACGCGGGCGCGTCGATGTCGATGCTGCGCTGAACCACCACCGTCACCTCGCGATTCTCGCACCGACTCCCGACCGCGCCGTGAGCAACTGTGCGGCGTTCACCGCGCTGTTGATCGACACTTCGGCGCGGAAGCCGGGTGCGGCCACCAGGTCTCCGACCAGGAAGACCCCGTCGCCACGGTCGACCGCCGGCCGGTCGCGCCAGGTGTGGCCTGGCAGGTCCAGGGCTCCGGACCGCCCGGCGGCGACCCCTCGACGCCGCCAGGCGAGCCGGTCGCGCCATCCCGGAAGGCCGAGGTCGAGCAGGTGCTCGAGGCGGGCGTGGGCCGCGTCCCGCGGCTCGCCCGGCTTGAGCGGCATGTCGGCCTGCACGAGCGAGTGCCCGGCCGGGGCGAGCGTGGAGTCGATCCCGCTGGCCCGCTCGACGAGACCCGCGTCGTCGAGATCGGCGATGAAGAACGCGTCGCGGCGGTCGGGCACGAGACCGACGTCGAGCAACACGCATGCTCCGCTCTCCCAGGCGAGCGTGTCGTCGCCCAGCAGGGACCGCGCCGACTCCAGCTGGGTCGCGACGATGACCGGGGCCGTCGGCAGGCTGTCGACCCGCGACGACGTCGCGATCCGCACCCCCAGCTCGCGGGCCCGCCCGGCGAGCCGGTCGACCACGGCCGGCCAGCCGCCGACGGGCCACCGGACGATGGGCGTTCCGGCCGCGGTGACGCGGAGCAGCAGGTCCCAGACGAAGGCGGCCGAGAGCCGGCCCGGGTCGGAGTCGAAGGTGATGACCCCGACGAGCTTCGCGGCGGCCCGCGCGGCCTCCGCCCCGTGCAGTGCAGTGGCCCACGTGTGGAAGTCGACGTCCACCGGAGCCCGGCGGCGCCGGTGGGCGAGCAGTGGGAGCAGGCCGGCCGGCGGTGTCCGCCGGAGGCGCCCGCCGCGGTGGAACCACGTTCCCCGGATCCCGCGCAGCGGGAAGGTCGCGACCGGGCCGACCAGGTTGCGCTCGACCAGCCACTGCCAGTGCGGCCCGTCCGCGTAGAAGGCGTGCGGGCCCTCCTGAGCACGCCACGGCGCGGCCGACGTGCGGGCGCGGCCGCCCAGCGTCGCGTGCGCCTCGTGGACGACGACGTCCGCGCCGCCTTCCGCGCAGGCGACGGCGGCGGTCAGCCCCGCCAGCCCGCCGCCGATGATGGTGATCTCGGACATGTGATGGTCCTCCGTTCTGTGGTTCCGCGTGTGCGGACCCACGACACGGACGCACGGGAACGCCATGCTGTGACATGTCACGGCGGCGGCACGGCGCGCGTCCTCGATGCGACCCGCGAGGAGGAGTTCATGCCCGACACCGCCGAAGCCGCGTTCACCGCCCACCGCTCCCGGCTCGTCGGGGTCGCCTACCGGCTGCTCGGCTCGGTCGGCGACGCCGAGGACGTCGTGCAGGAGGCCTGGCTGCGGTGGGCCCGGGTGGACACGGCCACGGTCGCCGACCCCCTGGCGTTCCTCGTCCGCACCGTCAGCCGGCTCGCCCTGGACCGGATGCGCCGGGTCGCCGCCCGCCGCGAGACCTACGTCGGCCCGTGGCTGCCCGAACCCGTCCTCACCGGCGGCCCGGACGATCCGGCGGCGGAGGCGGAGCGCGCGGCGTCGGTCTCGATGGCGATGCTCGTGGTGCTGGAGACGCTGACCCCGCTGGAGCGCACCGTGTTCGTGCTGCACGAGGCCTTCGCCTACTCCTACGGCGAGATCGCGGAGATCGTCGACCGCAGCCCGGCGGCGGTCCGCCAGCTCGCCCACCGGGCGCGGGAGCACGTCGCCGCACGACGGCCGCGCTTCGCCGCGGACCCGGCGATGCGACGCGCGGCGACCGAACGGTTCCTGCACGCCACCCTGGAGGGCGATCTCGACGCCCTGCTGGAGCTGCTCGCCCCCGACGCGACCCTGTGGGCCGACGGCGGCGGGAAGGCGAAGGCGCCGCGGCGCCCGATCCACGGCGCCGACAAGATCGCCCGCTTCTTCGCGGCGGTCGGCACCGAGCCTCTCCCGCCCGGCGCGTTCGTCGAGATCGTGGAGGTCAACGAAGGTCCGGCGGCCGTGCTGGTCGGTCCGGCGGGGCCGATCGCGGTGCTGCAGCTCGACCTGGGCGACGACCACCGCGTCACCGACGTCCGGTTCGTCGGCAACCCGGACAAGCTGGCCGGCCTCGCGGCGCTGCGCTCGGGAGACTGAGCCTCGACGCTGCGGTGTCTGCTGCGGAAGGATGCGCCATCGGCCCGCCTGCGGGCGCCTCCGAGCGGAAGGACGACGCCCATGAGCGAGCCCCGGACCGTCGCCGTCGTGGGAGCCGGTCTCGCCGGCGCCAAGACCGTGGAGGCACTGCGCGCCGAGGGGTTCGACGGCCGCATCGTCCTGTTCGGCGAGGAGTCGCACCGCCCCTACGAGCGGCCCCCGCTGTCCAAGGGCTACCTGCAGGGCAACGACGAGCTCGAGACGGTCTTCGTCCACCCGGAGGGCTGGTACGCCGAGCACGACGTCGACCTCCGGCTGGGCGTGCCGGTGACCGGCCTGGACCGGCACGCGCGTGAGCTGATGACCCGCGACGGCGACGCCGTGCACTACGACCGACTCGTGCTGGCCACCGGCGCCACACCGCGTCGGCTCCGTCTGCCGGGCGGAGACCTGCCGGGGGTGCGCTACCTCCGCTCCGTCGACGACAGCGACGCGCTGCGCGCCGCGTTCCGTCCCGGGGCGAACGTGGTCGTGGTCGGGGCGGGATGGATCGGCCTCGAGACCGCGGCCGCCGCCCGGGGCGCCGGCGCCACCGTGACCGTGCTGGAGAGCGCCGAGCTCCCGTTGCTGCGCGTGCTCGGCCCACGGATGGCGCAGGTGTTCGCCGGGCTGCACCGGGAGAACGGCGTCGACCTCCGCTTCGGGGTGGGTGTCGCCGCCATCCACGGCGACGGATCCGCGGTCACCGGTGTCGAGCTCGACGACGGTAGCGTGATCGAGGCGGACACGGTGGTGGTCGGGGTGGGGGTGACACCCAACGTCGACCTCGCCCAGATGGCCGGGCTGGACGTCGACAACGGGGTGCTGGTCAACGCGAGCCTGCGCACCTCGGACCCGCACGTCTTCGCCGTCGGCGACATCGCGAACGCCGAGCACCCGGTGCTGGGGCGCCGCATCCGTGTGGAGCACTGGGCGAACGCGCTGCACCAGCCGGAGGTGGTGGCGAAGTCGGTCCTCGGCCGCGAGGCCGTGTACGACCGGCTGCCCTACTTCTTCACCGACCAGTACGACCTCGGCATGGAGTACGTCGGCTACGCGAGCGCCGACGACGACGTGGAGGTCCGCGGCGACCTCGACGGACGCGAGTTCGTCGCGCTCTGGACACGCGAGGGCAAGGTCGTCGCCGGGATGAACGTCAACGTCTGGGACGTGACGGACCGGATCCGTGACCTCATCCTGGCCGGGCAGCCCGCGGACGCCTTCGAGCTGCCGGCCCCGTCAGCCTGATCTGTCAGCCTGATCCGTCTTCGTCCAGCAAGGTGACGGTGCCCGCGTCGCCGTCCACCCGCACCCGCGCGCCGTCCGGGATCCGCCGGGTGGCGACGTTCGTGCCGAGCACGGCCGGGATGCCGTACTCGCGGGCCACGATCGAGCTGTGGCTCAGCGGGCCGCCGACGTCCGTCACCACCGCCGACGCCATCGCGAACAGCGACGTCCAGGCCGGTGTGGTGATACTCGCGACCAGGACGTCGCCCGGCCGGAGGCGGCCGAAGTCGGCCGGGCCGCCCAGCACCCGAGCGGTCGCGGTGACCTGGCCGACGCTCGCGCCGATCCCCCGCAGCACCGCGCCGGTCTGTTCCCCCGACGAGGCGGGCAGCCACCGCGCGAACGCCTTCTCCCACCAGCTGCCGAGCGGCAGCACCTGGGGCGGCGTCACCTGCCGCTGCCCGCGCCACACCGCGCGCCGCTGCGCCACGACGTCGGACCGCGGGACGGGCGGGTCGGCGAGGATCTCGGCGCGGTGCAGCCAGAACACGTCGTCCGGCCGCTCCACGACCCCGGCAGCCACCAGCCGGGCGCCGAGCTCGCGCAGCATCCGGCGCAGCTGCGGCCAGGCGAGCCCCACGTCGGCGAGGGCATCTTCGCGCAGCGGCGCGGCCGACTGCGCCCAGCGCAGCAGCCGGCGGAAGGCGGCCCGACGCACCGGGTCCAACCGCGCGGCGACCGCGGTGGTCGCCTCCTCGCGGCGCTGGGCCGCCTGCCGCTGCCGCCGGGTCGGATCAGCGCCACCGCCGTCGAGGTAGAACCGCAGCGTGCCGAGCAACGGGGCCGGATCGTCGGCCGGGACGGCCACCGCGATGTCCAGGTTGTAGACGGTGTGGCCGTGGACGGCCAGGTGCTGCTGGAACCGGTCGCACCACTCCTGCCACGTCGCGGCGTCTACTCCGGCCGGGGGCCCGTCGGCCTCGATCGCGGCGACCGTGCTCGCCGTCGAGGCTGCGCTCAACGCGGCCACCAGCGCCGGACGCGTCCGCGTCCAGGTGGCGAGGTCGTAGAGCGACCGCTCGGCGCGGATCGGCGCGCTGTCGAAACCCAGGAGGAAGGTCGCCGCCGGTGGGCCGCCCGGCCGGCGCACGAGCCGCTCGTAGAACCGCGTGAACACCGACTCGCTGCTGACCGCGAGCGGGATGATCGTCTGCACCGCGGTGTAGTAGGTCGTGCCCGCGTCGAGCAGCTCCGCGGCGCCGTCGAGCAGCTCCGCGTCCGTCAGACCCTCGACGGGCCGGGCGCTCGCACGTTCGACAGCCTCGACGTACTGCGGGTGCGCCCGCTCCTGCCACCGGGCCCGCAGGCTCTGCCGTCCGCGGCGCAGGAGTGCGCGGAACGCCGGGAGCGAGGCCAGTGTCAGCCGGGCCATCCCGCGGCGGCTGTAGCGGTAGTAGGCGTAGCCGTTGACCGTCGGCAGCGCGACGTCGCCCTCCCCCACCACGTCGCTGCGGCCCAGGAGCTCGCCGAACACGGCCTGCAGCGACCGGGTGACCGATCCGTCGACCAGCTCGGCGAACAGCGGCGTCAGCGGATCGGGAAGCTGCTCGACGATGCTCGCCCGCACGTAGAACGACGACCGGTCGGGCACCGACCAGTCGGTGGGTGGCGGGGCCGCGGGCTCGGGCAGCGCGGTGATCGGCCGCGACTGCACGATCGCGAACGCCCCGTCCGCCCGGGCCCATTCGACGTCCTGCGGCGCGCCGAACCACTCCTCGATCCGGGTGCCGAGCGCGGCCAGCGCGGTGGCCTCGGCGTCGTCGAGCACGGGACGGCTGCGCTGCTCGGCGGGCACCGGCCGATCTTCCGTTCCCCGCCCGGTCGCGACGGTGCGCACGGCCTTGTCCGCCGTGGAGCGTGACCGGACGCGGCCGGTGCCCTTCTCGACCACGAGGTCGTCCGTGGTCACGGCGCCGCTCACCACCGCCTCGCCGAGGCCCCACGCGGCGGCGAGCACGATCTCGTCGCGGGCGCCCGTGGTCGGGTTCGCGGTGAACATGACTCCGGCGGCGTCGGCGTCGACCATCTCCTGGACGACGACCGCGAGCGCCACCTCCTCCGGATCGATCCCGCGCCGGACCCGGTACGCGACGGCCCGGGACGTCCACAGCGACGCCCAGCAGTCGCGGACCGCGATAAGCAGCGCGTCGTCGCCCCGGACGTCGAGGAACGTGTCCTGCTGGCCGGCGAAGCTCGCGTCGTCGAGGTCTTCGGCGGTGGCCGACGACCGGACCGCGACGGCCGGCCCCAGCTCCGTGCGGGCGGCACGCAGCTCCGCCGCGATCTCGTCCGGGACCGGTGCGGTGAACAGCGCGCGGACGTCGTCCGCCCTGCCGTCGGACGCCGCCGCGACGATCTCGTCGCCGATACCGCTCGCGGCGACGTAGGCGCGATAGGCCGCCGTGGTGAGCACGAAGCCGGGCGGCACCGGCAGGCCCGCCCTGGTCAGCTCCCCCAGGTTCGCTCCCTTGCCGCCCGCGACCGCGAGGTCGCCCCGCCCGAGATCGGCCAGCTGCGTGATGTACCGCATGCCGCCAGTGTGGACCCCGGCACCGACAGGAAGCGGCGGCCGCAGCCGGGGTCAGGCGAAGCGGCGCGACAGCAGGCCGGCGATGCCGACGAGCAGCGCGAACAGTGGGTAGACCAGCGACGAGCTGTACGGCAGTCCGAGCACCAACGTCGCCGCGAACGACGCGCCGGCGAGCACAAGCGTGGCGACCCCGATCCCGACGGGCAGAATCCGGTCGCGGACGGCGGCGAGGCCGACGAAGGCCATCACGGCGAGCGCGGGCAGGAACGACGCGGTGGAGAGCTGGTCGGCGAGCACGGCGATCGTGGCGGACGCCTCGGGGGTGTACATCGGCGAGTCCATGGCGCCTGGCAGCCCACCCGCGGCGATGTAGCGGATGGCCGCCCCGAGCGTGCCGGAGGCGAGCAGCGCGATCGACGCCCAGCGCAGCGGCTCGGCGGTCCGCGGGGAGTGGGTCGCGACGAAACGGGTCAGTCCGAACAGGAACGCGAAGGCCGCGACGATCCCGAGCAGGTGCAGCCCTGCTCCGATCTTGACGGGCAGCTCGCCGTTGAGGTTCGCCAGGACGAAGGCGGTGCCCGGCTGGCCGTCGACATCGCGGAACGTGCCCGGACCCTGGGCCAGGATCGTGCCGGACACCCCGACGGCGACGGCCGAGAGGATCCCGGCGTACGGCCACACCGTGTCACGAGGCCGCACCCGGTTGAGGTGCGCGGACAGGACGGGGGTGGTCGTGCTGGCCATGGTTCCTCCGATGACGTGCGGCTGCCGCAACACTCGTCGGATCCGTCCGGTTCCCCCAGCGCACCATCATGACGATCACCTGTGGTGGAAGGGCGGCGCCCGACGGGGATGCCACCACCCCTGCGGAATCAGTCCGGGACGATCTCGCCCTGGACGACCTCGCCGCCCGCCTGCACGGCCCCTGTCTGAACCACCTCGGCGCGCACCACCCGCGGGACGACGGGCGGGAAGGTCCGCATCGCATACCCCGCGATGGTCTTGCAGCTCACGCCGTCCACCGCCGCCCCGATCGGGCCGCCGACCAGCGGGACGAGCTTGGTCAGGTTGATGACGCCCTTCTCGCCCGCCTTCGAGACCAGCCGGTAGCCGACCCGCTTGTTGAGCTCGGTGAGCACGCGGACGGGCAGCCGCTCCAGCGCCGCGGCCGTGGACCGCTGGCCGATCTGGACGCCCGTGTTGCGCAGCACCGCCGTGCCGGCGCTGCCCAGCAGCGCCACGAGGATGCCGCTGCGGACCTCGTCGGTCTCGACGTCGTACCCGCGGAGGTGGGCGATGCCGGCGCACATGCGCGTCGCGATGATGTACATGCCGGCCATGGCCGCCGGCACCGTGACCGGCATGGTGACGATCCCGCCGAGACCCGTCACGAATCCGGACACCGCGGCGAGCCGGACGTGCGTGGCGACGAGCCGCCGGATCGCCTCCTCGCGGTCACCGCCCGCGGTGATGAGGTGCTCCTCGGCGGTCTCGACGGCGGTCGAGAGGGGGCCGACCCCCCGGATCCCCAGCTCGACGACCTGCGCGACGAGCCGATCCCCCAGCGCTGCGAACGTACTGTCGTCGACCACGGTTCCATTGTGCCCGGCCGCGAGGAGGCGGCAGGCCTCGTGCCGGTGGTCGACGCCCCGCGCCGGCACACAGAAAGCCGGGCCGGCACACACGTCGTGCACTGTGTGCCGGCCCGGCTTCTCCTGTGCGAGCGCGCCCGTTCCTCTGTGTCGGCGCTGCACGTCAGTTGTCCGGCGTCAACGCGTCCTTGAGCTTGCCCACGACGTTCTGCGCACCCTGGGCGTAGGCGCCACGCGCGTCGCCCGGCTTGGCGGGGCCCTGGCTGCCGTCGTAGGTGACGAACTGCTTCGGGTCCGGCGGCGGCAGCAGGCCGGTGTCGTCGGTCAACGGCTCCAGCGGCTCGGTGCGGAACGGCTGGCCGTCGATCAGGCTGTTCGACGTCGCCCACAAGCCCTCACCGGCCCGGCTCCCCGGGGTGGACGTGTAGAACACATGCGCGGCGTCCGCATTCTCCCACTCCCCGTTGGAGTGCTCGATCACCCCGTCGGTGAAGCCGTCCATCTGCAGCTGCTCGATGCCGAGGAGCCACTGCTGCTGGTGGTAGGTGTCGCGGGCGAGGTTGAACGCGAGCATGTCCTTGACGCCCCGGTCGTCGGTCATGTTCGCGATGCGGCTGGTCATCAGCCGGCTCTGCCCCTCGGCCGCCGCGTTGGAGCGGAAGTCGGTGAGCAGGTTCCCGCTGGCGACGATGTAGCCGGTGTTCCACGGCACGCCCTGGCTGTTCGTCGGCATGGCGTTCCCGCCGCTGACGATGGCGTGCTGCGGGTTCTGCCCACCGAGCACCGCAGCGAGCACCGGGTTCGCGGCCGCCGCCTTCTCGGTCGTCTCGCCGGGAGCGCCCTCGAGGAGCCGGGCGAGCATGACGGTGAGCATCTCGACGTGGCCGATCTCCTCCGTTCCGATGTCCATGATCATGTCCTTGTACTTGCCGGGGACGCGACAGCTCCAGCCCTGCCACAGGTACTGCATCATCACGGTCATCTCGCCGAACTGGCCGCCCAGGATCTCCTGGAACTTCATCGCGAACAGCGCATCGGGCTTCTCGGGCTTCGACGTGAACTGCAGTTCGCGGACGTGGCGGTACATCCGTACTCCCTTCGTCGACGCCGGCAGTCGCGTGCCCGGCCTCGAGGTCCCGCCGGCAGCGTCCCTGCCGACGGCGGAGCAGGTGCCCCGAAAGTGGTCGATGAATCCCCGATTCGCCGATCGTTTTACGGCGCCGTCGCCGTTCGCCGCACGGGCTCATCCCGCGGGGTGGGGCGCAGGTTCACCCTCTTCGTCGGCGGCGTACGCGTCCGCCACGATCCGCCGCAGCTCCGACCGCTCCGGGCGCCACCCGAGCTCGGTGCGGATCCGGCTCGCATCGGCGAGCAGCTCGGCGGGCTCGGCCGCCGGTGGCAGGTGGCGCACCGGGAGTCGGCGGCCGGCCACCGCCTCCGCCGCGGCGACGACGTCCATGATCGTGCTCCGCCGGCCACAGCCGACGTTGTAGACGGTCCAGTGGCCCGGGCGGCACGCGTCGAGAGCCAGGGCGAACGCGTCGGCCATGTCCGCGACGTGCAGATAGTCGCGCACCACGCTCCCGTCGCCGTTCACGGTCAACTCCGCCGCCCGCCCCCGCGCGACGGCGACGGCCTTCGCTACCAGGCGTGTCTCGTCGCGGTCGCCGTGCCCGGGCAGGCCGCCGGCGACGTTGAACGCCCGCAGGCTCACCGCACCGATCACCCCGGTGTCGGCCAGGTCGGCGACCGCCCGGTCCGCGGCGAGCTTGCTCGCGCCGTACGGATGCGTCGGCTGCGTGGGCGCATCCTCGGTGATCAAAGCCGCGCCCGGCTCGCCGTACACGGCGCAGGTCGACGCCACGACCAGCCGCGCGGGCGGGCCCCCCTGCGCCGCGAGCGCCTGCAGCACCGCGAGAGTGCCGCCGACATTCGTCCGCCAGTACCCGACGGGGTCGGCCCGCGAGTCGCGCACCCGCACCAGCGCGGCGAGGTGGCACACGGCGTCGAACCGTTGCATGAACGCCGCCCGGACCGCCGCGTCGTCGCGCACGTCGCCGACGATCCGGCCCACCCGGTCGGGCAGACGGCCGCCCGACCGCGCCAGCCCCCACACCTCGTGGCCGTCGCGGCACAGCCGGGCGGCCACCGCGTACCCGACGAAGCCCGTCGCCCCGGTGACGAGCACCCTCATCGTCGCTCCCGCACGTGAGATGGACACCAGCGACGTCGATCATGCCGGGCCACGGACCGCCAACGCCCCCACCAGGCAGCCGAATGCCGCCGTCGAGCACACGGCGCGCACGATGTTCCACCGCACCCAGACGCCTTCGAACGCCGCACGGACCGCTGCGGGATCCGCGAGGGTGGCGGGATCGCCCGCTGCGGCGAGGCGGTCGTTCAGCGGCACGTTGATCCGGAGGGTGATCACCAGCACGGCCGCGTACAACACCAGCCCGGCGACGATCCACGGCAGCCCCGGCCGCCCGAGGTGCAGTACCGCCGCGGCGGCGGCGAACATCAGTGCTCCGCCGAAGCAGATCCCGAACCAGCCGTTGAGGATCGCCGCGTTCGTCTGCTGCATCGCCTCGACGAACGTCCGGTCGCCGGCCCTGGCCAGCCCCGGCATCACCGCGTAGGAGTACGCGGCGAACAGACCGGCCATGAGCCCGTTCGTGATCGTCGCCCCGATGAGTGTCGCCGTCGCCCAGCCCGTGGTCATGGCGTCGAGTCAACAGCAAGTATGTGAGAGGAACCATCGCACAGAGCCTCGACCACATGCGCGAGCGTCTACGCTGTCGCGTGTGGACGCTCTCGCCGGGCTGCTGGACGGGCCGCGCGCCCAAGGCGCTTTCCTGCTCAAGGTCGTGCTCGATCCGCCGTGGTCGTTGCGGATCGCGGACGAGGCACCTCTGGCGGTCTTCACCGTCCTCGACGGCGAGGCGTGGTTCGTCCACCCGGCGATGGACGGGCCGGTCGAGCTGGCGCTCGGCGACACGGTGGTCACCTGCGGGCCCGATCACTACGTCGTCGCGGACCGGCCCGACCGCGCCCCGACGCTCTTCATCGGTCCCGGCGGCGACTGCCGCGACGCGGCGGGGAACCACCTCGCGGACCTCATGAGCCTCGGTGTGCGGACCTGGGGGAACGATCCGAGCGGCTCGGCGACGCTGCTGACCGGCGCGTACGCCCTCGACGGTGAGGTCGGTGCGCGGCTGCTGCGCGCCCTGCCGCCCGCGCTCGTGCTGCCGCGGGCCGAGTGGAACTCGCCGATCGCCGCACTTCTGGCCGCCGAGATCGGGCGCGACGAGCCGGGCCAGGAAGCGGTGCTCGACCGGCTGCTCGACCTCCTGCTGATCAGCGCGTTGCGCGCGTGGTTCGCCCGCCCCGACGCGGAACCGCCCGCCTGGTACGCGGCGAACGCGGATCCGCTCGTCGGCCGGGCGCTGCAACTGCTGCACCACAACCCGGCGCGGCCGTGGACGGTGGGCTCGCTCGCCGCGGCGACGGGCGTCTCCCGCGCGACGCTGGCGCGCCGTTTCACCGAGCTGGTGGGCGAGCCGCCGATGCAGTTCCTGACCGGCTGGCGCCTCGCGCTCGCCGCGGACCTGCTGCGCGACCCGGACACGACGCTGGCCGCCGTCGCCCGCCGGGTCGGGTACAGCAGCCCGTTCGCGCTGAGCACGGCCTTCAAGCGGGCCCGCGGCGTGAGCCCCCGGGAGCACCGCGCCACCTCGGCCTGACCGGCGGCCGCCGCCGGTCACGAGCCCGACCGCCCGTCGAGTGCGCCGCGCACGACGTCGCCCACGCCGAGCCCGTGGTCGAGGATCCGCTGCTCGGCCAACCCGGCGACGGTCGCGGCGATGTTGTACTGGCTGGTCGAGCCCGGGGTGAGGTACTGGGCGTGCAGCACCGAGCCCGCCGAGGCGGTGCCGTCGGGCAACGTTGCGGCGCGGGCCGACAACCCGGTGACACCCTCGAGCCGGTTCGGGTCGTCGCCGAACCACCCGAGGTCCGCGACCGGGTCCCACGACGCCTCGACGACCCCCGTGTGGTCGGCGGGCACGTGGAGAGCGTCGACGTGGTCGATCCCGATGCCGGGCGATCCGAACAGCACGGCGTCGTCGACCCCGACGGCCTGCTGCAGGGCGTAGCCGGTGGTCAGGGATCCGTAGGAGTGGCCGAGCGCGGTGAGGTGCGGATCGGTGCGCCGCGACGCGTCGACCCCCTCGTAGAAGCGGGCCAGGTCCGCGCCACCCGCGCGGGCGGCGTCCGGAGTGCCGACGCCGAGCAGCCCGACCGGCACGTCGTAGCCCAGCCAGGCCACCGCAGCGACGGACTCGCCGTGGCGGCCGGCGCCGTCCAGCGCGGCGAGCGACCGAGCACGCAGCGCGTCCGCCTGATCGGCCACCCCGGTGAGGTCACCCCGGACGGTGTTGCCGAATCCGGGGGTGAGCACGGCGACGTGCTCGGCGGCGTCGACGTCACCGACCGCGACCGCGGCCCGGGGGCGCGCCAGGTCCAGGTCCAGCAGCAGGAGCCGACGGTCGGAGCCGGAGATCGTCGCGCGGACGGCGTCGAGCACCTGCCGACGCCGGTGCAGCTCGCCGAGCCGGCCGAGCAGATTGTTGCGCTCGGTGAGCCACACCGCCTCCAGCGAGGCCGGCCCCGCGGCCGTGAGCGCGTCGTAGCGCGCCCGCACCGACCGGAGGTCGGCGTCGAGCCGGGCGACCTGCGCGCCGAGCAGGGCCCGGTTCGCCTCGTCGCGGACCGCGGACGGGAGGCCGTCGCGGTTCCCGACCCACTCGGGATGCTCGGCGACGACCGTGCGCTGTGCCGCCGGGGACAGCGCGGACCACCAGCCTGCGCTGTCTGCGGGCGTCCCGTCCGGCGGCGCGACCACACCGATCGCGGCGGCGGACGACCCGGTGGAGGCGGCCGGGTCCGCTCCGCTCTGCGCGACGGCCATGAGCAACGCGGCGAGGTCCGCGTCGAGCACCGCGGACGCGCGCAGCACCTGCTCGACGCGGTCCACGATCTCGGCCTGCACCGCCGGCCTGGTGTCGGCGGTACCGGGGCCCGACAGCGCGGTGTCGGCGACGGTGCCGTCGGCCGCGATGGTGAACCCGTTCGCGTCGGCGAGATCATGGGCCTGGGCGAGGGCTGCCTGGATCCCGCCGACCGCGTCGGACGCGGCACGGGCCCCGGCCTGCACCGAGACGACGTCGGTCGCCAGCATCCTCAGCAGGGTCGCCACGCGCTCGTGGCCGGCACGAGCCGCATCCGCGGCGGCACCGCGCCACGCGTCCGGCGGCCGGGCCCGCTCGAGTGCCTCACAGATGGTGGCGAGTGCCCGGCCGGTGGCCTCGAGCCGGACAGCCACGGCGTCCAGTCCGGCCGCCGACCACCGCCGCACCTGCCCCAGGGCGGCCGCCGTCACTGCTCCCCCACCAGCGACGCGACCGCCCTGCGCTCCGCCGCGTGGTAGCCGTCAGCCGCGATCTGCAGCGCCCCGGCCTGCCGCGCCACCGCATCCGTCGCCGCCGTGAGCCGCGCCCCCCACGCCACGGCCAGCGTGGCCGCCGCAGCGCCTGCCGCGCCACCGGGCAGTGCCGTCCCGACTGCCGCGACGGCCTCCTCCAGTGGCAGCACGGCCAGGCCGTCGGCCACCGGGGCACCCGCCCGGCCGGCCTCGCGCAGCACCTCGACCGGGACCTCGAATCCGTTCATGGCGCCGGACGCTACGACCTCGGCGGCGGCACGCGGGGCGGTTTCCGCACTTCACAGAGGTATTCGGATCCTCGCAACCGCTGTGGCGGGTGTGCGGGCCACACAGGGTGCGCGGCTCACCGGTGCCCCGGCGAGCACGCGCGGAACGGCCTCCGCCATCTGCAGCACCCGCCGCGCCCGCTGCGCCACGGGCAGGTCGACGAACTCGCCGTCGGGCAGCCGCAGCGCCGCCCCGCCTGCGGCGTCGAACGCCTCCAGCACCTCCTGTGCCCACGCGACCTCCCGCTCCGACGGCGTGAACACCTCGTGCAGGACCGGCAGCTGCCGTGGGTGGATCGCGGACTTGCCGGAGAAGCCCAGCGACCGTGCGAACTCGGCCTGGGACCGCAGTTCGGCGTCGTCCGAGAGCCGCGGGAACACGCTGTCGATCGGCGGCTCGATCCCCGCCGCGCGCGAGCAGACCACGAGGTGGCTGCGGACGTAGGCCGTCTGGGCGTTGCCGCCGCTCGTGTTGAGATCGCGCTGCAGGTCCACCCCGCCCATGGCCAGGCGGCGCACGCCCGGCGCCGCCGCGATCTCCTGGGCGGCCAGCACCCCGCGCGCGTTCTCGATCGCGGAGATGATCGGCAGGCCCGGCGCCCGTGCCGCCACCCACGCCACGTCGTCGGGCGACTCCGTCTTGGGGAAGCGGATGCCGTAGGCGTGCTCGGTGACCGCGTCCAGGTCCGCCGCGCACATGTTGGTGCGGGCGGCGTTGACCCGCACCCAGGCCCGCGCCGGCGCCGCCGGGTCGGCCAGCGCGGCGGCGACCATCCGGCGCGCCTCGGCCTTGTGCTGCGGCGGCACCGCGTCCTCGAGGTCGAGCATCAGTGCGTCGGCCCCGGCCGTGAACACCCGGTCGAGCAGCTTGGCGCTGTGCCCGGGAGCGAACAGATAGCTGCGATCCGTCTCACCGGCTCCATCAGACGACACCCTTCTCGCGGAGCACGGCCAGCCGCTCGGCGTCGACCCCGAGCTCGGCGTAGACCGCGTCGTTGTCCTGGCCGAGCCGTCTGCCGGTCCAGCGGATCCCACCGGGGGTGTCACCCAGCCGGAAGATCAGGTTCTGCATCTTCAGCGGGCCGAGGTCCTCGTCGTCGACGGTCGTGATGCCTCGCCGCCCGCACGTCACCCGGCAGACGACGGAGGCGCTCCGCGCGCAGGCGCACGAGTTCGCGAACCGGCCAGCACCCGCAGCTGCCCGCGCCGAACTCGAGCGGCGACTCGCCGTGGCGGGTCACCACGTGTCGATGTCGGTCGGCTTCACCGCCGACCGTCGATGGGCGCAGTAGAGGTCGCGCTTCCGGACTCCGGAAACGTGGTTGCCCTGGAGGGGACGAGGGGAACACCCGGCCCGTGGGCACCAAGACGGACGAATCGGGCATCTCCATCGACCTCGAAGACCTCACCGGCCTGACCGTCGAGGAGGACGACGACGGCGACCCCATACTCGTCGGGGCGGACGGTTCGCCCGTCGACACCTGGCGCGAGGACTACCCCTACGACCACCGGATGTCGCGCGACGAGTACGACCACACCAAACGGCTGCTGCAGATCGAGCTGTTGAAGCTGCAGTCGTGGGTCAAGGAGACCGGCCAGCGGATCGTCGTGCTCTTCGAGGGCCGCGACGCCGCGGGCAAGGGCGGCACGATCAAACGGTTCACCGAGCACCTCAACCCGCGCGGCTCGCGGGTGATCGCGCTGGAGAAGCCCAGCGAGCGCGAGTCGACCCAGTGGTACTTCCAGCGCTACATCGCGCACCTGCCGGCCGCCGGGGAGATCGTGCTGTTCGACCGGAGCTGGTACAACCGCGCCGGGGTCGAGCGGGTGATGGGCTTCGCCGAGGCCCGCGACTATATGGAGTTCCTCCGTGAGGCCCCGGAGCTGGAGCGGATGTTCGTCCGCAGCGGCATCCACCTCATCAAGCTCTGGTTCTCGGTGTCGCGCTCCGAACAGCGCACCCGGTTCGTCATCCGCCAGGTCGATCCGGTGCGGCAGTGGAAGCTCAGCCCGATGGACCTCGAGTCGCTCGACAAGTGGGACGAGTACACCGAGGCCAAGGAGGCGATGTTCTTCTACACCGACACGGCCGACTCGCCGTGGACGGTGATCAAGAGCAACGACAAGAAGCGCGCCCGGCTGGAGGCGATGCGGTTGGTGCTCAGCCGCTTCGACTACCCGGACAAGGACCACGACATCGTCGGCGAGCCCGACCCGCAGATCGTCGGGTCGGCGGCGTCGATCCTCGAGACGGACAAGACCCCGGCGCTGACGCCGCGGCCCGGCAGGGACTGAAACGCCCGTCGGCCCATCGGGTTTCGGCGGTTCGGCCGGTTCACGGGTCCCGTCCGGGCTCTAGCGTCGGCCTTCTGCACCCGCGCGAGAGGTGGACGCGATGTCCGAGGGTCTGGAGACGAGTAGGCGCTGGACCACTCGCCGCCAGCTCGTCGCGTTCGTGGTGGTCGCGCTGGCGGCGTCGTGGTGGCCATGGCCACTGACGTTGCTCAACCCGGACAGCGCGCCGCTGCTGCCGATCGGGCCGACACTCGCCGCCGTGATCCTCACCGCCGTGGCCTGCGGCCGACGGGACGTGAAGGCGCTGCTGCTGCAGCTCGTCCGCTGGCGCGTCCGACCGGTCTGGTACGCGGTGGCACTGCTGGGCCCGATCGCCATGATCGGGCTCTCCGTGCTGCTGAACCGCGCCCTCGGCGCGCCGCTCGCCGGACCGGTGACGTTCCCGCCGTGGTCGCTCCTGCCGATGCTCTTCCTCGTGCGCACCGTCGTCGGCGGACCGCTCGGTGAGGAGCTGGGCTGGCGCGGCTTCCTCCTGCCCCGGCTGCTCCCCCGGTTCCGCCCTGTCGTCGCGAGCCTGCTGATCGCGCCCGTCTGGTTCCTGTTCCATCTCCCGGCGTTCGTGGCGGGGCCGTCGACCGCGCAGCGTCCGCCGCTGCTGTTCCTGCTGTGGATCGTGCCGCTCTCGCTGCTGCACACGTGGCTCTACCTGCGCACACACTGCAGCGTGCTGCTCGTGACCCTCTTCCACGGCACGGTCGACACCGCGAGCTCGGTTCTGTTCCCGCTGTTCACCGGCGCGGCCTACACGCAGCTGTGGGCGATGGCCGTCGTGGTCGCCGCGGTCTGGGCGGCCGGCACCGTCGCGCTCGACCCGATCATGCGTCCCGTCATCCCGCGCACCAGGTAGACCAGTACGGGACGCGGGCCACTCGTCGGGCGTGGTCATTCCCAGGCGCCGACGACCGTCTGGTCCCAGTCGATGACCGACCCCGTCACCACGCCGCTGCGGTCGGACAGGAGGAACACCACGAAGTCGGCGATCTCGTCGACCTGGCCCAGCTTGCCCATCGGCACCGACGCGGCCGCCTTCTCCCGCCAGTCGTCGCCGGCACCGTGGAACCGGCGCTGGGTCGCGTCCTCGCCCTCGGACTCGGTCCACCCGATGTCGAGGCCGTTGATCCGGATCCGGTCCCACCGGTGCGTGAACGCGGCGTTGCGGGTCGCGCCGGCGAGCCCGGACTTCGCCGCGACGTAGGGCGACAGGTAGGGCTGCCCGCCGAGCTCGGAGATCGAGATGATGTTGACGACGGTCCCGGGTGCCTTGCGTCGGACCATGTCGGCGACGACGGCCTGCATCGTGAAGTACGGGCCGCGGAGGTTGACCGCGACGTGCTCGTCGAACAGCTCCGGCGTCGTGTCGAGCAGCGTTCCGCGCGAGGTGAGGCCGGCGGAGTTCACCAGGCAGTCGATCCGCCCGAACTCGGCCACGGCCGCCGCCACCGCCGACCGGGCCTGCCCGACGTCGGCGATGTCGGCCTGCACGAAGCGCGCCGTGTGCCCCTGCTCGGTCAGCTCGCCGACGAGCTTCTCCCCCACCTCCGGACGGCGCCCCGTCACGACGACCGCGGCGCCCTCGCGCACCGCAGCGCGGGCGACGGCCGCGCCGAGGCCCTGGCTCCCGCCGCTGACGAACACGACCTTGTTCTCCAGCAGGGTGATCATCGGTCGCCCTTCAACCGCCGGCTGCCCGCCTCCCACTCCTGCACCACGCCGACCTCGCCCTCGGCGACGCCCAGCGCGCGCAGCTGGGGCAGCTCGCGCAGGCTGCGCTTGAACTCCGCGAAGCCGGGGAACCGGGCGAGGCCGACCACGTGATTCCACAGCTCCTCGGCCTCGTCCGCCGACGGCAGGCGGCTGATCACCGGGCCGAAGAAGGCGGCCCCGTCCGGGGGCTCGAAATGCAGGATCGGCGTGCCGACGTCCTTGCCGGTCAGCGCGAGCGCCTCGTCGGTCTCGGCCTGCACCACCGCGTCCCACGCGGGGTCGTCCAGGGCGTCGGCGAGGCGCGCCGGCAGTCCCGCCTCGGCCAGCACGGGTTCGACGAACGCCCGGGTGCCTCGCCGAGCGTGGTCGTCGGCAGCGTCGGGGACGAACTCGCCGTCGAAGATCCGCGCGCCCAGCGCTTCGTAGAGCCGTCCGACCGCCTCGCGCCCGTGCTCGGCCCGCGTCCGCGCTGTCATCCGCAGGAGCCGCAGGCCTGCGGTGTGGCCGGCCTCGTACTCCGGCGGGAAGTGCGCGGCGTAGTCGACGTGGCTGTTCACCAGCCGTAACGAGATGAAGCGCCAGTCGACGCGGTACCGCCTCCGCGCCGCGACCATCCGCACCCACTTGCTGGTCAGCCAGCAGAACGGGCAGACGGGATCGAAGTAGAGGTGCAGGTCGGCTGCCTCGACGTTGGAGCTGGCCACGAGTGACGCTAACGCGCCGCCCGTCCCTGCGCGTATCGGAGCGCGTCCGACGACACCGGCCCCGAGGTCGGGTAGGCAGTGCCGGTGCCCATGTCACCGACGCTGCAGCTCGTCCTCGACCTCGTCGGGACGTTCGTGTTCGCCCTCAACGGTGCGCTGACCGCGGTACGGACGGCGCGGCTCGACATCGTCGGCGTCGTGACCCTGGGGATGATCACTGCACTCGGCGGCGGCATCCTGCGCGACCTCGTCATCGGGGCAGTGCCGCCGGCCACGTTCGACGACTGGCGCTACCTCGCGGTCGCCACGGCGGGCGGGCTGATCGCGTTCGCCCTTCCTCGCGGGCTGGACAGGCTGAACCTGCCGATCAACCTGCTCGACGCGGCGGGCCTGAGCCTCTTCGCCGTGACGGGGGCGAGCAAGGCTCTCGACTTCGGGCTCGGAGCCGGTCAGGCGATCATCCTCGGCGCGGTCACCGGGGTCGGCGGCGGCACCGTGCGCGACGTCCTGATCGGGCGGATACCCGCTGTGCTGCACAGCGGGTTGTACGCGATTCCCGCGCTCATCGGGGCCGCGGTCACCGTCGCCGCGAGCCGGCTGGACATGTACGGCCTGGCCGCCGCGGCGGTGGCCGCGACGGCCTGTTTCGCCGTGCGCCTGCTCGGGATCGTGTTCGCCCTCGACGCTCCCCGGCCGCCGCAGTCGCGGCCGAGCGGGTGACCGGCAGCGTCGTCAGAGCACGTGCTGGCCGTACATCTCGCCGAGCGGGTCGGAGATCAGCTCGATGCGCGCACCGTCGGGGTCGCGGAAGTACACCGACACCTCACTGTGCACCTCGTGCGGCACCCCGGCTTCGGTCAACCGTTCGACGAGCTGCTGCCACCGGTCGGGCGCGACGCTGATCGCCATGTGGTGCAGGCCGCCGAGGACCTCGGCGTAGGGACCGACGTCCAGGCCCGGGAAGTCGAAGAAGGCCACGAGGTTGCCGTTGCCGATGTCGAAGAAGAAGTGCGAGGAGCCCGGGTAGTCGCGGTTCTCGATCAGCTCCGTGAGCGGGAAGCCCAGCACGTCCTGGTAGAAGCGCACGGTCCGCTCGACGTCGCTGCTGATCAGCGCGGTGTGGTGCAGCCCGCGTGCGGTCGACTGCGGCCGCTCGTCGAGCGGCTTCAGGTAGGCGTCGCGGATGCGGGTGCGCTCGGCTTCGCGGGTCGCGGGGTCGGTGACGGCCATCGCAGGGTCCTCTCGGGTCGGATCGGGTCAGGCGCCGCGCAGCAGCGCTTCGAACGGCATCGCGCTCGCGAACGGGTCGGCCGCGGCGGCCGCCGGTCGCTGCGCGACGAGGTCGGCGAGCTCGCCGGCGGCGCGCTCGATGCGCCGGACGAGGTCGCGGTTCGTCGCGTCCCCTGCTCCCCAGTCCTCCGCCGCCGCGAAGACGGCGGTCGGCGCGACGACCGTGCGCAGGTAGGCGAACAGCGGCCGCAGGGCGTGCTCGAGTGCGAGCGAGTGCCGGGCAGTCCCGGCGGTCGCGCCCAGGAGCACGGGCTTGCCCGTCAGGGCGTCCTTGTCGACGACGTCGAAGAACGTCTTGAACAGGCCGCTGTACGAGGCCGAGAAGATCGGCGTGACGGCGATCAGGCCGTCGGCCCCGGTGACGGTGTCGAGCGCCTCGCGCAGGCTCGTGTTCGCGAACCCCGTGACGAGGTTGTCGGCGAGGTCGCGGGCGTGCTCGCGCAGCTCCACGACCTCGACGGTGGCGTCGGCACCGCGCTCGCGCAGCGCGTCGACGGTCGCTGCGGTGAGCCGGTCGGCCAGCAGCCGGGTCGACGAGGGGACCGACAGCCCGGCGCTGACGACGGCGAGGGTGCGGGTGCTCATGCGTTCACGACCTGTCCGGTGACCTCGTTCGATTCCATGGGGTCCGCCGGGGCGTGGACGGTCGCGTCGTGCGCGCCGCCCTGCGCAGCGACGAGCGAGGCGTGCGTCGGGGCGTCGGGAACGTGCGCGGGCTTGAGCGCGGCGAACTCCTTGCGCAGCACCGGCACGACCTCCTCACCCAGGATGTCGAGCTGCTCGAGCACGGTCTTGAGCGGCAGTCCGGCGTGGTCGATCAGGAACAGCTGGCGCTGGTAGTCGCCGACGTAGTCGCGGAAACCGAGCGTCCGCTCGATGACCTGTTGCGGGCTGCCGACCGTCAGCGGCGTCTCCCGGCTGAAATCCTCCAGCGACGGGCCGTGCCCGTAAACGGGCGCGTTGTCGAAGTAGGGCCGGAACTCCCGGACGGCGTCCTGGCTGTTCTTCCGCATGAACACCTGTCCCCCGAGACCGACGATGGCCTGGTCCGCCTGGCCATGGCCGTAGTGCTCGAACCTGCGGCGGTAGAAGTCGACCATCCGCTGGGTGTGCTGCTTGGGCCAGAAGATGTGGTTGTGGAAGAAGCCGTCGCCGTAGTACGCGGCCTGCTCGGCGATCTCCGGGCTGCGGATCGAGCCGTGCCAGACGAACGGCGGAACCCCGTCGAGGGGGCGCGGCGTCGAGGTGAAGCCCTGCAGCGGCGTGCGGAACTTGCCCTCCCAGTCGACGACGTCCTCGCGCCACAACCGGCGCAGCAGCGCGTAGTTCTCGATCGCGAGCGGGATGCCGTCGCGGATGTCCTGCCCGAACCAGGGGTAGACGGGGCCGGTGTTGCCGCGGCCCATCATCAGGTCGACCCGGCCGTCGGCCAGGTGCTGCAGCATCGCGTAGTCCTCGGCGATCTTCACCGGGTCGTTCGTGGTGATGAGCGTCGTGGCCGTCGAGAGCTGCAGCCGCTCGGTACGCGCGGCGACGTGGGCCAGCGTGGTGGTGGGCGACGACGAGAAGAACGGCGGGTTGTGGTGCTCGCCCAGTGCGAAGACGTCGAGCCCGACCTCCTCGACCTTCTCCGCGATGCGCAGCACCGCCTTGATCCGCTCCGCCTCGGTGGGGGCGCGGCCGGTCGTGGGGTCGGTCGTGATGTCGCTGACCGAGAAGACCCCGAACTGCATGACAACCTCCGGTAGTTGATACGTCAACTAGCTCGTTCAACGCCCGCCTCGCCGAGCTATTCCCTTGTCGTTGACGCGTCACCGACCCTACCCATAGCGTTGATGACGCGTCAACGAACTGGAGTAGACTCCTTCCCATGACCGATCCTCGCTGGCTCGACGACCGCGAGCAGCGGGCATGGCGCGGATACCTGGCGATGCAGGGCCGGCTCCAGGCCCACCTCAACCGCCGACTGCAGGCCGACTCCGGCCTGTCGCTGGCCGACTTCGAGGTGCTCGTGGCACTGACCGACGTCCCGGACGGGCGCGCGCGGGTGCGCGAGCTCGCGGAGGCGGTGCAGTGGGAGAAGAGCCGCCTGTCGCACCACCTGGCCCGGATGGAGCGGCGGGGCCTGATCGAGCGCCAGGAGTGCGAGGACGACGCCCGGGGCGCGTTCGTCGCCCTGACCCCGGAGGGCCGCCGCGCGATCGAGCAGGCCGCCCCCCCGCACGTCGAGACCGTCCGTTCGGCGATGTTCGACGGGCTCGACGCGGACGAGGTGGAGACGCTGGCGCACATCGCCGAGGTGGTGCTGGGGCGGATCGGCACGCGGTAGCCGGGTGGGTCACCAGCGGGGCGGACCGATCGGCGTCGGGTCGACTGCGCCTCGGGCGACGAGTTCGCGGTGCACCCGGATCGCCACCTCCCGCGGGCTGAACACCGTGCCCGCACCGAGCCGGAGCACGTCCCAGTCGCGCCGGGTCACGTAGGCCTCCCGACGCAGGTCGCGTATCGCTCGCTCGGCGGTGCGGTGCCCTCGGCCGTCGTACTCGATCGCCAGCCGGTCTCGGGATAGGCCAGGTCGAGCAGGAACGGGCCCACCGGGAACTGCAACTGCGGCGGCGGCAGCCCGTAGCGGTGACCTCCGCCGGTGCGTCCGCCGGCGCGCACGACGCACCGAGCACTTCGGCGGCCGAGTACCCGACCAGCACTCCGCGCGCGCCGACGTACACGGCGGCGGCCCGCGACCGCAGCAACAGGTTCGGCTCGGCCGCGGCCGGGGCGTAGACGTCGGGCAGCAGTCGGCGGAACCGCGGTCCGTACAAACGATCACGGGTCAGGATTCCGGCGGCCACCGCCGCCGACCCTCGGAACGGCCCTCGAGATTCATGCGGAACCAGACGGATCCCGACCCCGCCCGGTTCCCCCACACCGCGAGCGGACCTTCAGTCGCGTAGCGACCCGACCCACGATTCGCTCACCAGCCGCGCCCGCGCGCCGGGTCGACCCCAGCACCGCGAGCGGAGCACCAGTCGCCCACCAACCCGACTCCCGCTCCGCTCAGCCACGGATCGTCGTCCTAGACACCGCGAACGGAGCACCAGTCGGGCAGCAACCCGACCCACGACCCGTTCACCGCCGGCGGGACTCCAGTCCCTCGCCCGGACCGTCACGTTGCTTCGGGCACCGGACCCAGCCGGCGGTACTCCCGGATCACCAACACGATCACGAGCACGTCGATCGCGGCCAGGACCGGGAGCAGCACCGATCCTGTCTGGACGGCCCGGTAGATCTCGTACCCCACGAACCCACCCAGCACCACCACCGCGACCGGGTAGGCCGGCCGCACGCGCCGGGCCAGCGCGATCACCAGGCCGCACTTGGTGAGCCCGTGCAGGAGCAGGTACACCACCGCGAAGGTCCGGTCGGAGCCGACGAGGTGCTCCTCCCCCGTCGCGAACCGCTCGGCCAGCGCGCTGTGCGGGCCGCCGAGGAGGTGGTGGTCGAGGACCAGTTGCACCAGCCCGTCGAGCAGGTGCGCCGAACCGAACGCCAACGCCAGGGCGGCGAGGAGCTCCACCGCACCGTCGAGCCCCTTGACCAGCAGGGCGGCGCGGAACAGGTTCTCGCCCGACGAGCGGCTGGTCCCCGGCCCCGCGGTCAGGTCCGCCGCCCCGGTCCGTGCATCGCGGTGCGTCTACTCGGCCGCGTAGCGCTGCTGGTACGGCGCGCGGCCCACCCGGATCGCGCTGCTCGCGGCACCGCCGACGAGGCTGCCGATCGCGAGGCCGATCACGAGGTGGATCACCGACTGGGCCAGGGCGATCGCCAGCGGTACGCCGGCCAGGAGCGGCATCACCACCGCGACCGCCGTGAGCAGGCCGACGATCCAGCTGAAGTACGACAACGGCCGCGGGGTGGCCAGGAGCAGCAGGTGCACCAGGCCGGTCGCCACGAGCGCGGCCGCCGCGGCGCCCACGCAGAGGACGACGGTGTCGCCGTCGCCGAGCGCCCCGGCCTCCTTGGGCGCGTACAGCGCGATCCGCAGGACGGCCCGGACGATCAGCACGCCGACGAGCGCGATCAGCGCGGCGACGACCGCCGTGGCGAGCCCGCCTGCCCAGAGCCGGGTGGCGTCGACCGGAACGCGGTCCGAGCCACCGGGTTGCGGCCCGCCAGGGGGTCCACCGGGCGGCCCGCCCGGATACCCCCCAGGTGGCCCGCCGCCGTACTCGCCATGAGCGGTCATGACGGTCTCCCCCCGCACCCCGCGTGACGCAGCGTCCGCTGCTGATCGTGTGCATGGTGCCCGAGCCCCGAACTCCCGTCCAGGGACACCGTTCTCACTCACTCCGGAAAGCACACCGGAATGCACCTGAAAGAGACGAGGGGTAGCTATATCGGCAGGTGCACGCAAAGCTGATCACCCGTAGTCGGTGAGGGGGCGGGGATGACCGAGCGGATGGTCGACAGCGGTACCTCGGAGAACGACGGTCGCGGCGGTGGCAAGCCGGAAGGACCACCCCCGGCACCGGCAACACCCGTCGCGGAACCCCGCGCCGCAGCACAACCCGCGCCGGCGGCGCCCCGCGCGGAGCCGACCGCCGCTCCGCGCCCGGAGCCCCAGCCGGCACCGGCGGTGGACGCCTCCTTCGAGGCGCGGGCGTCGCGGTTCACCGCAGCACTGCCAGAGGCACTGCGGCGCATCCCGTTCACCGCCTCGGTGGTGGTCGTGACGCTGGTGGTGGGCGTCGTCGCCCGCACCGTGTGGACCCCCATCTGGCGGGAGGCGTGGTTCCACCAGGTCGCCTACGGCCTGCCGGGGCTGCGCGAGGGGAAGATCTGGACGCTGCTGACCGGCTGGTTCTTCTACCTGACTCCCGGCCAGTACCTCAGCGGCCTGATCATGTTCGCGATCATCGTGGGCGCCTGCGAGATGCGGCTGGGCACCCGTGCCGTCGCGGTCGCCGCCGTCGCCGGCGAGATCGGCGGGATCCTGCTGGCGTCGTTGCTGGTCTGGGCGCTCTCGGCCACCTCGTGGCCGTGGGCGGTCGCCCTGACGCAGGTGCGCGACGTCGGCTTCACCACCGGGGCGCTCACCGTCCTCGCCGTCACGACCGCCGCGCTGCGCTCACCGTGGCGGCTGCGGGTGCGGGCGGCGCTGTGGTTCTACGTCACCGTCGCGTTCCTGTTCGAGGGCACGCTCTCCGATGTGGCCCACGCGATCGCGGTCGTGATCGGGGTCCTCGTCGGACAGCGGCTGTTCGGTGTGGAACCGGGATTCGGGCCACGAACGCGTCGCGAGACCCGCATGCTCGCCTTCGGCGGTCTGATCGCGCTCGGCCTCACGGAGCTCGTGGTGCTGCTCTTCCCCGGGCGCGGACCGTTCGGCTCCGTGGCCGGGCTGGCCGGTCCGACGGCGGACGTCGTCATCGACCTCGTGATCATCGCCGTGGTGGCCAACGCGCTGCGGGTGGGCAAGAAGTGGGCATGGTGGCTCACGGTCCTCTACGGCCTGCTGAACATCGGCGCCGCGGCGCTCGCACTCGTGGCCATCTTCACCGGGAATCTCCCCACCGGGGCTCCCCTGCTGCTCGGCAGCGCGCTGCTGTGGCTCGGCGAGATCGGCCTGCTCGTCTTCAACCGAGGAGCGTTCCGGGTCCCGCTGCGGCGTCGCGTACCGGGTGGGGTCGCGGCGGCGGAGGGCGACAGCATGGCCCGCGCCCGCGCCCTGCTCATGGCCGTCGGCGGCTCGACCATGTCGTGGATGACGACGTGGCCGGAGATGCGCTACTACTTCATGGCCGACGGGCGCGGGTACGTCGGCTACGAGCGGCACGCCGGCGTCGCGCTCGCGCTGTCGGACCCGGTGGTGCCCGACGGCACGATCGCCGACGCGGTGGCCGAGTTCACCAGGCGCGCCGAGCAGGGCGGCCTCACTCCCTGCCTGTTCTCGGTGACCGACGCCGCGGCCGACGCCGCGCGGACGGCGGGCTGGCGGACCGTGCAGATCGCCGAAGACACGATCATCGATCTGGCCGGGCTCGCCTTCAAGGGCAAGAAGTGGCAGGACGTGCGGTCGGCGCTGAACAAGGCCAAGCGCGAGTCGATCACGTTCCGGATGACGACCCTCGCCGAGGAGCCCTTCGCCGTTCTCGCCCAGGTGCGGGCGATCTCCGAGCAGTGGGTCGGGGAGAAGGGGTTGCCGGAGATGGGCTTCACCCTCGGCGGCGTCGACGAGGCCCTCGACCCGGCGGTGAAGGTGGGTCTGGCGATCGACAACACCGGCAGCATCCACGGGGTGGCCTCGTGGCTGCCGGTGTACGCCGAGGGCGGTCAGGTGCGGGGCTGGACCCTCGACGTGATGCGACGCCGCGACGACGGCTTCCGGTCCGTCATGGAGTTCATGATCGCGTCGGCGTGCCTGTCCTTCCAGCAGACCGGAGCCGAGTTCGTCTCGCTGTCCGGTGCACCGCTGGCCCGCAGCGAGCAGTCCGGCGAGGAGCTCGACCGCACCGACCGTCTGCTGGACAAGCTCGGTGCGTCGCTCGAGCCCTTCTACGGCTTCCGCTCGTTGCACGCCTTCAAGGCGAAGTTCGCGCCCCGGTACGAGCCGATCCACCTCGCCTTCCGCGACGAGGCGGATCTCCCCCGGATCGGCGTGGCCCTCACCAGGGCCTATCTGCCCGACGCCACACCCCGTCAGCTGCTCGCCGCCGGCCTCTCGGCGCGCGGCGAGCAGGCCGACGCGGGTGTGCGGTGAGCGCGCGAGGCGAGGGCGCGACGACCCGGAACACCTACGAACTGCAGGGCGCGGTCGCTGCGGCCGCGCGCGCGTCCGGTCACCCCGTGCTCGACGGCGGGCGGGGCCAGCCGAACTGGACGGTCACCACCCCGCGGGCCGCCTTCTTTCGGCTCGGCGAGTTCGCGGTGGGGGCGACGGGCGCGACGTCCGCGATCACCACGGCCGACCCCTACTGGGGCACCGCGCCGGCGGCGGACGGGCTGGCCACGAGACTGGCCGCCGAGCTCGCCGTGGACCCGGCACCGGGAGCACGGTTCCTCGTCGACGCCGTGCAGTGGGGCCAGGACGAGCTGGGCTTCGAGGCCGACGCCTGGGTCGCCGAGCTCGTGCGCGGCGTGCTCGGGGCGGGGTATCCCGCGCCGAACCGGATCCTCCGGCACGTCGAGCGGGTGCTCGAGGCCTACCTCGTCGACGTGGCGGGTGCCGAGCCGGGACCGCCCGGCCGCTTCCGACTGTTCGCCACCGAGGGCGGCGCCGCCGCGATGGCGTACGTGTTCCGCACGCTCCAGGAGAACCGGCTGATCCGGCGCGGCGACAGGATCGCCATCGCCACGCCGATCTTCACCCCGTACCTCGAGATCCCGCTGCTCGAGGACTTCGGGTTCGACGTCGTGGAGCTGCGCTCGGCGCACAACGCCGATCACCGGTTCGACGAGCACACCCTCGAGGCTTTGCGCGATCCCAGGATCAAGGCCTTCTTCGTGGTCAACCCGGGCAACCCGGACTCCCGTGCCATCCGGCCCGCCCGCCTGGCGCAGCTGCGCGACCTGGTGCTGCGCGACCGCCCGGATCTGATCGTCGTCGCCGACACCGCCTACGCCACGTTCGTCGACGGCTTCCGGAGCATCCTCGCCGAGCTGCCCCGCAACGTGATCCTGGTGCACTCCTTCTCGAAGAACTTCGGGGCGACCGGCAACCGGCTGGGGTTCGTCGCGGTCGGCGACGACACGGTCGCGGACGAGCTGATCGCGGCGCAGGACGACGTCGACCAGGAGGCGGCCCGCCGCCGGTACGGCTCGATCACCTCCGACGTCCCCGCGCTGCCGTTCGTCTCGCGGCTGGTGGCCGACAGCCGCGAGGTCGCGCTGCACAACATCACCGGCCTCGCGACCCCCGACCAGGTGCAGATGACGCTGTTCGCGCTGGCCCATCTCATGCCGGAGGGGCAAGCACAACGCGCGGCGATCCGCACGGAACTCGCCGCCCGGCACCGGGCGCTCCTGGGCCCGCTCGAGGTCGAGCCGCCCGGCGGGAACGACGCCCAGTACTACGCGCTGATCGACCTTGCCGGCGTGGTGACGGCATGTCACGGGGCCGACGCCATGACGGCGCTCGCCGAGCGCGCGGATCCCGGCGACATCCCGATGCTGCTCGCCCGGGACCACGGCGTGGTGGTGATGCCCGGCGCCGGGTTCGGCGGCCTCACCTGGGACGTCCGGGTGTGCCTCGCCGCGCTGACCCTCGACGAGCTCGCCGCGGTCGGCTCGGCGATCAGGGCCGTGGTCGACCGGCTCGTGACCGGCTGAACCGGATCTTGCCGGGCGGGGGCCGGTCGGTTACGGTGTGATCAGCACGACCGAGGGGGATGCGCACTTGGGGCGCCTCGCCAGGTTCAATTCCTGGGTCCTCCACCACATACGGGCAGCCGTGGTTTCGATCCCGGCAGTGGTCATTGCTTACTGCTCATTGCCCACCGTCACGAATCCACCACGAGATCTGGTCGGATGGTGCCAGCGGTCCGCCCCCGTGGCACCGTGATCACCATGCGTCCGGCGCTCCGGTGGGAACATGGCTGACATCTCGGTGATCGACGGTCCCGTTCCCGTCGTCGTCCTGATCCTCGGGGCGTTCGCCCTGCTGATCCTGCTGGCCCGCCGAGGGCGTACCGCGATCGTCACGCTCGCCGTCGCCGTCGCGGTGGCCGTGGTGACGTTCCTCGGGCTCAACTGGCTGCTGACCCGGGGCCTGAGCCTGTTCCCCGAGACGCTCCCCACCGTGGTGCTGTTCTGGATCTCGCTCGGCGCCGGCGCCGTGGTGCTGGCCGTCGGCAACCTCGTCGGCACGGCGGCCGGCCGGAAGGTGCTGGCGATCTGCAGCGGCGTCGCCGTGCTGCTCGCCGCGGGGTCGCAGATCAACATCTACTTCGCCGAGTACCCGACCTTCGGCGCGCTCGCGGGCAGCACCGGCGACGTCAGCCCGCTGACCGGCAGCGTCCAACGACCGTCGGCCAACGCCGCGACACCGGTCGTCGACCGCTGGACGGGTCCGGCGACCGGGACGAGCCAGGTCCTGACGACGCCCATCCCCGGCACCGTCTCCGGCTTCACCGGCCGCGACGCCTACATCTACCTGCCCGCCGCGTACTTCGACCCGTCGCCGCCCCTGCTCCCCGTGCTCGTCCTGGTGTCGGGCCAGCCCGGCGGCCCGCAGGACTGGATCGTGTCCGGGAACCTGCAGACCCAGATGGATCAGTTCGCCGCGGCGAACGCCGGCCTCGCCCCGGTCGTGGTGGTGGTCGACCCCAACGGCCCGAACGACACCATCACGATGTGCATGGACTCGAACGTGGCCAAGGCCGACACCTACCTCTCGCAGGACGTGCCCAACTGGATCACCTCGGAGCTCGGCGTGGACTCGAACCACGCGCACTGGGCGTTCGGCGGCTTCTCCTACGGCGGCACCTGCGCCATCCAGATGGCGACCCGGCACAGCCAGCTCTACCCGTCGTTCATCGACATCTCGGGTGAGCGCGAGCCCGCCATCAGCGCCGACCGGACCCAGACCATCCAGACGGCCTTCGGGGGCGACACCGCGGCGTTCGACGCGCTCACGCCGCTGACGCTCCTGAGCCAGCGCCGGTATCCCGACGTCTGGGGCTTCTTCGCGGTCGGTGCCAACGACGGGGAGTTCCTCCCCGCCATGAACGAGGTGTCGGCGGCCGCCCAGAAGGCGGGCATGACCGTGCACACCGAGACGGTGCCCGGGCAGGGGCATTCCTGGGCGGTGCCCGAGGCCGCCATCCTGCCGGCGTTGAGATGGCTCGGGCCGCGTCTCGGGTTGACGCGCGCTTCGTCCTGACCGCGCGCGGGCGAGCGGCCGGCTACGCCTGAGCGGCCGCCCTGGCCTCGTGCGAGCGGTTCCGCTGGCCGTCCATCAGGTCGTCGTACTCGGCCTGCCAGGTCGGGCGCAGCGCCATCCCCATCCGGCCGGCCTCCTCCACGCACAGCTCCACCGGCATGCCGAACCGGTCGTGCAGCTCGAAGACGTCCTGCCCGGACAGGGCCGTGCCGTCCTTGGCGCGCCGGCGCATCTGGCCGAGGCCCTTGCGCAGGGTGCGGGCGAAGGTGCGCTCCTCCTTGCTCAGCACCGCGATGATGTGGTCGCCGTGGTCGCCGATCTCGGGATAGACGTCCTTGTAGATCTCCGCGACGACCGGCACGAGCTTCTCCGCGAGGCCACCGGTGAGATCAAGCTCGAGCGCGTAGCGCAGTCCCCGGCGGACGAGCCGGCGCATCACGTACGACTGCGTCTTGTTCCCGGGCATCACTCCGTCGGCCGCCAGCAGCGCCGCTCCCCGCAGGTGGTCGGTGACCACCCGCATCGCGACCGTCGCCTCGTCGTAGGTCTTGCCGGACATCGACTCCAGGGCCTGCACGATCGGCCACAGGCGGTCGATCCGGTACACGTCCGGGTTGTCGATCGAGGCGGCGGCGATGCGCTCGAGGCCGCCGCCGAAGTCGACGTTGTGCCGCGGCAGCTCGGCGAACCCGGTCTCGGTCTTGCGGTACTGCATGAAGACCGAGTTGCCGATCTCGAGGTACTGGCCGCCGTCGGAGTTCTGGTGGGGGAAGCGGCCGAACCGGATGTCGTGCGGCACCTGCGGGAAGTGGAAGAACACCTCGGAGTCCGGGCCGCCGGGGTCGCCGACCGGCATCTCGTCGGGCCCGCCGAAGCGGCTCCACCAGTTCTTGTGGCCGTAGAAGGCGATGCGCGCGCCCTGGTTGCCGACCTCGTTGCCGTGCTCCTCGGTGCCCAGGTCCACCCGTTCGTGGCTGATCCCGGCCGCCCGGAACAGGTCGGTCCAGATCTCGGCGCTCTCCTCGTCGCGCGGGATGCCGTTCTCCGGATCGCCGATGAAGGCGCTCACGTAGATCCGCTCAGGAGGCAGGCCGACGAGGTCGGTCAGGAAGTGCCACAGCATCGGGATCTGCACCGACTTCGAGTAGTCGCCGAGGCTCCAGTTCCCCAGCATCTCGAAGAAGGTGGTGTGCCGGTTGTCCCCCACGTCGTTCATGTCCTGCGCTCGCAGGCACGGCTGGACGTCGCCGAGCCGGCTGCCCGACGGGTGGTCTGCCCCGAGCAGGTACTTCAGCAACGGCTGCATGCCGCTGCCGGTGAACAGCGTCGTGGGGTCGTCGCGCAGCACCAGTGGAGCGCGCGGGATGATCACGTGGCCGTGTGCGACCAGCATGTCGAGATAAGCCCGCCGGATCTCCCTAGCCTGCATTCCCGCAGCCTGCCAAAGATCGCGGGCCGGCGGAACTCCCCCGATCAAGGCCGCGGCACCACGGACGGGCCCAATCGTGATCCGTTCCGCCTTGCCCGGGTGGGCCGGATGGGCCACGGTGATCGCCACCGACGACGATCTTGAGGGGGCGCCGTGACGCAGCTCGACCTGCGCAAGGTCGCGCATTTCATCACGGTCGTCGAGGAGCGGACCATGACGGGCGCGGCCCGCCGGCTCCAGCTGTCCCAGCAGGCGTTGAGCATGTCGATCCGGGCGCTGGAGCGTGACCTCGGCGTCGTGCTGCTCCACCGGGACCGCCGCGGCGTCGCGCTGCTGCCGGCCGGTCGGCAGCTGTACGCCGACGGTGTGCAGCTGTTGGCGGCGGCGACCACGGCCGCCGAGCGGGCCCGGCAGGCCGACCGGAGCACCGGAGCGCTGCTGCGGATCGGCCACACCCCGTCCGTCACCGGGGTGGAGGTCACCGAGGTCCTGGCGGCCGCCAGGGCGGCACCGGACGGCGTCACGATCCAGGTGATCCAGGTGCCCCCCACCGATCTGAGCGACCGCCTGTGGGACAGGTCGATCGACCTCGGGCTGCGCAGGTCCCTGTCACCCGCCTCGGGGCTCGCCGGCCACGTCGTGGCCCGGCACCGGCTCCGGGTGGCTGTGCGTCGCGAGCACCCTCTTGCCCAGCGCGAGGTCCTCACCCTGCGCGACATCGCCGCCGAGACCCTCGTCGTGCCGGCCCCGGGAGATTCCGCCGACGCCGATCTGCTGCTCGCGATCTGCCGCGACGCCGGGGTCGAACCGCGGCACCGCGTGGATCCGGTGCAGGGCACGCCACCGGTCACCGCCGTGCTGGGCAACGACGACGTGGCGCTGGTGACCGACGCACCGGGATCCGCGGTCGGCGGGGCGGTCCGGGTCGTCGAACTGGAGCCGGCGACGACGCTCCCGCTCCTCGCGACGTGGCGCGGCGACAGTCGCTGCCCGGCCCGTGACGCGGTCGTCCAGGCGCTGGCCGGCTGACCGCCGCTGAATCAGGACCACTGCGTCAGGACCGGGAGCCGACCGGGCACGGCTGCACGGTGGCGTCCAGGTCGAGCGGCTTGCGGATCGACCGGAATCCCAGACGTTCGGTGACGGGGCAGAACGCGTTCGTGGCGAGGTCGTACTCCACGTGCAGAACCGGTTTGCCCTGTGCGGTGAACGGGGTCAGCGCCTCACATTCGCGGTACTCCACGCAGCTCTCGTTCACGGCGAAGTCGAAGTCGCCCACCAACGCCGCGACCTGGTCGAGGTCGTTCTTCAGTCCGATCGTCATCGATCGCTCGTGGGCGAGCGCGGCGACCGCGCGGTTGAAGCGCAGCTGGTCGTCGGCCGTCAGCGGGAAGCCGCTGTCCTGGGTGTAGCCGTCGACGTTGTCGGCCTCGACCCCGTCGAACCCCTTCCGCCGGCACATGTCGAACCGCTCGGCGAGGATCGGCACCACGACGTCGAGCCGGCGGACGTCGAGCCAGCGCTCGCCCTTCCAGCCGTCGAGCTCGGTGCCGACGACCTCGGCGGGGAACCGCGCCGCGTCGGGCCGCCAGTTCTCGACCGCGCCCGCGTTGACGTAGCAGACGACGGTGCGGCCGCGGCGGTGCAGATCGGCGACGGTCGCCTCGTCGACGTCGAAGCCGTCGACGACGAAGGTGCCCGCGTCGACGCCCGCGTCGACCGGGCCCTGCAGCTGGTACTGCCACGGCACGGTCGGCGCGCTCGCCGTGGCCTGCGGCCGGGCGGGTGTCCCGGCGACCCCCTCCTGGTCGCAGCTCACGAGCGCCAGCAGGCAGCAACAGGCCACGACGAGCCAGCTCCGCGGTCGACGGCCGTTCACCGGTGGCTCACCGGGACGGCGACGTACCGGCGGACGAGCACGAGGTGCACGACGAGGGTGACCGTCGCGACGATCGCCAGCCAGGCCAGCGCCTCGGTATCGGTGGCCGTCACGGACACGGCGTGGACCTCGAACGCGACCAGTGCCGCGACGGTCGCGGCGAGCGTCGCCAGCACCCGGCGGCCACGGCCCAGGAGGTTGAGCAGCATCGCGGTGAAGATCGCCGTGCCCAGCACCACGTAGCCGCCGGCCAGCAGGCCGTACCGCGCGTCCAGGGTGCCCGTCACGCCCTCGACGACGACGCCCAGTGCCGCGGACGTGGCGGCCAGCGGCACGGCGAATGCGACCTCGTACCGCAGGAGGGTGCGGCGGGCCGACCGGGCGAACGCGGCCGACGAGGACGTGGTGGCGAGCAGCGCCGACATCCGCGAGCGGAAGCGGGTCAGCAGGATCTCGGCGATCCCCATGGAGACGACGAGGGGCAGAGCCGCAAGCGTGACCGACAGCGGGAGCGCGTCGTAGTTGTCGTTCACGAGCTCGTTGATCGCCGGGAACAGCACCGCCACGGCGACGAGCAGCCCGTAGCAGGACTGCTGCAGGGCCGTCGCCCATGCGGCGGCACCCAGCCGCTGCCGCGGTCGAGCCGCCCGTCGGGTGGCGGCGAGCGCGAAGAGCACGGCCAGCAGCACCCCGGCGCCGACCCAGCGCAGGGCGTCGGCGGGCATCCTTCCGGTCAGCCCGAGCCCGAGTGCGGCGACCGCCGGGCAGACCGCGACGAGCAGCAGCAGCTCGTGGCCGGTCATGAGCAGGGTGGCGGCGGCCAGGAGGTAGGTGCTCTGGCCGGTGAGGAGCAGGACCGTCAGCAGGTCGACCTGCAGGGTCGAGGTGACGATCAGGGCCGCGTAGACGACCGCGGTGGCGACGACCGCGGCCAGCAGCACACCGCCGATCAGCGCGCGCCGCAGGAACCGTCGCGCCCCCGCGGGGTCCTGGTTGCCGAGGTGCGCCCACGCGATGCCGGCGACGCCATAGGACCACGCCCAGCTCAGGACGAGGCCACCGAGCACGAGTGCGGATTCGACGGGATCGACGGCCGGCAGCAGCGTGAGCGTGACGAGCGCCGGGACGGCGTAGAGGACACCGCGCAGGTGGAACCAGAACGTCGTGCGCCGGGCCGCCCCGCCGGCGTTCTCCGGCCGGACCGGGACCGGGTCGGCGACCGGGCGATCGGGGCCCTCGTGCGTCATCACGCGTTCGGCGAGCATCAGGACGTCGTGCGCGCCGAACAGGTCACGCGCCACCCGGTCGTTCATTCCGGCGCTCTCCAGCACCACGGCGGCCTCGATCGGGTCCACCGACGACGCCGTCGCGTCCGCCAGCGCCGATTCCTCGCGCAGGACGTGCTCGGCGCGATGCCGGGTCATGCGCGGGCCGCGATGAGGCTCGGGACGTCCGCGTGCTCCGCGTCGGACCGGCGCACCTCCGCACGCTGCAGGGGCCGCTCCCCCGCTCTGCCGCGCCGATCGTCCGGCGCCACGGTGTGCGCCGCGTAGACCTGCCGGATGTCGCCGAGGAACCGGTCCAGCGTGAAGTGCGCGAGGGCGTGTGCCCGACCGGCGAGGCCGAGCCCGCGGCGCCGTCCGTCGTGGGTCAGCAGGTGGATGCATGCGGCGGCGAACGCGGCCGGGTCGCGGGGCGGCACCACCAGTCCTCCGCGCCCGGCGGCCTCGGGGGCACCGCCGACGTCGGTCACCACCGTGGGCCGGCCGGACATCCCGGCCTCGATGACGGTCAGCGGCAGCCCTTCCGACAGACTGGACAGCACCACGACGTGCCCGGCCGCGAACGCCTGCGTGACCGGTGAGACCGGTCCCTCGAAGGTCACGGCAGCGCCCAGCCCGAGGTCGTCGACGAGCCGGTGGATCTCCGCCGCGTAGGCCTCGTTGCCCGTCGGCACGCCGCCGAAGAGCCGGAGCCGGGCGGCCGGGACCTGACCGCGCACCAACGCGAAGGCCCGGACGAGCGTGTCGATGTCCTTGAGCGGGTCGATCCGCCCGACGAAGGCGAGCGTGGGTTCCACGGGCTCGTTGGTCAGCAGCGGGAGGTCGCCAGGGTCGACGCCGTTGTGCAGGGTGCGGACCCGCCCCGCCGGTGCACCGCCGCGGACGGCCCACCGCGCGTTGAAGTCGCTCACGGGCAGCACGGCGTCGACGTGGCGGTAGCCGAGTTCGGTCAGCCGGTGGAAGAACCGCACGAGCACCGTCCGCATCGCCCTCGAGTAGCCCTCCCGACGGGTCGCGAGTAGACGTTCGCGCAGGTAGACGCCGTGCTCGGAGAGCACGACCGGCGTCCCGGCCTCCCACTTCGCCATCAGCCCGACCAGCACCGACGGGCCGTTCGCGGTGGCGTGCACGAGATCGGCGGCGGGGGCGGGGAGCTGCAGCGGTCGCAGGAAGTGCTCCACGAGGTCGGTGACGGCCAGCGCATCGGCGAGGGTCAACGCGGGCGTGGTGGCCATTCCCGGCACCGGCGTGCGCGACCAGACGTCGAGCGACCCGTAGCCGGCGAGGAGCCGCATCGTCTGCAGTGCCGACTCGAACCAGTCCGCGGCCTGCGGGCCGCCGCACAGCACCGACTCGAACAGCTGGGTGTAGGCACCGGCGAAGATCTCGGTCGCGGAGCGCGTGAACGGATGGGACCGCGGGGGCGGGGCCCACAGGCCGATGCGCCGGACCGCCGCGACGTTCGACGGCGGGACGTGGTCTGCGGGCTCGCGACCGGATCCCGTCAGCGCCACGACCTCGAACGTCACCTCGGGAAGCCCGCGCACGAGCTGGTCGCACCAGGTGGACACGCCTCCGGGGTGGACCGGGTAGGTCCCCTCCGTCACCAGCGCCACTTTCATGCCTGCCCCCGCACCTCGGCCGTGAACCGCTGCTCGGCGCCCACCGGCGCCCATGCCGAGCGACCGGTTCCGTAGGGCACGCCGAACGGCGTGCCGTCCGGACCGCGCCCACCGGGGCCGAGGGTCAGCGGTACCTCGGTCGCGCCGTCGGCGGCCCGCACGACGACCGTCCCGTCCTCGATCCACGCCTGCACGCGCCCGGCGGCGACCGTCTGGGCCCACCGCTGTTGCCGGCCGAGCTCCTGCCCGGCCTGGGTCATCGTCGGGGTGATCAGCGGCCGGGCGTCGGCGAACCAGCTGCGGTAGTCGCCGATGACCCGGTCGAGCAGCGGGTAGAGGGTCCGGTCCTCGCTGAGCTGGGGCTGGTGGACGTAGTGCGGCCGCGGATCGTTGGTCAGCATGTGGCCGAGGACCTTGTGTGCCTCGACGGGAACGATGTGGTCGGCGAAGCCAGTGCCGGGGGCTGCGGGTTTCTGGCAGCCGCCGTCGGCCTCGCACTCGCCGTTGCCGCCGTCGGCGCGGGAGGTGTGCACCCAGTTGTACTGGTCGATCGTCTCGGTCACCGTCGCGGTGTCGAAGTCGAGGTCGATCGGGTGCCGCGGCACCGTCACGGCGGCGCCGACGAGGCGGCTGTCGAGTTCCACCGACGAGTCGGCCGCCACCGTGCGCACCCCGGACGCCGCCAGCGCTCCCGCGAGCCGCGGGTTGTCGTCGGGCATCTGCGGCATCGCCCGCAGCCCGCCGTGCTCACCGGTGACCAGCTCGGACGGGTCGATCGGCAACCCGTGGCGCCGGGCGAACCCGACGTTGCGGTCGATCTCCGACTCGATGGTCCAGCTGCTGGCGTAGCGGGTCCAGCCCAGGATCGGCAGCCGCGCGCACGACCACGGCGTCGTCGTGGTGTCGCGGACGCAGCCGAGGTAGAGGTGCGACCAGGTGTGGTTGATCCAGCCGAACTCGCCCTTCGCCGCGACCAGTGCGGTGGTCAGCGGGTCCGTGCCGGAGCCGGCCTCGGCGGCGAGGCTGCCCGACCCGTTGAAGGCGAGATCGAGCCGGAACCCGGTGCGCCGCTGCCAGTCGACCGCGAAGGCGACGTCGTCGGCCGTCATCCTGATCATCGGCGGAGCCGGGACCGAGGGCGGGCAGTCCGCGCCGGGCGTGCAGTGCACGCCGGGCACCCAGCGGACGTTGGGCAGCAGCACGTCGTCGACGTGCACGGCGAGGTAACCGCGGTCGAACCCGAGATGCACTCCCCGGGTGAGCCAGGCGACCAGGCCGGGGGCCAGCACCTGCAACTGCGTCGAGTCGTCGTCGTAGGAGAACGCCAGCACGAGCTCCTCGCGTCCTCGCGTCGACAGCACGCCGGCGAGCGCACCCGTGTACCTGCCGCCCGGAGCCGTCGCGGTGAGGAGCGGGCGGAACCCCGCGAGCGGCCGGGCGATCTCCACCCAGGGGCCGGCGCCCTCGGATCCCGGGTCGTCGCCGGTGAACGGGACGGGGCCGCGGGCGTAGGCGAAGTCGGCCGCGAGCGCCTCGGCGCTCAGCTGCGCCACTCCCCCGCTGAACGGTCCGCTGTACCCCGAGGTGTCGGTGACCGGCGCGAGCCCGACCGCCGCGGTCGCGACGACGGAGGCGTCGATCTGGCGGACGGCGAAGCGCTGTTCGAAGGTGTGCAGAGCCGTGAGCTCCGCCGCGACCACCCCGACCGGCGCCTGGCTGGGCAGGACGACCCCCTGGAACCGGGCCACCGCCGGATCGGGTGCGAGCAGCGCGGCGTCGATCGGGCGCCGTCCCGGCTCCCGGAGATCGACCACCTCGGTCGGGACGCCGGTCCGCGACAGCACGGTGCGCAACGCCTCGACGGGCGCCGAGCCGTCGGTCACCACGAGTACGCGGAGCTCGATCCGCTGCCCGGCGGCGTGTGCGCGCGAGGGCGCGAGCAGCGGGGCGCACAGTAGGACGAGGACCAGTGCCCGCCCCAGGAGAAGCCGGTGACGGCTCACCGCGCAGTGATCCACTCGAGTGTCCGGTGCAGGCCCTCCACCAGCGGCACCGGTCTGCCGAGTTCGAGCTCCGCGGCGGCCCGTCGCACGTCGAGGCAGCTGCGGAACACCTCACCGGAGCGGGCCGGCGCCGGCAGCGGCGGGACGGAACGTGGATCGACGCCCGCGGCCAGTGCCGTCGCCCTCACCAACTCGAGGATCGACACCTCGACCCCGGTGCCGATGTTGTAGACGCGGTGTCGCGGATCCTTGATCGCCGCCACGGCGAGGTTGGCCGCGGCGACGTCGGCGACGTAGACGAAGTCGCGGGTCTGGGTGCCGTCGCCGAAGACGACGGGTCGGCGACCGGTGAGCAGCCGCTCGCAGAAGATGGCCACGACCCCGGCGTCACCGGTCGGGTCCTGGCGCGGGCCGTAGACGTTGCCGTAGCGCAGTGTCACGACGTCGAGCCCGGAGCTGGACCGGAACCAGTCGGCGTACTCCTCGACGACCCGCTTGCTCAGCCCGTAGGCCGACAGCGGGGCCACCGGCGCCGTCTCCGGGGTCGGGATCGGGGCCGTCGGGCTGTAGATCGCGCCGCCGGTCGAGGTGTTCACGACCCGCCGCGCCCGGACGCGCGCCGCGGCGGCGAACACGTTGATCGAACCTAGGACGTTCACCGACGCGTCGTCGTGCGGATCCGCCATCGAGGCGCGCACGTCGGTCCGCGCGGCGAGATGGAACACCACGTCGGGCCGGAAGTCGTCGAACGCCTCCTGCACCAGTGCGGCGTCGCGGATGTCGAGCTTGACCATCTCCACGTCGCCGCCGACGTGGTGCAGGTTCGCCGCCGAGCCGGTGCTCAGGTCGTCGACCACGAGCACCGACGTCCCGCGGTCGCCGAGCGCCTCGACGACCGACGAGCCGATGAAACCGGCACCCCCCGTGACCAGCGCGCGTTCGGCCGCCATGGTTCGCCCCCCTCCTGCCCTGAACCCCCGGAAAACTGCGACGCGGCACACGCGTATCTTTGGGCCGGTCGTTCGCCATTACTACGTCGTTCGGAGCAGCGTCGGCAACCCTATGGTCCAACGACCATCAACCATTCTTGACCGATCACAACAAATGCTTGTGCTCATTCGCCGATCGATTCCTGCCGCAGACGGCTGCGAACTCGGTAAATGTGTCGGGAATCGGGATGCCCGGGTCCTGCCCTACCGGCGAACGGGGAGGACTCGTCACCCGGACGTGTGATTCACGATCCGGGGATCGCCCGGCTCTCGGCCCGCGGTGCGGTGCCGAGGAAACGGGACCGGTAGCGGCGGTACCCGACGAGCAGTGCCAGTTCGACGACCACGACCGCGACGACCGTCTCCGCGTCGAGGTAGCCCAGCACCACGTTCACGCCGGCCAGCCCGAGAATGAGGCCGGCGCGACCGGCCGCGACACCGACGCGGTCGCGTGCGATCAGGAGCGCGACGGCGGACGTCAGCAGCAGGACGCCGACCAGCGTCTCGCCGACAGACGCGACGAGGAGCGCGGTCCGCAGCTCGCCGACGTCGACCGGGGTGTCGCCGAGCACCACCTGCAGGTCGGGGTCGCCGTTCGCCAGCCCCACGAAGACCGCGAGACCCGTGAAGGACAGGAGCCCGAGCAGGGCCGCGGCGAGAGCCAGCACCAGGCGGTGCACCCACCGCGGGAAAAGTGCCCGCTCCATCCGGGTCAGCGCCGCCACGACGGGCCGCGTGCGGGGTTCGGGAAGGTCGACGGCCGCCTCCTCCACCACCGGCCTCAGGCGTCGCGCGAGCTCCTGGAGGTCGGGATGGGCGGTGGCGTTCTCGAGCGCGGCGACCTCATTCAGCATCTCGGCGCGGTCGCCGGGCGAGACCGGTCCGTCCACCACGCTCTTGAGGCGGACGACCAGCGTGTAGGCCAGGGACCGCGGCTCCTGCAGCGGAGCGTGCCGGGCGAGGACGGCCACGCCCAGCACGCCGAGGAAGAAGGCGTAGATGATCGGGGCGGCGAGCGGGGTGAAGTAGTCGTTCTGGCGGGTGATGAACTTGCCGACCTCGTCGATGAACAGGCCCGACCCGGCCCCGGCGCACACCGCCGTCGCCCGCTGCACCCACGGGTTGCTCCAGAGCAGGGCCATGATCCCGCCGAGCAGCAGGAGCAGCCCGCCCCAGAGCGCGTGCGCGAGGTGGTACTCGCCGCCGCCGATCTGGGGCCAGCCGGTCAGACTCAGATACAGGCGGGTCCCGACGACCGTCACTCCGAACGACACCGCCAGCAGGCGGACACTGGCCGCTCCGTCCACGCGGGGGACCGGACGCCTCATCGGACTCCTCACCGTCTCATATCGCGGGAGAACTGTTGCGCATGTTGGGAAACGGTCCGGACCATACCGGCATGCGCGCCGATCACGAGACCTACACCCACGGCCATGCTGCCAGCGTTCTGCGCTCCCACACGGCGCGCACCGTCGCGAACTCCGCCGCCTACGTCGAAGAGCACCTCCGTCCCGGCAGCACCGTGCTCGACGTCGGGTGCGGCCCCGGGACGATCACCGTCGACATCGCCCGCCGCGTGGCGCCGGGCCGGGTGCTCGGGATCGAGCCGGTTGCCGGACCGTTGGAACAGGCCCGGGAGCACGCCGCGGGCGTCGACGGCGTCGAGTTCGCCCTCGGCGACGTCTACGCCCTCGACCACCCCGACGGCGCCTTCGACGTCGTGCACGCCCACCAGGTGCTCCAGCACCTCGCGGACCCGGTCGCCGCTCTGCGGGAGATGCTGCGGGTGTGCCGGAGCGACGGCGTCGTCGCCGCCCGCGACGCCGACTACGCGGCGATGACCTGGTACCCGGCCGACCCGCGGCTCGACCGCTGGCTGGCGATCTACCGGGCCGTCGCCCACGGCAACGGCGCGCAGCCGGACGCGGGGCGCCGGCTGCTGGCCTGGGCACGGGCCGCCGGCGCTGCGGAGGTGACCCCGTCGGCGTCCGTGTGGTGCTACGCGACTCCTGACGACCGGGCGTGGTGGGGCGGCATGTGGGCCGACCGGATCCTCACCTCGGCGATCACCCGCCAGGCGGTCGACGGCGGCCACGCCGACCTGGCCGACCTGGAGCGGATCTCCCGGGCCTGGCGCGAGTGGGCCGAGAACGACGACGGCTGGTTCCTGGTCCCGCACGGCGAGGTCGTCTGCCGGCCCGGCCGATGAGCGGCCGTGCGGAGGTGGCCGACCAGGCCCGCGCGGTGGCGGCGGCGTGGTCACCACCCGGCGCGCCGGAGAGCTGGTGGCTGACCGCGGAGACGTTCGCCGCGATCGCCGAGGACGACGCCCTGCTGGACCTGGCGGTGGAGGTCCCGGCCGAGCGACTGCCGCCCCTGCTGCTCAGCGCGGCGATCACCCTCCTCGTCACCGAGCAGGGCCCGGAACCGCTGTCCCGCTACTACCCGCGTCCCGGCCGGCCACAGCCTCCGTGCGACGACGGGTTCCGTCCCGCGCTGCACGCGTTCGCACTCGCCGAGAGCGACGCGTTGCGCCGGCTGTGCGGGCGGCACCGCTACCAGATGAACGAGGTCGGCCGATGCGCCGACGTCCTGCCCGCACTGTCACTCGTGAGCGAGGCCGACCCGCGCCCGCTGGCGCTGGTCGACCTGGGGACCGGCGCCGGATTGGGACTGCATCTCGACCGCTACCGGTACACCTACGAGCTGCCGGGCGGCGACCGTCTCGTCGCGGGGGACGTCACCTCCGAGGTGGCCCTGAGCTGCGAGGTGCGGGCCGGTCGGCCTCCGGTCTCCGGCGGCGTGCCGTCGATCGGGTCGCGGATCGGCGTCGACAGCGAGCCGCTCGACCTGGCCGACCCGGCGACCGCGGCCTGGCTGGCGGCGTGCGTGCCACCGGAGGCCGGTGCGGTCACCCGGTTCGCCGCCGCGGCGGCGGTGGCCCGCGCCCACCCGACCCGGACGGTCCGCGGCGACCTGGTCGACGTGCTCCCGCAGGTCGTCGCCGAGGTACCGCGCGACGAGCTCCTCTGCCTGGTGGACACCTACGTGCACGTGTTCCTGCCCCCGCCGGAGCTGGCCCGGTTCGTCGCGCTGGTCCACGAGATCGGGCGCGAGCGCGACCTCGACTGGATCTCGGTCGACCCGCTCGTGCCGCTGGGCCCGCAGGCCACCGACACCGTGCAGGGCCTGCCGGTGCCGCGGGCCCTGATCGACGACAACCGCGACGGCGGTGTCTTCGGCCTGATCGGGCGGCTGAGCATCCGCGACGGACGTGCGACCGGGACGCTGCTCGGGCGCGCGCACCCCGGGTCGGCGTGGCTGGACTGGACGGTGCCCGCGCAGGCCGACGGCTGACGCCGCGTCAGACCGGCAGGGTGTCGACGAACCCGCGCAGCAGCGCGTCGAACTCCGTCGGCCGCTCCATGTTCGGCAGGTGCGCCGTGCCGTCGACGGCGGTGAAGGTCGCCCCTGCCACGCCCTCGACGAGCTCGTGCACCATGCGGAGGTGGTCGGGTGAGTCGAGCGTGCCGGCGATCCCGAGCAGCGGGATGTCGATCTTGCCGATGCGCTCGGGCGCGTCGGCCACCGGCGTCGGTGTGGGGCCGGGCCGGGGGCGATGTGGGTGACGAGCGTGTCCGTGATCATCTGCCGGCAGCGGGCGACGACGTCCGGGTCGAGGTCCGCGAGGGTCCGGTACGGCCCGGCGAGGCCCGCCGCGAGGTAGATCTCGGTCCACGTCGCGGCGTCCCAGGCGCGGGCGGCGGCGTCGAGGTCCGCGAAGCGTTGCAGGAGCCACGGGTCGCGGAAGTCGCCCTGGCCGAGCCCCGAGTGCGCGCTCGCACCGGCCGAGCAGGCCACGACCGCACGGACGAGGTGCGGGTGCTCCAGCACGGTGTCGACGGCGGCGGCCGCTCCCATCGACAGGCCGACCAGCACGGCGGGGCCGAGTTCGAGAGCCTCGATCGCGGCGGCCACGTCGTCGCACTGCCGGAACGGGCCGGTCGGGGTCGACGACCGGCCGTGGCCGCGCGCGTCGAGCAGAACCACCCGGTGGTCGGCCGCGAGTGCGGGCACCTGCCGGCGCCACATCCGTCGGTCGTACGCACCACCGTGCAGGAACACGACGGCCGGGCCTTCACCCGCCTGCTCGTAGGCGATGTGCCCACCGGGGCCGGGAACGGTGGCGGTCATGCGAACTCCTCCGTGACGGTGCTTGCGCCGGCTGGGGCGAACCGCGCCAGCCCGGTGGTGAGGGCGTCGAGGACGCGCAGGGCGGCCGCGACGTCGTCCGGGGCCAGGTCGGCGGCGATCTCGCCGAGGTTGCGGAGCTCGACGGCGTGCAGCCGCTCGAACGCGGCGCGCCCCGCGTCGGTCAGCGTGATCAGCCGCGAGCGCCGGTGTGCCGGGTTGGGAGCGGTGTCGACCAGGCCCAGCTCCAGCGCCTGGTCGCAGAGGCGCTGCACCACCTGACGCGGCATCGACAGGGCGCGCCCGATCGCCGGGACCGGCTGCGCCCCCTGACCGGACAGAACCTCGAGGACCGCACGCACACCCATCGTGACGTGCTCCCCCGCCAGGGCGTGTGTCACGGCACGGGCCGCGACCAGGTGCAGGGGGCGGACGTACCGCAGGACCGCGTACAGCTGCTCAGCCTCTCCCGACATGACACTCATGATGCTTATATGACACTGGTGATGGCAATAGTTGCCGCAACACTTACCTTGTGCTTCTATGCATATAGCCTCAAGTGTTGGAGGACAGTTGCGCATCGACAAGGACCTGGTCGCGGCATCGGCGACGCCGCTCGTGCTCGCGATCCTGGCCGAGGGCGAGAACTACGGGTACGCGATCCTCAAGCGGGTGCGCGAGCTCTCGGCGGGTGAGCTCGAGTGGACCGACGGGATGCTCTACCCCCTGCTCCACCGCCTGAGCCGGCTCGGGTACGTCACCACGGAGTGGCGGACACCCGACGAAGGACGTCGTCGTCGGTACTACGTGATCACCGACGACGGACGGGCCGCGCTCGCGGAGCAGCAACGGCAGTGGGCGACCGTCACCCGCGCCCTCGGTGACGTCTGGCGGGGCCCGGGCGGGCTCATGCCGGCACTCGGTGGGGCGTGATCGGTGGACCCCGTGGAAGCCAGGCCGGCGGAGATCCAGATCGCGGAGGAACAGATCGTGGAGTCACAGATCGCCGAGTGGCGGGCCTACGTCGCGAAGGCTCCGGCCGTCGACGGCCGGGACGTCGACGAGCTGGAGGCGCACCTGCGCGACCAGATCGCCGAGCTGGACGCGGCCGACCTCAGCGCGGACGAGGCGTTCCTCGTCGCGGTGAAGCGGATGGGCTCCCTCGACACCCTGTCGCGGGAGTTCGCCCGCGAGCACAGCGGCAGGCTGTGGAAGCAGCTCGTCCTCGGCGGCGACGACGCACCGGCACGCCCGTCCGGCGGATGGGTCGAGGCCCTCGGCTTCGCCGCGGGCGCGGCCGTCGCGATCCAGGTCGCCCGTCTCCTGGCGCACTTCCCCGACGAGGAACCGGTCTGGCTGCTGCGCAACATCGGGCTGCTGGTGCTGCCGTTCCTCGCCGGGTACTTCGCGCACCGCCGAGGGCTCGACACCCGGCGACGGTTGCTCACGGCCGTCCCGTTCGTCGTCGCCGCTCTCGTGGTCAACCTCTACCCGTACCGCCCGGAAGCGGCCACCGAACTGCTCGTCGCGGCCCACCTGCCCGTCGTGCTGTGGTTCGCGGTCGCCTACCCGTACATGGGCGGAACGGTCCGGTCGCACGAGCGGCGCATGGACTTCGTCCGCTTCACCGGCGAGTGGGCGATCTACTTCGTCCTGATCGCGCTCGGTGGCGGCGTACTGCTCGCGCTCACCGGGGCGATCCTCGACCCGATCGGCGTCGACATCGACCGGATCGCCGAGTGGGTGGTCCCGTCGGGCGCGGCCGGCGCCGTGGTCGTGGCGGCGTGGCTCGTGGAGTCCAAGCAGCACGTGGTGGAGAACATGGCGCCGGTGCTCACCATGCTCTTCACCCCGTTGTTCGCGGTGATGCTGACCGTCGCCGCGGTCACCTACGCCGTGTCCGGGGTCGCCGGTGCCTTCGACCGCGAGCTGCTCGGCGTCTTCGACGCCCTGATGGTGGTCGTGCTGGGGCTCGTCCTCTACGCGATGTCGGCCCGCGATCCGTTGCGCCCGCCCGGGCTGATGGACCGGATCCAACTGCTCGCCGTCGCGAGCGCCCTCGTGCTCGATGTGATGGTGCTGGGCTCGATGGTGGCCCGGATCGGCGATCTCGGGTTCACCCCGAACCGCGTGGCGGCGCTGGGCCTCAACCTCGTCCTGCTCGTGAACCTGGCCGGAACCGCCTGGTTCTCGACGCGGTTCCTCGCCGGCCGCACCGCCTTCCACCGCCTGGAGCGGTGGCAGACCCGCTACCTCCCGGTCTTCGCCCTCTGGGCGGCGGTCGTGGTCGCCGTCCTCCCGCCGGTGTTCGCCTTCGCCTGATCCTCGACGGGGGTCTCGGTCGGCGAGCGGAACGTGAGTCGGGTTGCGAGCCGACTGGTGTCCCACTCGCCGAGCCGCACCGACCGGCCCACCGGCAAACATCCGACCGGCACGACTGGAAGGTCAACTGGAAGGTCCGACGGTTCCCGGCCGACTTCCGCCCTGCCAGGGTCGGAAGGCGGAGCGGGAGGTCCCATGGAGCCGGTGTCGCCGAGCACGAGTTCCACGGCGCGGATCGCGGCCGTCAGCGGTCTCGTCTTCGCGGTGCTCTTCGTCGCCGCCCTCGTGTTCGTGCACCGGGCCCCGACGCTCGGCGACCCCGACACCACGTACGCGGCCTTCTACGCCGACGGCGGCGACCAGCTCTTCGTCGCCGTCGGGCTCTACCTCGTGCCCTTCGCCGGCATCGCGTTCCTGTGGCACATGACCGCGATGCGCGACGTCCTCAACACCCTCACGCCGACGCCGTCCGCCATGGCGCACGGGCTCAACCTGCTTGCCGGGATCATCTTCGTGACCCTGTTGTTCGCCGGCACCGCCGCCGTCGGCGCCACCGCCTTCGGGGTCTACTTCGGCCACGCGCCGGTCGAGGACCCGGCGACGGCGCGGGCGCTGACCGCGGTCGGCTACGGACTCGTGTTCGTGTTCGCCGTCCGCGGGGCCGGCATGTTCGCCCTCACCACCACGACCCTGCTGCGCAACGCCGGGGTGCTGCCGAAGATCCCGGCCGTCGTCGCCTACCTGCTCGCCGTCTTCCTGCTGCTCGCCGTGACCAACAACCCGATCGCCGTACTCGTCTTCCCGGCCTGGGTCGTGCTGGTCTCGGTCTTCCTGCTGCGCCACGCCCGTCGCGTCGCGGCGCCCTCCCCCGGATCGCTCCCCGACCCGACTCCCGACACCACCAGCCCGAGCCTCAGGAGCGATCCGTCATGACCGCCACCGTGACACCCGCGTCGAAGACCCTGGACGACATCCCCGGCCCCAAGGGCGTTCCGTTGCTGGGCAGCATGCTCGAGATCAAGCAGGCCACGCTGATCCAGGACCTCATGAGGCTCGCCCGGGAGTGGGGCCCCATCTTCAAGCTGAGCGCTCCCACCGGGCCGCGCTACATCGTCTCCGGCCTGGAGATGGTCGACGACCTGTGCGACGACAGCCGCTTCGACAAGCTCGTCGGGCTGAGCCAGCGGGAGCTCCGCAAGACCCACGAGAGCGCGGGCCTGTTCACCGCGGACACCGACGACCCGCTCTGGAAGTCCGCGCACGACATCCTGCTGCCGAGCTTCAGCACGTGGGCGATGAAGGGCTACGTCGATCCGATGATCGACATCGCGGAGCAGCTCTGCCTGAAGTGGGAGCGCCTCAACCCGGACGAGCCGATCGACGTCACCGCGGACATGACCCGCCTGACCCTCGACACGATCGCGCTCTGCGGGTTCAGCTACCGGTTCAACTCGTTCTACCGCGACACCGAGCACCCCTTCGTCGCGGCGATGATGGGCGCGCTGCACGAGACCCAGGCCCGGCAGGGCCTGCCGCCGATCGCGATCAAGCTGCGCCGCGGCGCCCAGCGGCAGCTGCTGGCCGACGCGAAGTTCATGGACGACACGGTCGCCACGATCCTCGCCGAGCGCAAGGCGAGCGGGGAACCCGGCACGGACCTGCTGGGGCACATGCTCGTCGGGACGGACAAGCAGGGGAACCGCCTCCCCGACCACAACATCGTCGCCCAGTGCGAGACCTTCCTGGTCGCCGGCCACGAGACCACCAGCGGGCTGCTCTCCTTCGTGATCGCCTATCTGCTCAAGTCCCCGGAGGTCGTCGCCCGCGCCCAGGCGGAGGTCGACCGCGTGCTGGGCACCGACCCGTCCGTGCCGCCCACGGTCGCGCAGCTCGGACAGCTCGGCTACATCCGGCAGATCCTCGACGAGACGCTGCGCCTCTGGCCGACGGCTCCCGCGTTCACCCGCCAGGCCCGGCAGGAGACCACGGTCGGCGGATGGGGGCCGTTCGCGCCCGGGCAGTCGATCATCGCCCTGACCCCGATGCTGCACAGGCTCCCCAAGATCTGGGGTCCGGACGCCGACGACTTCAACCCGGACCACTTCGACCCGCAGCGCCGCGACGCCCTGCCGCCGAACGCGTACAAGCCGTTCGGCTCGGGACAGCGGGCGTGCATCGGGCGCCAGTTCGCGCTGCAGGAGGCGACGCTGGTGCTCGGCATGGTCCTGCAGCGGTTCGAGCTCGTCGACCACGCGAACTACCAGCTCAAGATCAAGGAGTCGCTGACCATCAAGCCTTCGGGGCTGACGATCACCGTGCGCCCCCGCAGCGGGCGGACCTGGGGCACGACGCCTCGGGCCGCGGCGGCGACGGACAAGCCGCGGTCCCCCGCGCTCGCCGTCGCACCGGCCGACCGCCACGGCACCCCGTTGCTGGTGCTCTTCGGTTCCAACCTCGGGGCGGCGGAGGACCTCGCGACGCGGATCGCCCGCGACGCGACCGACCGAGGCTACACCGCCCGGACCGCCGCGCTCGACGAGGCCGTCGGGGAACTGCCTGCCGACGGCGCCGTCGTGGTCGTGACGTCCTCCTACAACGGCCAGCCGCCGGACAACGCCGGGAAGTTCTGCACCTGGGCCGACGACGTCGCGTCGTCGGCGGCCGGGGTCCGCTACACGGTGTTCGGCTGCGGCAACCGCGACTGGGCCGCGACCTACCAGGCCGTGCCGACACGTGTCGACGCCGCTCTTGAGGCGCGCGGCGCGACCCGCGTCTACCCGCGCGGTGAGGGTGACGCGCGCGGCGACTTCGACGGCCAGTTCGAGGCCTGGTACGCCGGGCTGTTCGACGCACTGGGGTCCGCTCTCGGCCTGGACTCCGCGACGACGACGGCGGTCGGGGGTGGCCCGCGGCTGACCGTCGAGGTCGAGCAGCGCCGCACGGCGAGCCCGATCCTGCAGTCCTACCGCGGCCAGGCCGCGACCGTCCGGGTCAACCGTGAGCTCACCGTCGGCGCGGGCACTCCGGACGGCCGCTCGGTGCGGCACCTGGAGATCTCGCTGCCGGCCGGGGCCTCCTACGCCGCGGGTGACCACCTCGGGGTGCTGCCACGCAACGAGGTGTCGGTGGTCAACCGGGTGCTCACGCGCTTCGGCCTGGACGGAGGCCAGTACGTGACGCTCGCCGCCACCGGGAGCGCCCCGACCCATCTCCCCATCGGGCAGCCCTACCCGCTGCTGGGCATCCTGGCCGGCTGCGTCGAACTGAAGGATGTCGCGAGCCGCGCCGGGCTGTCGGCGATGGCGGCCCACATGCCGGACGGCCGCGCCCGCGACGACCTGGCCGGCCTGGCCGGGACGGACGACGAGTCGAAGGCCCGCTACCGGGAGAAGATCGCGGTGCCCCGGCACACCCTGCTCGACCTGCTCGAGGCCCATCCCGAGTGCGAGCTGCCCTTCGCCGAGTTCCTCGACCTGCTCCCGGCGCTGCGGCCGCGCTACTACTCGATCTCGTCGTCGCCGACGATGAGTGCGGACGTCGCGCTGACCGTCGGCGTGGTCGAGGGCCCGGCGCGCTCCGGCGACGGCTCGACGTTCCGCGGCGTGTGCTCGGGCCACCTCAGCACGGTCCCCGAGCGCGGCACCGTCTTCGTCTTCGTGCGGCAGCCGGGCATCCCCTTCCGGCCGCCGGCGAACCCGCACGTGCCGATGATCATGGTGGGTGCGGGCACCGGGATGGCCCCGTTCCGCGGGTTTCTCCAGGAGCGGGAGTCGCTGCGGGCCAAGGGCGTCCCCATCGCCACGTCGCTGCTGTTCCTCGGCTGTCGGGACCGCGAGGACGACCTGCTCTACGCCGACGAGCTGAAGGCCTACGAGGCGGACGGGGTCGCGACGCTGATCGCTGCCTGCTCGCGCATCAAGGGCTACCCGCACCGCTACGTCCAGCACGCCCTCGAGGCGTCGGCGGACCAGGTGTGGGAGGCCATGCAGCAGGAGGCGGTGGTGCTCGTCTGCGGCAACGCCTCGACCATGGCCCCCGGTGTCCGGGCCGCGCTGATCGCGGTGTTCCGCGCCAAGACCGGCGCCGGCGAGTCCGACGGCGAGGCCTGGCTCGCGGGCTTGCGCACGAGCAACCGCTACCTCGAGGACATCTGGGGCGAGACCGCGGTGGTGTAGGACTCAACCACTTGTGATCATGCGCACGAGTTTGCGCGGGATAGTTCACCGTGATTGAAGTACCTAATGTTCGACTGCCGGGTCGCTCCCCACCGGACGGGGGCTCGTGACACCGCCGTCCGCGCCCGGCAGCCCGGACGAAAGGAACTCCATGACGGCGCTGGAATCTCACCAGCTCGAACGCCCCGACGCGACGATCCACTACTGGAGCGGCGGCAGGCTCGACGCCACGACCATCGTGCTCCTGCACGGCGCCACGCTGGACCACCACGCATGGGATCCGCAGGTCGACGCCCTGCACGACCGCTTCCAGCTCGTGGTGCCCGACCTGAGCGCCCACGGTGAATCGACCGCGCATCACCCGGTTGTTCCGCCCGCGGGCGGCCTGACCGCCGGGGCCGCGAGCGGAGCACCAGTCGGGTTCAGAGCCCGCTGGTGACCCGCTCGGCCCCGCGCCCTGCTACCGGTTGCGGCGCCGTCCCTCGCTCTGCCAGTAGCCGGGGCCAGGGGTGTCGACCGTGTGCCGGCGGCTCTTCGCGTTCCACGACCAGCGCCCCGCACCGAGCCCCCAGCTCACGCCGTCGGCGCCGACGTTCAGTCGCAGCGGCCCGACGCGGAACGTCCTGCGCGCGTGGAAATGGGGAAGCAGTCGGAATCCCATGTGTCCTCCTTCGTCCGATCCGTGAACGGATGGTCGGATCCGGAGGTGCCCAGGTCGTCGACTTCCAGTCCGGCGATCTGCGTCACTAGGGTCCGTCGCAGGAAGTCAGAGGGTCTGGATGAGGCCCCCGTCGATCGTCACGTCCGCCCCGGTGACATTGCCAGCCCGGCCGCCCGCGAGCAGGACGACCAGGTCGGCGACCTCGTCGGGCCGGGTGAAGCGGCCCGTCGAGGTCGTGGCCGCGACCTTGTCGACGACGGCGTGGGGGTCGACTCCGCCCGACACCGTCGCGGCGACGCCGTGGTCGCCCAGCCACAGGTCGGTCTCGACCGGCCCGGGGCTGACGGTGTTGACCCGCACGCCGCGCGGCCCGTACTCCTTCGACAGCGCCTTGCAGAAGTTGCCGAGCGCCGCCTTCGCGGCGGAGTAGTCGATCACGCCGGGGTCGGGCAGGAACGCGTTGACCGACCCACCGTGACGATCGTGCTCGGCGCCCGGTCCAGGAGGTGCGGCAGCGCCGCCCGGGTGGTCCGTACCGCCGCGAGGAAGTTGAGGTTGAGGGTCGCCTCCCACTCCGCGTCCGTGATGGCGAGGAAGCCGTCGAGCCGCGGGCGGACGGCACCGACGTTGTTGACCAGGATGTCCACCCCGCCGAACGTCGCGACGGCCTCCTCGACGAGGCGGACCGGCCCGTCGGCCGTGGAGAGGTCGACCGCGACCGGGTGGACGCCGTCGAGCCCGGCGAGCCCGCCCGTGCTGCGGGCGCCCGCGACGACCGACGCTCCTTCGGCGACCAGGGCGCGGGTGACCGCCAGGCCGATTCCCTTGCTGGCGCCCGTGACGACGGCGACCTTGCCCGTGAGTCCGAGATCCATGCGCTACAGCCCCTGCCCGCGCTTCCCGTCCGACACGTAGAACGGCCGTTCTACCCGGTGCTGCTGACGCTAGTGAGGAACGCCCCGCCGGGTCACCGACATCCTCGAACGGTCACCCTACGACCCCCGCGCAGTCTCGACAGATCGCCCGCACCTTCGTCGAAGACAGCACCGTCCCCGGCCTTCGTGGGTGCGAGTTCGTCGACGCCTCCGCCGAGTACTCCCACGACACCGACCCCGCCCGGGCCCTCGCCGCTGAACCGCGCCCGACCTGCTCGACGGGCCCGCCTCCGCCTGCCACGATCGGCAGCGGCCGGTCACCCGTCGGCCAGGCGCGGAGGTCCGAATGCTGACGTGTGGCGCCCGGACGCCCGTCGACTGCACGGCGCCCGCAGTCCAGCACGTGCAGCTGCAGACCCGCAACGGCGACCGGTACGTCGAACTCCTGCTGTGCGGCCCGCACTTCGCCGAGCTCGAGGCCGAGTACCGCAGGGACTGGCACGCGATCGGTCCCCGCTGTGCGTACCCGTGGCGGACCTGGGACTACGACAGCAGCCGATGCGTCGAGGACAGGTCCGACAACAGCACGCGGTACTTCACGGTTGAGCAACTCGTGCAGCTCCTCGAAGACGCGCCACCGGATGCCACCGACGACGACCCGGACGTCCCGCCGAACGGCCCCCAGCGCGCGTCCAACTGAGCGGACACGATCACCGCAGGATCTCGACGAGAAGCACCCAGGCGCCGACACGAGCCTCGCCGTACCCGGCGAGCACCACGACCGGCAGGCCGTAGAAGCCTGCGGGGTTGTCCGGCGACCAGGAGCACGCCGGTGGTCAGGGTCGCGAGGGTGACCGCGGCCGCCGGCAGGGCGCTGTCGGCGAACCAGATGACGATCGGCTGCTCCGGTGGGCGCCCGGCGGGCCGGGCCAGTACGCCGAGCCAGATCCCGACGACGGCGCCCAGGACCACGAGCTCGACACCGAAGGCCGCCGTGGTCTGCGGGACGAGCAGCAGGATCCCGGCGACCAACGGCATCACCAGCAGGAGGAGGGCCAGGAGAGCGCGCGTGGGCAGGTGCTCGGACACCACGATCTGCCGGAGGTTGATCGACAGCGCGACGACCAGCAGCCCGGTCAGCGCCGCGGTCGCACCGGTCACGGCGACCCCGAAGTTCGCCCGGGCGTCCACCGTACTCAGGGCGAGGCGTCGGACGGACCGTTCGACCGGTCCGGCGCCAGCTTCGCCAGCACCCGCCGGGCGAAGTCGGTGAGGAGGTCCGAGGGGGACAACGGCGCCGGTCGCCGCGCCAGATCGAGGTCGAGCGTGAGGGTGTCGACGCTGGTGAGCAGTACGGTCTCCGCGTCGTGTTCCACCAGGGTCGCAGCGGCCGCTCCCAGGTCGGGCTCCGCCGTACCCGACGCTCCGGCCTTCTGGTCGGCGACGTTGCGCTCGTGCTGCTCGTGTGCCGCCGCCGTGTCCCGGTACGCCCCGATGATCATCTGCAGTCGCACGCCCTGCAGCGGCGTCGGGGCCGGCCCGGACACCGTGTAGGTGCAGGTCATCCGCTCCAGACGGCCGACCGACGGTGACGGCGTCCCCAGCACCGTGCGGACGGCCACGCTGTCGACGGGCAGACCGAACAGCGCGGAGGCTTCGTCCGACGTGATCAGGTCCTCGCACGTGTCCGGCAGCGGGTTCCCGGCCTCCCGCGTGGGCGGCGCACCCGCCGACGTCGTCGGCACCGCGTCGAAGGTCGGCACCGGGACCACAAGCGGCGCCGACGAACAGGCGGTCACCCCGGCCACCACCGCGGCTCCGCACACGGCTCGCGTGAGCCACGCCGGACCGGCGCGCCGTCCGTGCCGGACGCCGACGCGCGGGTCCCCACCGCGTCGCCGTGGCGCCGGCCTGCTCCCCCGAACACACGCGCGCCGCGCAGCCATCGCCACCACGTGCCCCCTACCGGTACATGCCCCGACTTCGACCGGCGGTTAACCTTCCCGACCCGAGCCGACGCGTGCCCCGGTGCGTCGCCTGTGGGCACGTCGCGACGTGGCCCACGGCCGGATGAGACCCCCCAGGTTCATGTGTTACTCGCTCTGCCCGGGCCCGGCAAGTGGACCTTTTCGCAGAGCAGGCTCCCCCGGATCGACCCCCGCGGAAGTTCACCCGGACGTGCCGGGCGCCACATGCAGCCATGAGGCAGCCTGGCTACGTTTGGTAAAAGATTGACTGCGGAAAGTGTGCGTCGCAAGGAGGTGCTGGTGCTGTCGCGCATCGTGATCCTCCTGTTCACAGCCTGGATGCTCGCGCTGACCGCCGCGTTCTACGCATTCCCGGCATGGCACCTCGTGCTCTGGAGCTCGCTCGCCCTGAGCAGCGCGGGTGCCATCGCGGCCGGCGTGGTGATCCACCGTCCGTCGCACCCGATGCCGTGGTGGGTTCTCGCGCTCACGGTCACCGTGTTCGCCGCGGGCGACACCACGTACAACGTCCTCACGACGGTGCTCGGCCAGGAGCGGCCGTTCCCGTCGCTGGCCGACGTCTTCTACATCGCGATGTACCCGATCGCCGCTGCCGGCCTCGTGCTGCTCATCCGGCGCCGGACCGGTGGCCGCGACCGGGGCAGCCTGCTCGACGCGCTCAGCGTCACGACGGGGCTGGCCCTGCTGAGCTGGATCTTCTTCATCGGTCCCTACGTCCACGACGCGGCGCTCACGTGGCGGGAACGCGCGACCTCGATCGCCTACCCGCTCGGCGACGTCCTCCTCATGGCGACCCTGGCCCGCCTGCTGATCACGAGCGGCACCAACCGTGCCGCCGCACTGCTCGGCACCGGCGCCGTGGGGCTCCTCGCCTCCGACGTCGTCTACGGTCTCGGCCAACTCGACGGCACGTGGGCGATCGGGAGCTACTACGACCTCGGCTGGGTGGTGTTCTACATCGCCTGGGGTGTCGCGGCGCTGCACCCGTCGATGACCGATCTGACGGCTCCCGACCGGGGGGCCTCGGCCGAGATGAGCATCGGACGCATCACGCTGCTCGTGGCGGTGTCGCTGGTCGCCCCGGGCGTGCTCCTGGCCGAGGCGCTCACCGGCGACGTCACCCACGGGACGATGATCGCGGTGTCGTCCGCCCTGCTGTTCCTGATCGTCCTGACCCGGCTGGCCGGCGTCGTCTCACGGCACCGGCAGGCGGTCGAGCGTGAACGCATCCTGCGCTCGACCGGTGCCGATCTGGTGTCGGCCACCGACGCCACCGCCGTCGCCGCGTCCCTGCGCGCGGCGGTCGGCCGCCTGGTCCCGGCGAACGCGCCGCACCGCGCGGTGCTGCTCATCGACGGCGAGTCGGCCGGCGTACCCGGTCCCGGACCCGGCACCCCGGACGAGGCGAGCTGGTTCGTGAACGTGGAGACTCTCGACGGTGCGGCCGCCCGCGAGATGGAGGGGTTCGCGACGGCGCTGGTGTGCCCCCTCGTCCCGAACGGCCGTCCCACCGCCGGGTCGTCCGTGGGCCTCCTCGTCGTCGCCGCCGCCGAGACGGTTCTGCTCACCCTGCGCGGTGCTCTGGAGGTGCTCGCGTCCCAGGCCGCCCTCGCGGTCGAGCGCGTGACACTGAGCCAGGAGGTGACCCGGCGCAACAACGAGGCGTACTTCCGGACGCTCGTCCAGAACGCCCACGACGTGATCCTGATCGTCGACGACCGCGGCCTCATCCGGTACGCCAGCCCGTCGGCGGAGACGCTGCTCGGCCCGGGCTCGACGGTGGGGAGGCGAGCCGTCGATCTCGTCGTCGATCGCGACGCCGCCGAGCGGGCGCTGCGCTCCCTGTGGGCCGGGGAGGCGAGACCGGGAACCCGCAGTTACCAGATCCTGCGCACCGACGGGAAGCGCGTCGACGTCGAAGTGGCCTCGCGCGACCTCCGCCACGATCCCACCGTCCGTGGCGTCGTGCTCACCATGCGCGACGTGACCGAACAGCGGAAGCTCGAGGACGAGCTCACCCACCGGGCCAGCCACGACTCGCTCACCGGGCTCGCGAACCGGGTCCTGTTCCGCGACCGGGTGGAGCGTGCACTCGCGGCCGACGACGGCCGGGTCGTGGGGGTCCTCCTGGTCGACCTCGACGACTTCAAGCTCGTCAACGACACGATGGGGCACGGAACGGGCGACGAGCTGCTGGTCGCCGTCGCCGGCCGCCTCACCGCCACCCTGCGCCCCCACGACGTCGCGGCGCGGCTCGGTGGCGACGAGTTCGCGATCCTCATCCAGGGCGCGGCGAACGCGACCGAGATCGAGGAGATCGCGGCGCGGGTCGTCGACGCCCTCGGCGCTCCCCTCGACGTCGTCGCCGGGATGACGACGTCGGTGAGCGTCGGCGTGGCCACCACGCCGGGCGCGCGCAGCTCCGCCGAGATGCTCAGCCAGGCCGACCTCGCCCTCTACGCCGCCAAGGGCGCGGGCAAGGGCCGGTGGCGCCGCTACGAGCCCGGGCTCCACCTGGCCGCGGTCGACCGTCTCGAGGTGCGCAACGAGCTGGAGCACGCGATCGCCTCGGGCGCGTTCACGCTGCGCTACCAGCCGATCGTCGAACTCTGCAGTGGCGCGCTGGTCGGTGTGGAGGCACTCGTGCGCTGGCGCCATCCCCGCCGGGGTCTCGTGCCGCCGGGCGACTTCATCCATGTGGCCGAGGAGACGGGGCTGGTCGTGCCGCTGGGCTCGTGGGTGCTCGACTGCGCGCTGAGCGATCTCGCCCGTTGGCGCCGGAACGGCGCGTCGGGGACGTCGGTCATGATGAGCGTGAACGTCTCGGCCCTCCAGGTACGCGCACCGGACTTCCTGAACACGCTGGTGGCGGCGCTCGCCCGGTGGGAGGTGCCGGCGGAGTCGCTCGTGCTGGAGATCACGGAGACGGCGCTGCTCGGCGAGGACGACCGGGTCACCGCGGACCTGTCCGCCCTGCGCGAGCTCGGCCTGCACATCGCCATCGACGACTTCGGCACCGGCTACTCGTCGCTGGACTACCTCCGGCGCCATGCCATCGACGTCCTGAAGATCGACCGGTCCTTCATCAACGGGATCGAGAGCTCGGGCCGCCAGGCCGCGCTGGTCGGGGCGATCGTGCACCTCGCCCGGGCGCTCGACCTCCGAGTCGTCGCCGAGGGGGTGGAGACCGCCACGCAGCGCGACGTCCTGCTCCAGGCCGGCTGCCGTCTGGCGCAGGGGCACCTCTTCTCGGTCGCGGTCACGGCCGACGAGATCGTCTCCCGGCTGCTCGCCGCCGCTCCCCGACCCTGGGCGGCACACGCCGACCTCGCCCGCTGATGACGATCATCGACCGGCCCGACGGGGGCCTGCACCGGAGCCTGGCGCACCTCCGTCACGACCCGCGCCTGTCCGTGCTGTCGCGGCTGCACCGGTCCAGCCCGATGCTGGACGCCGTGATCGACGAGGTGCGCGGGAGGCGCATCCGCGTCGGCGAGCACTGGCTGGCCGACTTCGCGTCCTGCAACTACCTCGGGTTCGACCTCGACCCGGAGATCGCTGCCGCGATCGGCGAGCAGGTGGGGCGCTGGGGGACGCACCCGAGCTGGTCGCGGTTGCTCGGCAACCCGCGGCTCTACCCCGAGATCGAGGAACAGCTGACCGAGCTCCTGGGCTCCCCCGACTCGCTCGTCCTTCCGACCATCACGCACATCCACTCCTCGGTGCTGCCCGTACTCGCCGGCGACGGCACCGTCCTGCTGGAGACGAGTGCGCACCGGACGATCCACGACGGGGCGATGGTCGCCGCCGCGGCCGGTGCGACGGTCCACCGCTTCCGGCTCGACGACCTCGACCGGCTGGCCGACCTGCTGCGCGTGGCGCCGGCCCGCGGCCCGCGCGTCGTCTGCGTCGACGGCGTGAACAGCATGACGGGTAACCCGCCGGACCTCCCCCTGCTGGCCCGGACCTGCCGCGAGCACGGTGCACTGCTCTACGTCGACGACGCCCACGGCTTCGGCGTGCTCGGCGAACGCGCTCCCGACGAGACCTCCCCCTACGGCCGCTGCGGCAACGCGGTGGTGCGGCACTTCGGCGAGACCTACGACGACATCGTGCTGGTCGGCGGGTTCTCGAAGGCCTACTCGTCGCTGCTCGCCTTCCTGACCGTGCCGACCTGGCTCAAGGAGCACCTCAAGGTGGCGGCGCCGCCCTACCTGTACTCCGGGCCGTCGCCGACCGCCTCCCTTGCGACCGTGCTCGCCGGCCTGCAGGTCAACAGGTGTCGCGGCGACGCGATCCGGGCCGATCTGCACCGCAAGACGCAGCGCGTGCTCGACCACCTCGCCCTGCTCGGGGTGTACACGCCGAACGTCAGCGGCACCCCGATCGTCGAGATCCCGCTGGCCGCCGCCGACGATCTCGACGTCGTCGCCCGGCTGCTCTGGGACGCCGGCATCTACGTCACGCTGGCCGCGTACCCGCTGGTGCCCCGCGCCGCGGTGGGCTTCCGCGTGCAGCTGACCGCGGCCAACACCGACGACGAGGTCGACGAGCTGCTCGCCGCGATCACCGCGCTCGCTGAGCGGTCGCTCCTGCGGTGAGCGGCGCCGACGCCGACCGTCGGTGGCGCAACGCCGATCCGGACTGGGACCGCTGGCCGGTCCCGGTCTACCTCGCGGAGAACTACCGCGACCTCCACGAGAGCGACGACGCGGTGATCGTGCACCACTCGGCGGTCTACCGCGGTCTCGCCCGCGGAAGTCTCGGCCGTGCGGTGGAGATCGGGTCGGGGCCGAACCTCTACCCGCTGTTCCTGGCGTCGGGCGCGGCGCGGCGGATCGACGCGGTCGACCGGAGCGCCGCCGGGCTCGGCTACCTCCGCCGGCAGCTCGCGGAGGGCCCGGACCCGATCTGGGATTCGTTCTGGCAGCGGTGCCGGGCGCTGAACCCCGCGTTGCCGGACACCGTGGAGGAGGCGCTCGCGCGTGTCCAGGTCCGCCTCGGCGACGCCTTCGCGCTGGCCGGCTCGGACTACGACCTGGCATCCATGCACTTCGTCGCCGAGAGCGTCACGGAGGATCCCGACGAGTTCGAGGAGTTCTGCGCGGCGTTCGTGGCGACCGTCCGACCGGGCGGCCACCTCGTCGCGGCGTTCATGGAGAACATGAGCCGGTACGAGCTGGGCGACGGCTCGCGGTGGCCGGGCACCCCTGTCGACGGCGCGGTCGTCGCGCGGGTGTTCGGTCCGCTCACCGAGGATCTGCGGGTCTCGCGGATCGACGCCGACCCGGGTCTCCCGGAGTACGGCTACACCGGGATGGTGCTGATGCGGGCCCGGCGGCCTCGCGTCACCTGACGCTCGTCGGCCTGTTCGCCGGACGATCAGCTCGGTTGATCGTGCGGGAGAAATCCGGCCTGGTCGGGCCCCATCGAGTCCCGGACGATCAGCTCGGTTGATCGTGCGGGAGCACCGGGGCCGGTCCGGGCGAGTATCTGTCCCCGACGATCAGCATGCCTGCGCACCACGCGGGCTCAGAGCCGGTGGCCCCGGTTGCGGGCGACCCAGTCCGCGTAGTCGGCGCGCTGCGTGGAGAGCTGGTCCGGCGTCAGCCCGAGGCGCTCCCCCAGCACGTCGGACACCGCAGCGACCGCAGCGGCGTCGCCGTCGGCCGACCAGTAGAACGATCCCGTCCGCCGCACCAGCACGTCGGAGACGGTCCGTGCCATCTCGTCGTCCACCGCGTGGCGGATCTCGGCGTCGGTGAGCTCGGTGCCCGCGATCGGTGCGTGGCCGCCCGCCCTCGCGACCGCAGAGGCGGTGCCGCCGTAGCGGCGCAGCCAGCGCTCGGCGAGGTCCGGGGCGACTCCTACGAGCTCCCGCTCCGCCCGAAACCGCTCCCCCGGATCGCCGCCGGCGATGGGGACGGACGCGGTCGTGGTGTCGGGAACGCCGCGGACGCCGTGCCGCTCCCGGAGTTGCTCGACTACCCGCTCGACGATCTCGCGGCCCATCAGCCGCGCCGTCGTCAGCTTGCCGCCAGCGGCGGTGATCATGCCGCCGGGCCCCTCCGTGATCGAGTGCTCGCGGGAGGCGTCGGAGTTGGTCGTGCCGGGCGGCGGCGCGACGATCGGACGCAGGCCCGCCCAGGAGGCCACGAGGTGCTCGGGCCCGACCTTCACGTCTGGCAGAGTGTGGTTCGCCGCGTCGAGCAGGTAGGCGATGTCCTGCTCGTCGGCGACCACGTCGTCCGGCGAACCGGTGAAGTCGGTGTCGGTGGTGCCGACGTAGACGTGGCGCCCGTCGGCCGCCGGGGTGGGCCAGACGACGCGGCCGTCGGTGGGCGACCGCCGGAACACTGCGGTGTTCAGCGGGAAGTCGTCGGTGCGCAGCACGATGTGCGCCCCCTTGGTGGGGCGCAGGGTCGGGGTACGGACGTCGCGCTCGAGCCCGAGGACACCGTCGACCCACGGCCCCGCCGCGTTCACGACGGTCCGCGCGCGCACCGTGAACTGCTCACCGGCGAGACGGTCCGTCACCTCGGCGCCCACGACCCGGCCGCCGTCGTGCACCAGCCCGGTCACCTCACGGTGGTTGGCCACCAACGCGCCCGCGCGGTGGGCCGACTCCAGGACGTCCAGCACGAGCCGGGCGTCGTCGGTGAGGGCGTCGTAGAACAGGCCGCCCCCGCGCAGGCCGTCCGGCTTGAGGTACGGCTCCCGGCGGAGAACCGCGCCGCGCCCGAGCATCCGGTGCCGACGGCGCCGAGGAGCGCGGGCGAAGGCGTCGTAGAAGGTCAGGCCGAGGTTCAGCAGCGCCTTGCCCTCGGGATCCCCCTCGTAGATCAGATAGAGGAAGGGCCGCAGCGCCGCGAGGTGCGGGGCGATCCGCATCATCACCTCACGCTCGCGCACCGACTCGTGGACCATCGCGAACTGGTAGGTCTGCAGGTAGCGCAGGCCGCCGTGGATCAGTTTCGACGAGCGCGACGACGTGCCGGAGGCGAAGTCGTCGCGCTCCACGAGCACGGTCGAGAGCCCGCGCAGCGCGGCGTCGCGGGCGACCGACGCTCCGGTGATACCGCCGCCGACGACCAGGACGTCGGCTGTCGCGGGCAGGTCGGCGGTGGTGAACCGCCTCATGTGTGGATCCAGCCCTTCGCCCGTTCGACGGCCCGGCCCCAGTCGGCGTAGAGGGCGTCGCGAGTCGCCTGGTCCATGGACGGCGTGAAGACGGCGTCGTCGCCCGCCTCGCGGAAGCAGTCCTCCGGGGTCTTCCACACACCCACCGCGAGGCCGGCGAGGTAGGCGGCGCCGGTGGAGGTCGCCTCCACGTTCGCCGGGCGGTGGACGGTGGCGTCGAGCATGTCGGCCTGGAACTGGAGCAGGAAGTCGTTGGCCGAGGCGCCTCCGTCCGCACGGAGGACGGTGATCGACCGTCCGGACTCCTCGGCCATGAGGTCGATGAAGTCCTTGATCGAGTAGACGATCCCCTCCAGGGCCGCCCGGACGATGTGGGGCCGGATCGTCCCGGGAGACAGGCCGATCAGCAGGCCTCGCGCAGTCGAGTCCCAGGACGGTGCGGCGAGCCCGGTGAGCGCCGGGACGAAGTACACGCCGTGGGTGTCGGGGACGCTGCGGGCCAGCGTCTCGGTCTCCGCTGCGGAGCCGAGGAGGCCGGCGCCGTCGCGCAGCCACTGCACGGCCGCCCCGGTCACCGGCGCGTAGCCCTCGAGGCCGTACGTGACGACCCCGTCCAGGCGCCAGGCGATGATCGTCGAGAGCCCGTGGTCGGAGATCACCGGCGTGGAGCCGGTGTTGAGGTCGAGGAAGGTGCCCGTGCCGTGGGTCGTCTTCGCCTCGCCGGGGCGCAGGCAGCCCTGCCCGAACAGTGCGGCCGACTGGTCGGCCACCGCAGCCGCGATCGGCACCTCGGCGCCGAGTACGTCCGCACTCGTCGTCGTGATGACCCCCGAGTCGTCGACGACCTGCGGCAGCACCGCCCGGGGGATGTTCAGAGCGTCGAGCCACTCGCCGTACCACTCGCCGGTATGGATGTCGTAGCACCCGGTCACGACGGCGTTCGACGCGCTGATGACGTGCGCGGCTCCCCCGCTGAGCTTGTACACGAGCCACGAGTCGATGGTGCCGAACGCCAGCTCGCCGGCCTCGGCCCGGCGGCGCAAATCGGCGTCGTTCTCGAGCAGCCAGTGCAGCGACATGCTGGAGTAGACCGGCGCCAGCGTCCAGCCGGTGCGCTGCCGCACCTTCGCACCCCACTCCGGGGCCAGCGCCGCGGCGATCGGTGCCGTCCGCAGGTCCTGCCAGACGATCGCCCGGGTCACCGCCTCGCCCGTCGCCCGGTCCCACAGCAGGCTGGTGCCGCGCTGGTTGGTGATCCCGACCGCGACGAGATCGGTGGCCGTGATGTCGGCCGCCTGCAGAGCGTCGTGGATCCGGTCCAGGGTCAGCCGCCAGATCTCCTCGGCGTCGTGCTCGACACGGTCGGGAGCGGGATGGTGCTGGGTGAACTCGCTGTAGGAGGCGCTGAGTCGGGTGCCGTGGCCGTCGAAGACCAGGGCCCTGGTGCCCGTGGTGCCCTCGTCGACGACGAGGATCCGGTCGTCACTCATCGGTGAGCCTTCCTGATCAGAGACCGAGCTTGCCCGGGTTGAGCAGGCCGTCGGGGTCGAGCGCGTGCTTGAGCCTGCGCAGCACGCGGTGCGCAGAGCCGAGCGAACGGCGCGAGTAGGGAGAGCGGGCCAGGCCGCCGCCGTGGTGGTGCGACAGCTCGGCGCCGTGGTCGAGACAGGTCTGCATCGCGGTCGCCCAGATCTCGGTCAGGCGGGCCGTGGCGGCCGCGTCGTCGTCCGCCCGGCCGAGCAGGATGACGTACATCGACGTGCCTTGGGTGTAGACGTGCGAGAAGTGCACGAGCACCTCGTCGGCGAGCGGCTCGAGCACCTTCCGAAGTGCGGTGTAGAGCGCCTCGATGTGCCGCCAGGTGTGGGCGACCTCGATCGTCTCCGCGTAGCCGCCCGCGGTGTCGAGCAGGCGCTCGACCGTGGAGAAGTCGAAGCGCCGGTCGAGCCACGCCTCCACCGGTTCCGGGCCGATCGCGACGGCGCCGTACTCCTCCGCGATCGCCGTCAGCACGGCCATCTCCGCGGCGGCGATCGCGGGCTCGCCCTCGGTGCCGGTGAACAACACGGGGCTCGAGACGTCGGCGTCCGCCATCGCGTGGCGGGCCTCGTCGACGTCGTAGAGGCGCAGCAGTGCGGGTCGCAGGCCCCGGGCCGCCTGCGCACGCAGGATCGCCAGCCCCGAGACGACGTCCGGGACGCGGAACGCCGCCAGCTCGCGTGCCGCCGGAATCGGCATGATCTTGAGTGTGGCACGGGTGATCACCCCGAGCGTGCCCTCCGAGCCGAGGAAGATCCGGCGCAGGTCGGGGCCCATCGCCGCGCGCGGCGCGGCGGTCAGCTCCGCCACCGCACCGTCGGCCAGCACCACGCGATAGCCCACCACCAGGTCCTCCACCCCGCCGTAGCGGGAGGAGAACTGTCCGGTGGCGAGCGTCGCGAGCCAGCCGCCCACCGAGGATCGGTACAGCGACTGCGGGGAGAAGCGCGTCGTCCAGCCCGCCTCCTGGAGCGCCCGCTCGAGCTCACCGCCGTTCACACCGGCGGGAACGGTCACGGTCATGTCGATCTCGTCGATCTCGTGCGGCCCGGTCAGGCTCGAGACGTCGAGCACGATCCCGCCACGCGTCGGGAGCGGCTGCCCTGTCACGGACGAACCGAGCGCGCGGGTGGTGACCGGGATCCCCGTCTCCTCGGCCACGCGCAGCACGGCGACGACGTCGGCCTCGTCCGCGACCCGGACCACCACGTCGGCCTGGTGAGGGTGCAGACCCTGACGAGCCCACTTGGTGGCGACCGGCCAGGTGTCGTGGCTCGTGGCCGCCAGCACGGCCGGGTCGGTACTGACGGCGTCCGGGCCGACCGCCTCGGCGAGCCTCTGGACGAGCAGTGCGGTCTCGGACACGTCGCTTCCCTGATCAGAAGGAGAACTACCGCGTCCTTAATACTCCATTTTTGGAGCACTGTCCAGAGGCGCTAGGGTGATCAGGCGATTGAGGCACCGGAAGCGGGACGAATGGGCGAGCGCGTGAGGCCGGCGGCGTGGGATCGGCCGTTGCCGCGGGTGCTGCGCGCGATCGTGCTCGACGCGCTGCGCCTGGGAACCGGTGCGGCGCTGCCGACGAACGCCCACTACCTCGGAACGGTCGGGGCCACCGCCGGAACCATCCAGCGAGCGGTGGCCGTGCTCGCCGAGCAGGAGGCGCTCACCACCACGTCGCACGGCGCCGGCGGGCGGCAGATCGGGTCGCTGCACGTGGGACGGGCGTGGACGCTCGCCGGGCTCGCCCCGGTCCGCCTGCTACTTCCTCCGAGCGGCCCCGTCGAGTTCGACGCGCTGGTCGACGGGATCACGGACCGGTTGACCGGGCTCGGCCTGCCCCACACCGTCAGGCACCTGCGCGGCGGTTCCCGCCGGCTCGACGCCGTGGCCGGGGGCGCCGCCGACGTCGCGGTGGTGTCGTCGGGAGTGCTCGGCGCCGCGGCCGACCGGCTCGGCGAGGTCCCGATCCGACAGTTGGGGCCGGGCACCTACTACGCGGCGGGGGCCGTGGTGTCCGTCGTGCGCGCCGCCGATCCGCCGACAGTGCCGGCCCGCGTGGCCATCGACCGCGACTCCCCCGACCACACGCTGCTCACCGAGGCCGCGTACCCGCCCGATGAGGGCTACGAGTACGTCGAGCGTCCGTTCCCGGAGGTGCCGGCGGCCGTCCTGCGCGGCGACGTCGACGCCGGGGTCTGGCACCGTAGCCCGTCGGTCGTCCCGCTCGACCTGGCCGGGCTCGCCTGCATCCCGCTGGGCTCCGCCGCAACGGAGGTGTGGGCCGAGATCTCCGCCGCCGCCCTGGTCGGCGCGCCCGAGCGCCCGGAACTGCGCGCGGTGCTCGACGCCGTCGCCCTCGTCTGAGGCGACGGCTACTCCAGAGACGTCGTGACCGACACCGGCGAAGGACCCGCCCCCGACCGGTTCACTGTTCGAGCGCTGGAGGCGGCGAGCCGCGGCGCGTAGCGTCCGGCTCCGCGACCTCCGGCGCGGGGCGGGGCCGGACGATGAACTGGCCGAACGTCACACCGGCGGCGAGGGCGAGGGCGATGGCCAGCGCGAGGGTGATGGTGACCAGACCGTCGGCGATGTACTGCGGCCGCGAGGAAGCCAACTGGTAGAAGCCGCGGTAAGCGGTGAGTCCGGGCAGCAGCGGGATGATGCCGGCCAGGATGATCACTTGCCGGTGCACCGTCGTGCGGCGGCGGATGAGTTCGCTCCCGAGGCCGACGAGCACAGCGGCGAGCCCGGTCGCCACGACAGGACCGAAATCCGCGTACTGGGTGAGTGCGCCGTAGGCCGCCCAGCCGGCCCCACCCGCCAGCGCGGCAGCGCCCAGCGAGCGCAGTGGTGCATAGCAGGCGAGCGCGAACATCGCGGCCGCCACTGCCGCCGCGAAGGTTGAGATCCCGAACCGGGTGGCGTCGGCGGCCACCAGTTCGGCCGGATCGAGGAAGAGCCCGAACCAGATACCCATCTTCAGCCCGAGGATGACGCCGGTGAGCAGCCCCGCGGACAGCAACCCGATCTCGGCGGCACGGCCTGCTGCGGTCACGACGTGTCCGGCGATGGCGTCCTGCACCGCTCCCATGACCGACAACCCCGAGAGCAGCACGGTGATGCTCGCCGCGATCACCAGCGACGGCCCGGTCTCCGACGGCAGCGCGCCGACCGCCAGAAGACCGATCGTGCAGGCGGTGGCGACGAAGCCCCCGATCATCTGCAGAAAGAACGACGCGACGCCCCGACGGCCGAGGAACCGACCGAGGCGATCGATGATCGCGGTGGTGACGAACGCGGTCAACCACGTCTCGGGGCCACCGCCGAGCAGCAGCGCCACCGCGGCGGCCAGTCCGGCCCAGCCGGCCGTGGCCGCCCAGCGCGGGTAGGGATGGGGCGCACGGGCCGCCTGGGCCAACGCGACTTCGGCAGCCGCGACTCCCATCTCGCCGCGGATGACCTGATCGACGATGCGGGTCACCAGCGCCAGCCGGGTCAGGTCCGTAGTGCGGTAGCACACGAGCCGCATCGACGTCACGGGAGCGGCGAGCCGTCCCCGCCGACAGCACATGACGATCGAGGTGAAGGTGATGTCGACGTCGACCGTGGCCAAGCCGCAGGCCCCGGCGAGGCGCGTCATCGTCGCCGACGTGTCCGCAGCGGCTTCCCCACTGGACAGGAGCACCTCGCCGACCTGCAAGCACAGGTCGAGCACCTGGAACACCCGCTCGTCCGACGGGAGATCCGGGCCGACGGGCCGGAGTAGCTCGACGGTCGGAGGCCCGCCGTGCAGGATGTCGTGTGTCTCGCGGCGCAGGGCATCGCGGAGCCGACGATCGAACCGGATCATGTTGCGGACAGTCGCATCGCACACCTGCTGGAAATCGCCCTGAAATACCACCGCAACTATAATCATGTCCGTACACCGGCCAGAGGCCCGGGAGCGTGGCTCCCGACGACCCGTTCACGATGACAGGCATGAGCGATCGGGGGCGGACCGTCCGTGACAGGGCGCGCACACTGCTGCACCGACTCCGCCGGGTACCTCATCGGGTCGAGGTGCTCGACGGGCGGCTCGGAGCGGTGGACCGCGAGGTCCTCGCCATCCGCCACGGCCTCACAGAAGTGCAGTCGCGCCTGGACCGGATCGCCGCGAGCGTCGGGGAGGCCGGACCCCGGTTCGCCGAGCTGCGCGACTCGATCCACCTCGTGGCGCGCCGCTCTGCCCTACACCGCCGGCGGACCCGGGTGCTCTTCCTGGTCCACGTCCTCGGCGCCTGGGACTCCTACCACGCGGTCGTCGAGGCGATGGCCGCCAGCAGCGACTTCGAACCGATCGTGGCCTCGATCCCGCGCCGGTTCCGCGGCTCCCGCGGCCTCTACGGAGAGGAGGAGGTACACCGCGGCCTGGCCGAGCGGGGTGTGCCCCACCTGCGGTTCTCGGCGGACGACCTCGACGGCACCCTCTCGTTGATCAAGACGATCGAACCGGACGTGATCTTCCGGCAGTCGCAGTGGGACGCCGACGTGCCCGAGGAGTTCGGCACCGCCCGGCTCGGTTTCGCCCGTACCTGCCTTGTCCCCTACGAGACGATGAACATCGTCGTGAACGTCGCCGACGCGGTCACCGCCAACTCCGCCGTCGACACCGACTACCACCGCGCCGCGTGGCTGGTCTTCTGCACCAACGAGATGATGCGCGAGATCGCGGTCCGGGACGGCATGCGTGACGGCGCGCAGTTCCGCGTCGTGGGCCATCCCAAGGCGGACCACCTCCGGTCTGCGACGCCGAGCTGGCCGGCGCCCCCTGCGGCCGGCGACGCTGCTCGGCCCGGCCGCATCGTCTGGTCCGCGCACCACACCATCGGACACGGGTGGACGGACTACGGCGCGTTCCATCTCATGCGCGACGACATGCTCGCGTGGGCCCGACAGCGCGACGACGTGCAGTTCGTCTTCATGCCGCATCCGGCGCTCCTGCCGTTCCCGGACTCGGAGGACTCGCCGATCAACCGCGCCGAGTTCGATGCGTGGATGAGCGAATGGGCGGCACTGCCCCACTGTGACGTGCTGTCGGAGACCGACTACGGCCCGACGCTGGCCGCCTCGGACCTCATGGTGACCGACGGGCTGTCGATGCTGGTCGAGTACCAGCTCCTGACCAAACCGGTGATCTTCTTCGAGCGCCGTGGCCACCGGCCGTTCAACGTCATCGGCGAGCAGGTCGCCCGCGGGGTGCACACGGTGCACACCGTCGACGCCGCCCGACGGTTGGCCGACAGGTTCCTCGGCGGCGAGCCGGACCCGCTCCGCGACCGACAGCGCAACAACGTTCGGGCGTTGTTCGGGGTCGGCGACAGCGTCGAGCGGATCCTCACCACGCTGCGCGAGGAGATCGCGCGGGAGCGGGGCACGGCGAACGTCGATCCGACGACCTGACCGGCTCTCAGCTCCGCTGGCAGCTCAGGCGCGCATGGCGAGGACCGTTGAACGCACGTCCTGCGAGAACCTCCGGAGGTGCTGTTCGGCGGCCGCCCGCGCGGCGGGAGCGTCCCCGCGCACGACGGCCTCGACGACCGCCCGCTGGCTGCGGATGTGCTCGTCGCCTGCCAACTGATCCTGCAGGCAGAAGTTCCAGATGCGCAGGGCCAGGTTGGCGTACTGGTTGAGGGTCGCCTCGAGGAACTCGTTCCGGGTGGCGGCGTAGATGGCCCGGTGCACCCGGGCGTCGAGTTCGGTGTGGTCGGCGCGATCGTGGCTACCGTGCTCCAGGTCCGCGAGCCGCTCCAGCAGTGCCGCGCGGTCCTCCTCCGTCGCTCGCTCGGCCGCCAGCGCCGCTGCAAGGCCCTCGAGCTCCACGCGGATCTCGGTGAGCCGGGCCTCGTCGGCGATGTTGATGCGGGAGACGAAGGTGCCCCTCCGGGGGTAGGTGACCGCGAGCTTCTCCAGCGTCAGCCGCTTCAGTGCGTCGCGGATCGGGGTGAGCCCCAGCCCCAGCGACGCGCTGAGGGCCTTCTCGTCGAGCGGCGCTCCCGGCTGCAGGCTCACCGCGACGATCGCGTCGCGGATCCGGCGGTACGCCTGGTCCACCAACCGCTCCTGCCCTTGAACGGCAGAAACCTCGTCGGTGGAGCTGCTCATCCCTCCAGGGTAGCCGGAGTGACGACAGACTGACATATCTGTGCAACTCCGGCGGTCGCCGCCCTCCGCGCCGGGCCGGCGGAGGTGAGAAGCCGGGCGGTCCGCCACCCTCGCAGGGAGCTGATCACCGCCAGTCCTCGGGCCGCCTCCAGGTCCAAGTCCCGGAGCACCCGCTCGTGCAGGACACCGCGGTCGAGCAGGCGGGCCCGCTCGACGCCCGGCAGGCACCCCGACGACAGCGGGGGCGTGCACCAGGTCCCGTCGAGGTCCAGGGCGAGGGTGGCCCGGGTGACCTCGGTGAGCTCGCGGCGCGTGTTGACCATGATGACGTCGTCGACGTCGGGCCGCCGCAGCCGCCGACGCTCGTAGGGCTCCCGGAACGTCGTCTTGTGGTAGAGCCACCGCTCGAACGGGTCGACCGGGTCGTGGTCGAGTGCGAGGAGAACGGGGCCGGGCAAGGCCGCGGGGAACGGCTCCACGTCGACGGCCACCGCTCCGGTACGCCGCAGCCGCAACCGGACCCGTGCCGCGCCGCTTCCCGTCGTCCGCGAACGCAGCGCCTCCGTCGCGTCGGACAGGTCGAACCGGAACCCCAGGTGCTCGGCCGACTCCGCCATGCGCCGGAGATGCCGATCGCGGTTGCGCAGACCCCGGTGCGGCTCGTACCGGAGGGTCTCCAGCAGCTCGAACTCATGGACGTGTGCCGCGAGAACCGCCGCCTTCGTGACGACCTCGGCGTGCTCGGCCGCGGGCTCCGAGTCCCACGTGATGCCCCCGCCGGTGCCGTAGACGGCGTCGCCGGTCTCCGTGTCCACGACTGCGGTCCGGATCGCCACACTGAAGCGGGCCCGGACGGGCGCGTCGGGCGGCCCGACCAGTCCGATCGCGCCGCAGTAGACGCCGCGGGGTGCCGGCTCCAGCGAGCGGATGACGTTCATGGAGCTCGCCTTGGGCGCCCCGGTGACGGACCCGCAGGGGAAGAGCGCCCGGAACAGCTCGACCAGCCCGGTCTGCGGCCGCAGGCGCGCGGTGACGTCGGAGGTGAGCTGGAGCACCGTCTCGAAGCGCTCCACCGTGAATAGGGCCGGCACGGCGACGCTGCCGGTCTCGGCGACGCGGGCGACGTCGTTCCGCAGCAGGTCGACGATCATGACGTTCTCGGCCTGCTCCTTGGCGCTGTGGCGCAGCTGCCGGGCCAGGACCTCGTCCTCGCGCGGGTGCCGCCCGCGCCGGGCGGTCCCCTTCATCGGACGGAGCAGGATCTCGTCGCCGCGGCGCTCGAAGAACAGCTCCGGGCTGGCGCTGGCGACGGCGAAGCGCCCGAGGTCGAGGTAGGCGTTGTGGGCTCCGCGCTGGCCCAGGGCGAGGTCCCGGTACAGCCCGAACGGGTCGCCGTGCACCCGTCCGGCCATCCGGACCGTCAGGTTGCACTGATACGTGTCGCCCGCGGCGATGCGCTCACGAACGCGGGCGACGTCGCGCGCGTGCTCCTCGGGCGTCCACGTCGGTCGCCATTCGGCACGAGCAGGAGGGTGCCCGGCCGCGTCGGGGTCGGCGTCGAGGGGCCGTACGGCGGTCGGCTCGTCACAGAGGCCGAACCACACCAGCGGCATGCCCATCGGGCCGGCCCCGTGCACGGCGAGGTGCGGGTCGAGCCCCGCCGCGGCCTCGTACGCGACGTACCCGAAGGCCCAGCACCCGGCGTCCGTCGCGCGCTCGACCTCGACCAGGACGCCCACCACCTCGTCGGGCCGCTCGGCGACGAGCACCCGGTACGGTGCCGGACACTGGACGGCGGTCCCGGTCCTGAGGTCGTCGAAACGGGCCCATGGCTCCAGGGGCTGCGCCCGTGTGCTCAGCACTCGACGACGTTGAGGGCCAGCCCGCCGCGGGCGGTCTCCTTGTACTTGACGCTCATGTCGGCCCCGGTCTCCCGCATGGTCTTGATGGCCTTATCCAGGGAGACGTGGTGAGCACCGTCGCCGCGCACGGCCATGCGCGCGGCGGTGATGGCCTTGATCGACCCGACGGCGTTGCGCTCGATGCAGGGGATCTGCACCAGCCCGCCGACGGGGTCGCACGTGAGCCCGAGGTTGTGCTCGATCCCGATCTCGGCGGCGTTCTCCACCTGCTCCGGCGTGCCACCGATGACCTCGGCGAGGGCACCGGCCGCCATGGAGCAGGCCGAGCCCACCTCGCCCTGGCAGCCGACCTCGGCTCCCGAGATCGAGGCGTTCTCCTTGAACAGCAGCCCGATCGCGGTGGCGGTCAGCAGGAACCGCACCACGCCGTCGTCGGAGTAGGAGTCGATGAAGTCACGGTAGTAGTGCAGCACGGCCGGCACGATCCCGGCGGCACCGTTGGTCGGCGCGGTGACCACGCGGCCACCCGCGGCGTTCTCCTCGTTCACCGCCAGCGCGTAGAGCGTCACCCACTCCATCGCCCGCAGCGGGTCGGTGTCGTTCCGGTTGGCCTCGAGCTGGTCGTGGAGCGCGGCGGCCCGCCTGCGGACCTTGAGACCGCCGGGAAGCACTCCGGGGGTGCGCATCCCGCGCTCGACGCACTCCTGCATCACCGCCCAGATGTGCAGCAGACCGTCGCGGACCTCTGCTTCGGTGCGCCAGGAGAGCTCGTTGGCGAGCATGATGTCGCTGATCCGCAGCCCCGACTCGCGGGCGTGCGCCAGCAGCTCCTGTCCACTGTGGAACGGATACCGGACGGGGGTGCTGTCTTCGACGATCACCGGGTTGCCGGCCTCGTCCTCGTCGAGCACAAATCCGCCACCCACGGAGTAGTACTCGCGCCGGTCCAGCTCGGCCCCGTCGGCGTCGAACGCGAAGAAGAGCATCCCGTTGGTGTGGAAGTCGAGACGCTTGCGGCGGTGCAGGACGACGTCGTCGTCGACGGAGAACCGATGGCGTGCTCGCCTGCCAGCGACAGCTTGCCCGCGTGGCGGATGGACTCGACCCGCGGACCGGCCGTGCTCGGGTCGACGAGATCCGGCTGTTCGCCCTCCAGCCCCAGAACCACGGCCTTGACGCTGCCGTGCCCGTGCCCGGTCGCACCAAGCGAGCCGAACAGCTCGCAGCGCACCCGCGCCACCCGGGCGAGCAGTCCCTCCTCGCGAAGACGGAGTGCGAAGGAACAGGCGGCCCGCATCGGGCCGACGGTGTGCGAACTGGAGGGGCCGATCCCCACCTTGAACAGGTCGAAGGCGCTGATGGTCATCCGTCCTCCATTCGCTCGTCGATCTCGAGGCTGATATATCAATCGTATAGTCAGTGTATGTCGGTCACAACGACGGAACAAGACTTCTGGTCCAGCAGCATTTACGATCGACTGGTGACTGCTGCCCCACTCGAGCTGGACGCGACCCCGACGTCCCTGGCGGACAGGGCCTACCTCGCCATCCGGGACCAGCTGATCATGTTGGACATCCAGCCCGGCGAGCCGATCGACGACGATCAACTGGCGAAGTCGCTCGGTGTGGGACGCACCCCCGTGCGGGAGGCGTTGAAGCGTCTCGAGGTCGACCGGCTCGTGGTGTCGTACCCCCGCCGAGGCACCTTCGCGACCGGCATGGACATCGCCGACCTCGCTCACGTCTCGGAGATCCGTGTGCAGCTCGAGCCTCTGGCGGCGCGGCGGGCCGCCGAGCGCGCCCCGCGCGCGACGCGGGCCGAGCTCGACGAGCTCGCGTCCCGCGTCGAGGCCCTCGACATCGCCCGGAGCGACCGGACGGAGGTCATGCGGTGGGACCTCGGCGTGCACCGGGCGATCTACCGCGCCGCGAACAACCCGCACCTCGAAGACGTGCTCATCCGCTATGACAACCTCGCGACCCGCATCCACTGCATGTTCCTCGATCGGCTTTCCACACTCGACATGCACGTCGTCGCGGAACACGTGGCGTTGCTGCGCGCCATCGCCGCCGGGGAGGCCGACCGCGCCGGCGACCTCGCCCGCGAGCACGTCCTCCGCTTCGAGCGGGCGATCCGCGCAGTGATCTGACGCGGCCGTTGCGGCCTGCCGGGCCATGTTGCAGCCGCACGATCAGCCCGGTTGATCGTCCGGGAACAGCGCGGCCGGCCGAGCTGCCCGCCGAGGTCGTCGCCGAGGCGGACGACTGCCGGCTGCCCGTCGTCGAACTCCACCGTGCGGTGCAGTTCGTCGAGGTCACCAAGGAGATCAACGGCCTCCTCACCAACGAGTCGGTCCGCCGCCTGCAGCTCGCCGACCGTGTCTCGCACGCGCTGGCCGCCGCACTCGCCGACGGGTCCGGGGTCGACGAGCTGATCCGACTTCTGGCCACGGTGGGCAGCGCCGACGCGCAGCTGACCTCGACCACCGGCGAGGAGATCGCGACCGCACGGGCGGACGACCCGGAGGTGGAGCCGGACGGAGCGCGTCCCCGCCGCAGGCGTGGCGGGACACGTCCCCTCGTCGCACCGGTCCGCAGCGGCGGTGTCACGGTGGCCACGCTGTCCCTGACGCCCACCGCGGACGCCGACCCGCTCCTCGTCGACGCCGCCATCGACCGCGCCCCGGAAGCCGTCGGCCTGGCGCTGCTGCGCACCCGCCTCCTCTCCCGGGTCGAGCGCGACACCCACGAGTTCCTGTCCGTGCTCCAGAGCGGGCGGCCGACGGAGCGCATCCTGGCGGCGTACGCGGACCGGCTGGGGCTGACCGACCGGGATGCCTACGCCGGGATCGTCGCCCTCGTCGACCTGCGGCCCGGGGTGATCACCGACGTTGGAGACGGCGATGCGGCGCCACGCCCGCGCCGCGGTCAGCCAGATGCGCGAGGGACTCCTCTACGCGGTCGTGGGTTCGGCTCCCCACGCCGTGATGGACTGCGTGGAGCTCTCCGTGCCCCGCTTCGTCCACGCCGTGCGCGACGACGCCGTCGTGGGTGCACTCGTCGATGACGTGCTCGGAAAGCTGATCGCACACGACCGGCGCCGCGGCACCACACTGTTCGACACCTCGCCACTTATCTGCGGCACGGCGCCAGCAAGACGGAGACGGCGAAGGCGCTACACCTGCAGCGACAGAGCCTCTACCAGCGGTTGAGCCGCGTCTTCGAGATCATCGGCGAGCCCGTTCCCGGCTTGACCGAGTACGGCGCGCTGCTCGTCGCCGTCGAACTGGAGACGGCCCGGCGCGTCAGCCGCCTTTCCGGCCGATGACCTCGAGAACAGGCGGTGGCTCCTGCCCTCGCCGCAGCGCTGCGCCGATCTGGCTAGCCGCGCGGAGCAGGTGGTCGACCGCGTGGATATCGCACCCCTTGCTGCGCCGTCGCACAGCGACGACGACCGTCACACCCTGCACAACAGCTGTGCCGGCCTGAAAGGGTGTGCGACACCGCCGAGGTGTGTGACGGGGAGGCGAGTGGGCCCTGTCGGTTACGGTGAGCAAGAGGTCAGGGAGTCGTCCCGGTGAACCACGCGTCCACGACCTGCTTGTTGTCGGCGGCCCACTGCGTGGCCGTCGCCTGCTCCTGGCCCTTGCCGCCGTTCTGGATCTTCAGCATCAGGTCCGAGAGCTGCTCGGGAGTGATCGTGAAGTTCTTCAGCCAGCCCGCGACCTCGGGGTTGGCTTCGCCCCAGCCCTTGGTGGCGAGGATCTGCATCTGGTCCGGCGGGCCGAAGGCCGTCTGCGTGTCGTCCAGCACCTTGATCGGGAAGCGGCTGAACGCCCAGTGCGGCTGCCACAGCGTCACGACGATCGGCTGCTTCTGCTTGATGGCCGAGTCGAGCGACGCGAGCATTGCGGGCGAGCTGCCCTCGACCAGGTTGTACTCGTCGCCGAGCCCGTAGCCCGGGATGACCTTCTCGCGCATGGCCTTCATCTCGCCGGCACCGGCCTCGATGCCCACGATGCGGCCGTCGAACATGGCGGCCTTGCCCTTGAGGTCGGCGACGGTGTTCACGTCGGTGACGTAGTCGGGCACGACGATCGTGTTCTTGCTCTCCAGCCAGGTGGTCACCACCTCGAGCTGGTCCTTGAAGCGGTCCCAGTACGCCTGGTGGGTGGTGGGCAGCCACGCGTCCATGTAGAGGTCGACCTGGCCGTTGGCCACGCCGGTGAAGGTGCTCGCGATGTCGAGCTCCTGCATGTTCACCGTGTAGCCCCGCTCCTCCAGGAGCGCCTTCCACAAGTTGCTGGCGGCGACGTCCTCGTCCCACCCGGCGACGACCGAGATGCTGACGTTCTTGTCGCCGGCACCGCCACCCGACCCCGAGCTGCCACCGCTGTTGCCACCGAACGAGCTCGACTGGCCGCTACAGGCGGTGATGGACGCGATGACGAGGGCTATGAGCCCGGCGAGCAGCGATGTGCCGCGTCGGCGTGGGGAGCGGGTCATCGTCGGCGACTCCCTGTCATGAGGACACCAGAGCGGGCTCGTCGGCGGTGCCGGCCGGTGCGGCTTCGGCCCTGCGGGTCTTGGTGCGACGGCGACGGGGCTCGGCGAGCGCGCTGGTGAGGCGGTCGAGGTAGATGGCGAGGAACACCACCGCGATGCCACCTTCGAAGCCCGCACCCACGTCGAGGGTGCTGATCCCCCGGACGACGACGGCGCCCAGGCCGCCCGAGCCGACCAGTCCCGCGATCACCACGCACGACAGGGCCAGCATCAGGGTTTGGTTGACCCCGGCCATGATCGAGGGCATGGCCAGCGGGAGCTGCACCTCGCGCAGCATCTGGCGGGGCTTCGCCCCGAAGGCGACTGCGGCTTCGGTGACTTCCTTGTCGACGCTGCGGATGCCCAGCTCGGTCAGCCGGACCGCAGGCGGGATCGCGAACACCAGAGTCGCGACGACGCCCGGTACGGCGCCGATGCCGAAGAAGAACACGGCCGGGATCAGGTAGACGAACACCGGCAGCGTCTGCATGAAGTCGAGGATCGGCCGGACCACGTTGCTGACCCGCCGGCTGCGCGCAGCCCAGATGCCGACAGGTATCCCGATCGCGACGGCGATGAGGGTGGCAACCACGACGAGCGCGAGGGTCTGCATGGCCTCGACCCACAGGCCCATCGCCAGGATCAGCAGGAACGCCAGCAGGGTGAACAGCCCGAATCCCCACTTGCGCTCGAGCAGCGCGAGCGCGACGAGGACCAGAATGACGATGTAGGGGCTCGGGGCGGTGAGGACGATCAGCACTGCGTCGAGCAGGACCAGCATCACCGTCGAGATGGCGTGGAACAACGGTCCGAAGTTGGCGGTCAACCAGTCGACGAACGCACCGACGGGCGCGCCCACATTGATCTCAGGCATTGCCGTTGTCCTTCCTCGCGCCATCGGCTGAGCTGTCGTCCTTGCCGGGTGTGGCGAGCGCGGCGAGCAGGGTCGCGCGGGGAACGACGCCGACCAGACGCCCGTCGGCATCGGTGACGCCCAGGGGCACGCTGTTGCGCCCTACGAGCGCACAGATGTCGGCCAGTGGCGTGTCCGCGTCGACGGCTCTGTACTCGTTGGTCACGAGTTGGCCCAGCGCGGTGCGGTGCTGCCCGACGGCGGCGGCAAGCAGATCCACGCGGGTGACGCCGGCGATCCCGCCCTCGTCGTTGAGCACGTAGGCGCCCACACCCTCGACGTTGCTCAGCCGGCGGAGCACGTCTTCGGGGTCGTCGTGCTCCGTGGCCGTGACCAGCGGCGCCTGCATGATCGTGCCGGCGGTGAGGACGCGGGAGCGGTCGACGTCGGAGATGAACTCGGCGACGTAGTCGTCGGCCGGGGTGTTCAGGATCTCCTGCGCAGTGCCGAGCTGCACCACCCGGCCGTTGCGCATGATCATGATGCGGTCACCCATGCGCATGGCCTCGTTGAGGTCGTGGGTCACGAACACGACCGTGCGCCGCAGGTCCCGCTGCAGCGTCATCAGCAGGTCTTGCATGTCGCGGCGGATGAGCGGGTCCAGCGCACTGAACGGCTCGTCCATCAGCAGGATGTCCGCATCCGACGCCAGTGCGCGGGCCAGTCCGACCCGCTGGCGCATGCCGCCCGACAACTCCCTGGGCAGCGCGTCGCCCCACTCCCCCAGACCCACGGTCTGCAGTGCCCAGTCGGCGCGCTCCGCCCGCGCGGCCGCGCCCTCGTTGCGGACGTGCAACGCGTAGGCGGCGTTCTCGCGCACCGTGCGGTGGGGAAACAGAGCGAAGTGCTGGAACACCATGTTGATCTTGCGGTTGCGCAGCTCACGCAATTCGCCCTCGGGCATCGTCGACACGTCACGGCCGCCGATCAACAGCTCACCCGACGTCGGCTCGACCAGCCGGTTGAGCATCCGCAGCACGGTCGACTTCCCGGATCCGGACAGGCCCATGATCACGAAGAACTCGCCGGGAGCCACGGAGAACGACACGTCGTCGGCGGCGGCCTTCGGCTTGTTCTCCGCCTCCGACTTCTTTCCCCCGAACCAGCCGGACGACTTCGACGCCGCCCCGCCCCGAGGCCCGTAGATCTTGGTCAATCCGGTGACCTGAATGGCCGGCTCGGCAGCCGGCCCGCCGTTCTGCGCGGCAGTCTGCGCACCCCGCAATTGGGTGGTCATCGCCACTCCGTTTCGCTTGTGTCTCGGCGGGACCCTGGGGCGGCCAGAGTCAAGGCATGGAACGCCACGAGGGAGGAGTGAACCTCACGCCATGGCGGCGGGCACTTCGAAGGGATTCATCGTCGCGGCATGCGCGAGGTCGCACCACACAAGTCCACCGCGCGCTCGCACCAAGAAAGCCGGGCCGGCACACAGGTCGTGACCTGTGTGCCGGCCCGGCTTCTTGGGTGCCGGCGTCGGGACTCAGAGGTTGCCGGCGTTCATCTCCGACAAGATGTGGTCGGCCTGTCGGGTCGCCAGCGCGACGATGGTCAGCGTCGGGTTCGCCGCCGCACCGGTCGTCATGACCGAGCCGTCGCTGACGAACAGGTTCGGCACGTCGTGCGCCTTGCCCCACCGGTCGACGACGCCGTCTTCCGGCCGATCGCTCATCCGGCACGTGCCGAGGTTGTGCGTCGACGGGTACGGCGGGGTGTGGTGCACGCTCAGCGCCCCGACCGCCTCGTAGAGCAGGTCCGCCCTCGCGTAGCCGTGGTTGCGCATCGCGACGTCGTTCGGGTGGTCGTCGAAGTTCACGTTCGGCACCGGGAGGCCGTGCTGGTCCTTGACCTCGGTGTTCAGCGTGATGCGGTTCGACTCCTGCGGCATGTCCTCGCCGACGATCCACATGCCGGCCGTGCGCTCGTAGGCGTCCATCTTCTCGGTGAAGGACCGGCCCCACTCCCCCGGCTCGACGAAGGCCGCCAGGAACGCCGGCCCGAGCGAGAGCGTCTCCATGTAGTAGCCGCCGGCGAAACCGCGCGAGGTGTCGTACTTGGCCTCGTCGGCGATGATCCCGGCCATCGTCTCGCCCCGGTACATCCGCACCGGCCGCTCGAAGGTCGCGTACGCGGAGCCGGTCATGTGCCGCATGTAGTTCCGGCCGACCTGGCCGGACGAGTTCGCCAGCCCGTCCGGGTGCAGCGAGCTCGAGCTCATCAGCAGCAGCCGCGGCGACTCGATGGAGTTGCCGGCCACGCACACCACGCGTGCGGCCTGCTTGTGCAGGTTGCCCGCGGCGTCGAGGTACTCGACGCCGTCGACCTTGCCGGCGTCGTCGTGGGTGATCTTCACGGCCTGACACTCCGGACGGAGGTCGAGGTTGCCGGTCTCCAGCGCCCGGGGGATCTCCCGGACGGCGGTCGACCACTTGGCGCCGCTCTTGTCGCCCTGGAAGTTGAAGCCGTCCTGCACCGACGCCGGCCGGCCGTCGTACGGCGTCGCGTTCGTGCCGTACGGCCCGGTCGCGTAGTACTTGTAGCCGACCCGCTCGGCGCCGTTGGCGAACACCTTGTAGTTGTTGTTCGCCGGGAGCGCCGGCCGCCCGTGCCGGTGGGACGACCCGATCGCCTTCTCCGCCTTGTCGTACCAGGGCGCCATCTCGTCGAGGGTGATCGGCCAGTCCAGCAGGTTCGCCCCGTCGATCTCGCCGTACACGGAACGCGTCCGGAACTCGTGCTCCATGAACCGCGGGGTGGCGCCGGACCAGTGGGTGGTCGATCCGCCGACGGCCTTGACGATCCAGGCGGGCAGGTTCGGGAAGTCGTTCGCCACCCGCCACGAGCCGCTGGTCGTCCGCATGTCCAGCCAGGCCATCTGCGTGAACGCACGCCACTCGTCGTTCTCGTAGTCGTCGCGGGTCAGGTGCGGGCCCGCTTCCAGCACGACACACTTCACGCCCTGCGTGGTGAGCTGGTGGGCGACGGTGCCGCCGCCCGCGCCGGACCCGATGATCACGACGACCGGGTCCTTGTGGTCGATGGTGGCCATCAGTTCGATCCCTCCGCCTTCACGAGCTCGGTGGCCACGATCTCGGCACGCGGTTCGCCGTCGTACTCCTCGACACGGGGGTCGGGCAGCCAGTCGAGGTCGTCGAAGCCGCGGTCGACGTAGCCGCCCTTGTCGAACGAGGGACCCTCGTAGCCGAGCAGCTCCCACACCTGGTGGTCGTCGTAGAGCGCGACGACGGTCGTGCTGTGCACCAGTTTGAAGAACGCGCCGTTGGCGACCTGCTCGACGATCTTGGTGGCGTCGGCGTCGGAGAGCCCGGCGAAGTCGCCACCGGCCTGCTCGTCGAGGTCGTCGAGGCCGTCGGCGAGCAGCTCCGCGGAGCCGTCGGCGTCCTGGACCGCCTTCGCCGTGCGCTCGTAGGGGTCGTCCGGGAAGTCGGGATGCGGGTAGGCCACCTTCAGCAGGCGCAGTAGCGTGCGCTGCTGCTGCTCGGACAACCCTGCGGGTGCGGTGCCGTCGCCCTCCGCGGTGTCCCGCTGAAGCTCGACAGGTTCCTGGGGCGGCTGCTCGGCGCTCTCTGATTCGGGCATCGTTGCTCTCCTCACCTACACGACCACTCGACCGTTTGGACCGGAAGCCGGTCCGGTGCGACGTGGGCCACAGGTTGTCAGCTCGACCGTGTGATCGACACCGTCGTTCTCATTGCGTGAGAGGCGAGGCTCACCTAAGAGAGCGGCAAACCCGCAGCGATCAGCCGACCGCGGTCGCCGGCCCCCGCAGACCGGCACCGACCCGCGACGCGACCTGGCGCAACCGGGCCGTCAGCCGGTCGCCGTCGCCGGCGAACCGATGGGGCTGCGCGGACACCGCCACCGCGCCGAGCAGGGCGGAGTCACCTCCGCGGACCGGTACGGCCGCGCACGCCCAGCCGGCGAGGAACTCCTCGTGCTCCCACGCGATCCCGCGGCGGGCGATGGCGTCGAGCTCTTCGTCAAGGGTGGGACGTTCGGTGATCGTGTTCGCGGTCAGCGCCCGCAACCCGTGCCGGGCGAGGTACATGTCGCGTTCGGCGGTGGACAGGTCGGCCAGGAGGATCTTCCCGAAGGCGGTGGCGTGCGGGGCCTCGTGGAAGCCGAAGCGCATCGGCTGGAGCCGGGGACAGTCCGGCGAGTCGACGACGTGCACGATCACGAGTTCCGCGCCGCGCAGGATGCTGAGGTACGCCGCGAAGCCGGTCGACTCGTGCAGCCGGCCGATCTCGTCGGTGAGCGCGCGGGAGAGCCCGACCTGGCGATGCAGCGACAACCCGAGCCGGTGCAGCTTGTAGCCCAGCTCGTAGCGGCTCTCACTGCGGATGTGCACGAGGTAGTCGGTGTCGACCAGCTCCTTGGCCAGCCGGTAGACGGTCGGCAGCGGCAGGCCGAGCGCGGCGGACAGCTCACGGGCACTCGCGCCGCCGCGTTCGGCGACCAGCTCAAGAATGCCGAGGGTCCGCTCGACCGGACCGCGGCGTGCCGCGAGCGTCACGGCCGCCATCGTGCCGCAAAGATTCACGTCTGTCGCCGGTCCGACCTGCTCGCCCGTGCACCCGTGACGGTGACGAGCCCCGTCACGACACCCGCGGCGATGAAGCCGGCGCCGACGTCCCATCGCAGCAACGCCGCGCCGGTCGCTGCGCCGACGAGGATCAGGACGACGGCGGCGACACGTCGCACGGTGCCGCCGCCCGTGCCGGAACCGAGCACCGACTCCGACGCGAGCCCGGTGAGGGTCGAGGTGACGACAACCGTCGGCACGTCCTTGACGGCGAGGAAACGGGCGGTCGCGGGCCTGCACGCCCATGGCGGCTCCGACGACGGCGACGACGCCGACCTGCACGGGACGATCGTCCGCCCGGAGCCCGGTCAGCAGGCCGACACCCACCACCCACTCGACGAGCGCGGTGACGGCGAAGAGGCCCGTCACCCGGCGCGTCCACCCGCCGTCGGCGCCCTTGAGCACGCGGCCACCCCCCGCGGCTCCGGCGACGAAACCCGCGAGGGCCACGAGCGGGCCGAGGACGGGCAGCTCGTCCGCACCGAGGAGCGCCATCCCGAGGATCACGACGTTCCCGGTCATGTTGCCGGTGAAGACTCGGTCGAGACCGAGGTAGCCGACCGCGTCGATGATCCCCGTGGCGAACGTGAGCGCCAGCATCAGCGCGAGGTGCACGCTCGCCGTCGGCGCGTGGCGCAGCCTCGTGATCATGTCCTCGCCTTGCTCACGTCTGCGCCCGACGGACGAGCAGGAGCCCCGCCGCCGCCAGTGCAAGGGCGACCGGGACGAGCCCGAAGGCGGCCGTCAACGACGTCGCGTCCGCGAGCGTCCCGACCGTGAGGGGCGCGAGCAGTACGGCGAACGACGTCGCTCCCACCGCCCGCCCGCTCGCCAGCACCGCCCGTTCAGGAACGAGGCCGACCGTCACCGACAACCCCATCGGGAACAGGTTGCCCAGCCCGAGCCCGAGCACCGACAGGCCGACCAGCGCCTGAACGGGTCCCGTCGACGGCCACAGGATCCCGAACCCCACGGCCGTGACGACGAGCGCGACCGCGAACAACCGCTCCGGATCGTGGCGGCGCGCCAACCGGCTGCCCGCGGTGCGCCCGACCACCACACCGCCGAAATAGCCGGCCATCAGCGCGATGGCGGAGTCGCTCGACACGCCGGCGGCGTCTTCGACGAAGGTCGCGCCCCAGGCGGTGATGCACCACTCGGCCGAGGTGGCGCAGAACAGCATCGCGGCGGAGATCCAGAACACGGCGGGCAGACGACCGTGCACCACCTGCGACAGGGGCGGCGCGTCGATCGCCAGCCGCCGGTTTCCCCACCACACGAGCGCCAGGACCACGAGCGAGGCCAGCAGCGCGACCCGCCACCCCACACCCACCGCGGCGGTCAGCGACAGCACCCCGATCAGCACCACGTAGGCCACGCTCGCGGCCACGTTCGCCTCGGTCAGCGCCACCGCGCGACGCTCGCCGTGGTGATCGGCGAGCGTCGCCTGGATCGCCACCAGCAGCAGCCCGCCGCCCAGGCCCATGACCAGCACCGAGCCGATGGTCACCGCAGCGATGCGCCCTGCCGTCAACCCGATCACTCCCACGCCCATCAGCGCAGCCGCCGACCAGAACAGCGTGCGCCTCCCGAGCCGGCGCTCGAGCTGCGCGGAGATCACTCCGGCGAGGAGGCTCCCGGCGGCGAACGCCGCGATGTGCAGCCCGCCCGTCGAGTAGCTCAGGTCCAGCTCGTCGCGCAGGTGGACGATGACCAGCCCCGGCGCCGCCTGCAGGTAGGCGAACCAGCCCAGCATCACGTACGCGACCCACGTGAGCCGATCACGACGGAAATCCGCCTGCACCACGCGGCCGCCCCTCGGTGATCGACGTCGTCCGACGGGTACAGGTTGACGTCGTGTGCGACGAACGTCCACATTGAGTCCGGCGCGCACAGCCGCCTCTTCGACCCCGCCCCCCGCCGAGGAGTGCCATGTCCGCCGATCCACATCCGCCGACCGTCGAGTCGTCCACCTCGACGTCCGGATTGCCCGGTTTCCTGTTCAGCGGCGAGGGCTGGCCGTACCTGCTCGTGCCGTTGATCCCGGTGGCGGTGGTGCTGGAGTTCACCCACGCCGGCGCGACCTGGGTGTTCCTCGCGTCGGCGCTCGGGGTGATCCCGACCGCGGCACTGATGGGCCGGGCGACCGAGGAGCTCGCCGCGCGGTCAGGGCCCGGCATCGGCGGGTTCCTGAACGTCACCTTCGGCAACGCCCCCGAGCTGATCATCGCCCTGTTCGCGCTCGGCGCCGGCCTGCACGAGGTCGTCAAAGCCTCGCTGGTCGGGTCGATCCTGGGCAACATCCTGCTGGTGATGGGCGCATCGATGCTCGCGGGCGGAGCCAAACGGGACCGGCAGAACTTCGAACCACGTGCCGCCTCGGCACAAGCCCTGCTGCTCCTGCTCGCCACCGTCGCGCTGATCATGCCGGCGATCTTCGAACTCGTGCAGGGCCCCGGACTGCCCAGTCCCCGCGACCAGGCCGTCGCCTACCCGTCCGACGTGCTGTCCCTCTCGGTCGGGGTGGCGATCATCCTGCTGCTCTCCTACGCAGCCGGCCTGCTGTTCTCCCTCAAGACCCACGCGCACCTGTTCAACCCCGCCCACGACGAGGACGACCACGGCGGCGAACCCTGGACCGTGAAACGCAGCGTCACCATGCTCGCGATCGCCGGCGTCGCGGTCGGGTTCATGTCCGAGATCCTCGTCGGGTCGATCACCGAGGCGTCGGAGTCGATCGGGCTCTCGCCTTTCTTCGTCGGCGTGATCGTGGTGGCGATCGTCGGCAACGCCGCCGAGCACTGGGTGTCGGTCTACTTCGCCGTCCGCAACAAGATCGACCTGTCGATCAACATCGCGGTCGGGTCCGCCGCGCAGATCGCCCTGTTCGTGGCCCCGGTGCTGGTGCTCTCGTCGTTCCTGATCGGCCCGTTCCCCATGGCGCTCGTCTTCAACGGGTTCGAGATCGGAGCGATCTTCCTCGCGGTACTCATCGCCCAGGAGATCACCCAGCGCGGCGACACCACCTGGTTCGAAGGGCTGCAACTGCTGGCCGTGTACGCGGTGCTCGCGCTGACGTTCTTCTTCGTCTGAGCGGGCGTCGCGGCCCGGTCGCGGCATTTCCTCGCACGCAGCCCTGCGGAGGGCGTGACTTAGGCCGACGGGCGTCCCTATGGTGGAGATGCCGGATGGACCAAAGGCGGTTCTCCACCATGAGAGACGTACATCGGCTCGAGCCCATGTCGGCCGGCAACCCGGCCAGGGGCACCGTGTTCGCGGCCTGGGAACGGTTCGTGCAGGGCGAAGACCAGGTCCCGGGTGTGCGGCCCGAGGTCGCGATCTCCTGGCATCGCTGCCGGGAGCAGTACCGGGTCGACCCGCACCTCACCGAGGCACCGGTCGCCGTCGCGGAGATCGACCACACGCCCGAACACGACGTCGTGTTCGCCGACCTGGGGTTCCGGGCCGCCTCGGTGGCCCACGACGTGGGCAGCGTCGGCGGCGTCGTCACCGTCACCGATGCCACGGGCCGCATCCTGGTCGAGTGGGGAGACCCGACCACCCTCGCCCGGGCCGCCGAGGCCAACATGGCGCCCTGGTTCTGCTGGTCCGAGTCGGCGACGGGCACGAACGGCATGGGCACGGCTCTCGAGGCGCACGGCCCGGCGCTGGTCAGGGGTGCGGAGCACTGGTGCCAGGCGTTCCACGACTGGGTCTGCGCGGGCATCGCGGTGCGTGACGTGGTGACCCGGGAGCCGATCGCGGTCCTGAACATCTCCTGCTGGCGCAGTGCTCTTCCCGCGGGCGCGGGAGGGTGGCTGGGCAACGCGGTCACCAAGACCCAGTGCACGCTGAGGCGTCGCGCCCGCGACAGCGGGACCGAGCTGGTGGCGGCCTACACGCTGGCCAGGGCACGTTCCGGTGTCGCGATGGCGGCGATGGACACGGCAGGGAAAGTGGTGATCGCCGACGAGACGGCGAGCGTCCTCATGGGCGTCCCGGCCTCCACTCCCGCGCTCGACCCCACGGTGCGCTGGCAACCCGGGCTGCCGGAGTTGATCAGCGCCGCGCAGTACGCCACCCGCCAGGCGGCCCGCAACCCCGGTTGGGTCGGCTCGACGCAGATCTTCACCCACCTCTCCGACGAGCCGACACCGATCAGCATCCGGCCCGTCTTCCTGTCCGGACACCTGATCGGGAACCTGGTCCTGTTCGGCGCGACGGAGGGGGCCCCGCTGCCCCAGGAGGGGCCCGCGCACCCGCTGGCGCCGCACCCACGGCGGGTGGTCGCGACACGGGAGAACCGGATGGTGCTGCTGCACGTGCCCGAGGTCTGCTTCGCGGAGTCGGAGGGGAACGACGTGTGGTTGTCCACCGACCAGGGACGGCTGCGCGCTGCGGCGCCGGGCCTGGACAAGCTGGACGGCGAGCTGGCGGGCGCCGGATTCCTGCGGGTGCACCGCCGGTACGTGGTCAACATCGAACGCGTCCGGGAGGTCGAGCGGGGACGTGGCAGTGAGCTCTCCCTGGTCATGGACGACGGGGTGAGCAGCGTCGTGCCGGTGTCCCGGCGAAACGCGGCGGCGGTGCGCCGCGCGCTCGACATCTGACGGCGGCGGCGCGATGAGCGAGCTTGCGAGCGAATCCATGTCACAGCGCCTGCGCGAAGCGCCGACCGAGCGCAACGAGGGAGTGCGATGAGTGAGACGAGCGGCGGCGGACTCGGCCTCCCTGCACCGGCGCCGCGCCGCGCCGCCACTCCCGGGGGCCCGAGCAACCGCGACTGGTGGCCGTACCGGCTCGATCTGTCGATCCTGCGGAAGCACCCCGCCGCGGCCAACCCGCTGGGCCCGGACTTCGACTACGCCGCGGCGTTCGGGACCCTCGATCTCGACGCCCTCGCGAGGGACGTCGACGAGGTGCTGACGACCTCGCAGGACTGGTGGCCTGCCGACTTCGGCCACTACGGGCCGCTCATGGTCCGGATGACCTGGCACTGCGCCGGGACGTACCGCGTCGCCGACGGCCGGGGCGGCCCCGCGATGGGCATGGAACGCTTCGCGCCGCTGAACAGCTGGCCGGACAACCGCAACCTCGACAAGGCGCGCCGGCTGCTGTGGCCGGTGAAGAAGAAGTACGGCCGCACGATCTCCTGGGCCGATCTAATGGTCTTCGCGGGCACCCGCGCCCTGGAGACCATGGGGTTCCGGACGTTCGGCTTCGCCGGCGGCCGGGCGGACGTCTGGGAACCCGAGGAGATCGACTGGGGTCCGGAACGGGCCTGGCTCGGTGACGAGCGGCACCGCGGTGTCCGCGATCTGACGGGTCCGTTGGCGGCCGACCAGATGGGCCTGATCTACGTCAACCCGGAGGGCCCGAACACCGTCCCGGACCCGCTGATGTCGGCACGGGACATCCGCGAGACGTTCCGCCGGATGGCGATGGACGACGAGGAGACCGTGGCGCTGATCGTGGGGGGCCACACGTTCGGCAAGACCCACGGCGTCGCCGATCCGGACACCTACCTCGGCCGCGAACCGGAGGGTGCTTCCCTCGAGGAGCAGGGCCTGGGTTGGAAGGGCAGCTACGGCACCGGGAGGGGGCCCGACACGATCACCAGCGGCCTCCACGGCACGTGGACCCGCACCCCGACCAGCTGGGACAACAACTTCCTCGAGACGTTGTTCGGCTACGAGTGGGACGTGGCGCTGAGCCCGGCCGGCCTGTGGCAGTGGGTGCCGCGGAACGGCGGCGGTGCCGGCACCGTGCCGGACGCCCACGACCCGTCGACGAGGCACGCCCCGACGTTCCTGACGACGGACCTGGCACTGCGGTACGACCCGGGCTACGAGCCGATCTCGCGGCGGTTCCTCGAACACCCCGACGAGCTGGCCGACGCCTTCGCCCGGGTCTGGTTCAAGCTGACGCACCTCGACATGGGCCCAGTCCAGCGCTACCTCGGGCCGCTCGTCCCGCAGGAGGCGCTGATCTGGCAGGACCGCGTCCCCGCCGTCGACCACGAGCTGGTCTCGGCCGACGACGTCGCGGAACTCAAGCGCCGCATCCTCGGCTCGGGGCTCACGGTCCCCGACCTCGTCGCCACCGCGTGGGCCTCGGCGTCGACGTTCCGCACGAGCGACAAGCGTGGCGGCGCGAACGGGGCCCGCATCCGGCTCGAACCGCAACGGACCTGGGAGGTCAACGACCCCGACGCGCTGGCGCAGGTGCTGCGCGTCCTGGACGGCGTCCGGGAGGCCTTCAACGGCGCGCAGACCGGCGGCACGAGGATCTCGCTGGCCGACCTGATCGTGCTCGGCGGCTGTGCCGCCGTCGAAGAGGCCGCGGCGAACGCCGGCCACGACGTGCGGGTCCCCTTCACTCCCGGACGCACGGACGCGACGCAGGAGCAGACCGACACGGCGTTCTTCGCGGCGACGGAGCCGGTTGCCGACGGGTTCCGCAACTACCGTCGGAAAGGCGGCCGGTTGCCGTCGGAGTTCCTGCTGGTCGACAGGGCGAACCTGCTGGGCCTGACCGCGCCCGAGATGACCGTGCTCGTCGGTGGGCTGCGCGTGCTGGGTGCCAATACCGGGCGATCCCCGTCGGGCGTCTTCACGTCGACGCCCGGGGCACTCACCAACGACTTCTTCGTCAACCTGCTCGATCCGGGGACCGAATGGACGGCGACCTCCAAGGACGCGGAGACCTTCGAGGGGCATGACCGGTCCACGGGCGAGGTCGTGTGGACGGGCAGCCGGGTCGACCTCGTCTTCGGCTCGGACTCCGAGCTGCGCGCCGTCGCGGAGGTCTACGCCAGTGACGACGCGCGCGGGCAGTTCGTCTCCGACTTCGTGGCCGCGTGGAACAAGGTCATGAATCTCGACCGGTACGACCTCAGCTGATCGTTTCTTCGTCGTGGTCCGGCAGCGGGTACGAACGGTAGCCGTCGGCTGACGAACGGCGTGACCCGTAATCGCCCCTTGTCGCCCTGGTGGCCCCGGCGTAACGTCCGCCCGGTCTCACAACGTGATTGCGATCACACGCTGCATGATCCTTTTAGTGCGCGTCGCCACGGCGATCGCCGCCATTCATCGTGCTGATTTATACATTCAGAACGTCTTAATCGACCGACGTTGACAACGAGGATCTCGATGAGGAGGTGAGGCCCGATGACCACCCTGCATGAGCGAGCTGACCTGCTGAGCAAGCTCGGGCTGGACGTGCAGAACAAAGCGGCCTTGGGCCAGGTGCTCGGGACCGGAAGAATTGGTGAGGCCACCGAAAGGTCCGACGGGAAGATGGAGGCGACAATCCGGATCCGGCCCGACGAGATCGCCTGGGATCCGTCGATCCTGGTCATGCCGCACGGCGGCGACATCGAACTCACGCTCATCAACGACGACCTGAACACGCACTGCGCGCTTCTGCCCAACAATGGCGACCGGAAGTTCATCTGGCTGGTCAACCATTCACGTGGGCGGGCCTCTCTCAACCTTGACGGCCCGGGCTACTACTGGTTCAGCTCGCCCACGGGCAACGACGAAGGCCGCGGACTGACCGGCTGCATCGTCGTACTGGGCGACGTCCCGCCGGAAGCCCGGCTCGACCGACCCGACCAGCCCCGACCGTGAGGAGGAGCACGACATGACTGTCGAGTACGTGGACGCGGGCGAGGCCATCAACCAGGGACTGCTCAACTACAAGACCCCTGGCGCCGACGTCGCACCGCCCGTGACGCAGAACGTCGACTACGAGCGCATCCTCAACGCCCGCGAGGAGCCACAGAACTGGCTCACCTACTACGGCGCCTACGACGGGCAGCGCTACAGCCCGTTGGACCAGATCAACACCGAGAACGTCAAGCGCCTCGTCCCGGCGTGGGTCTTCCAGGCCGGGACGACCGGCCTCATCGCGGGTGCGTCGACCTACTCGTTCGAGGCCGCGCCGATCATCGTCGACGGGATCATGTTCGTCACCGGCTGGGACGGCTGGATCTGGGCCATCGACGCGGCGACGGGCGTGGAGATCTGGCGGTACAAGCACGCGGTTCCGTTCGACGTGTCGCTGTGCTGCGGGAACGTCAACCGCGGATGTGCAGTGGCGAAGGGCAAGGTCTTCTTCGTCACGGCGAACGCCCACGTGATCGCCCTCGACGCGACGAACGGGAAGCGTGTCTGGGACCGGACCTACGGCGACGTGCGGGCCGGTGAGAGCGCCACGTGCGCGCCGCTGGTCGTAAAGAACATGGTCATCGTGGGCAGCTCGGGCGGCGAGTTCGGCACCCGCGGCCACCTCGACGCGTTCGACGTCGACTCCGGCGAGCACCAGTGGCGCTGCTACATGGTCCCGAAGCCGGGCGAGCCCGGCTCGGAGACGTGGCCCGCCGACGGGGAAGCCTGGCAGCGGGGCGGCGCGAACTGCTGGCTCACCGGCACGTTCGACCCGGACACGAACCTGCTGTACTGGGGCACCGGCAACCCGGCGCCCGACTTCGACGGCGGGGTGCGCGAGGGCGACAACCTCTACACCGACAGCGTCGTCGCCGTCGACGCCGACGCCGGCCAGATCCGCTGGCACTACCAGTGCACCCCGCACGACGTGTGGGACTACGACAGCATCGCCGAGTGCATCCTGTTCGAGAAGGACGGGCGCAAGCTTCTCGGGCACTTCGACAAGAACGGCTACTTCTTCGTCCTGGACCGCACGAACGGCGAACGGGTCTCGATCACACCCTTCGTGGACCGGATCACCTGGGGAGCGATCACGCGGGACGGCCAGGTGACGGCCAAGGTCTACCCCGACAAGGAAGGGGACCCGGTCCACTTCTACCCGGGTCCGGCCGGCGCCAAGGAATGGACGCACGCGGCCTACAGCCCGAAGACGGAGCTCTTCTACGTGCCGGTCCAGGACACCGGCGCGACGGCCACCCGACGACGCCGGGAGTTCAAGGAGAGCATCCCCTACTGGGGCGCGGGTGTTCAGGTGGACATCGAGGACATGGCGGGATCCATCAGCGCGTTCGACGCCAACGGCGACGAGAAGTGGCGCTGGCGCAACGACCTCCCGATGTGTGCGTCGGTGCTGGCCACGAACGGTGACCTGGTGTTCGCCGGAGCGCCCTCGGGCGAGTTCGTCGCGCTCGACGCCCGCACCGGGGAGCAGTTGTGGAAGTTCCAGTGCGGTAGCGGCCACCACAGCAGCCCGACGACCTACAGCGTGGACGGACGGCAGTACATCGCGGTGCCGGTCGGCTGGGGCGGATGGGCCGAGGGGTTCCTCCCCGGCATGCTCGGCGCCGGTCACGGGAGCGCACTGATCGCCTTCGCACTCCCTGAGTCGTAGCCCTGCCCAGAGACTGCCGAGCACCGGCAGAGAGGAGGTGGATCCATGGAGTCCCAGCTCGATGTGTGGGAGACGCCCGAGTTCGACGAGATCGGAGTCGCGCCTGAGGTGACCATGTACATCGCCCAGATGGAGGAGTAGGAGCACACGGCGCGGCGTCGGACCCCGGTCCGGCGCCGCCCGTCCGTCACGGGGAGATCGACGTGTGGTTGCGGGTGCTGGGTTCGGCGGCGGGGGGCGGTTCCCCGCAGTGGAACTGTGGCTGCCCGGTGTGCGCCGCGGTCCGCTCCGGGGCGGGCGTCGCGCGCACCCAGTCGTCAGTCGCGGTCAGTGCCGACGGCCGGTCGTGGTTTCTGATCAACGCCTCACCCGACGTCCGTACCCAGATCGAGGCCTCCCCCGCCCTGCACCCGCGCGGCGACCGGGCCACGCCGCTGGAGGCGGTGCTGCTCACCGACGCGGAGCTGGACCACACGCTGGGCCTGCTGCTGTTGCGTGAGGCGCGCGCCGTCACGTTGTACGCGACGCCGGCGGTGCAGAAGACACTGCGCGACGGCTCGGGGATCCTGAGCCTGCTCGAGCGCTACTGCGCGGTCGAGTGGCGCGCGGTCGTCCCCGGCGCCGACCTTCCCCTCGCCGACGGGCTGTCGTGCCGGGCGTTCGACGTGCCCACCGCGAAGCGCGATCGGTTCGGCACCGGGGTGGACCACGGCCGCGTCGTGGGCTACCGGCTGACCGACGAGCGCAGCGGCGGGACGCTCGTCTACCTGCCGGGGGTCCAGGCGCTGACGCCGGGCGTGCGCGCGGAGATCGAGGGCTGCGACTGCCTGCTGATCGACGGCACCTGCTGGCGTGACGACGAGCTGGTCCGGCTCGGCCTGGCCGGCAAGACGTCCCGGGAGATGGGCCACCTGCCCATCGACGGCCCGGACGGCAGCCTGGCGCAGCTCCCGTCGCTCGGCGTCGGGCGGACGATCTTCATACACATGAACAACACCAACCCGGTCCTGCTAGCGGGCACGCCCGAGCGGCGTGCCGTCGAGGACAGCGGAATCGACGTGGCCGTGGACGGCCTCGAGGTGGAGGTGTGAGCCCATGACGACGACCGAGACCGACTTCGTCGAGATGCTGCGGGCCCACTCGAGGCGCTACCACGACCAGCACCCGTTCCACGTCCGGATGAACGCCGGTCGACTGAGCCCGGCGCAGCTCCGTGGCTGGGTGGCCAACCGCTTCTACTACCAGGAGAACATCCCCCGCAAGGACGCGGCGATCCTCTCCAACTGCCCGGACCTCGAGGTCCGCCGCCGCTGGATACGCCGGATCGTCGACCACGACGGCGCGGCTGCCGGAGAGGGTGGGATCGAGGCGTGGCTGCGCCTCGGCGAGGCCGCCGGGCTGACCCGCGAAGAGATCACCGACCACCGGCACCTGGTGCCCGGCGTCCGGTTCGCGGTCGACGCCTACGTGAACTTCACCCGGACCCGCCCGTGGGTGGAGGCCGTGGCGTCGTCGCTCACCGAGCTGTTCGCCCCCGACCTGATGGCGGAGCGGCTGGCCGCGTTCGAGCGGTGGTACCCGTGGATCGACTCCGACGGCCTCGCCTACTTCCGCGCCCGCCTGGAACAGGCGCCCCGCGACTGCGAGCACGCCCTCGAGGTGGTCACCACGCACTGCCTGTCCGCCGAGTCGCAGGCGCGCGCCGTCGATGCGCTGTCGTTCAAGTGCGACGTGCTGTGGAGCCTGATGAATGCCATCGACCAGGCCTACCCGGAGTGACGCCGTGGACCTCTCGGATCGCCCCCGGCTGGCGCGCCACGTCCGGCTGAGCTTCTGCCGGATCCGCCAACGGCCCATCCTGCAGCTGCCCGAGACGGTGGTGGTGCTGAACGCCAGCGGCGCGACGATCCTCGAGCTGTGCGACGGGGAGCGCACCGTGGCCGGGATCGTGTCCGAGCTGGGCGCGCGGTATCAGACCGTCCCCGACGACGAGGTGCAGCGGTTCCTGACCAGGCTCGCCGCCCGCCGCTGTGTAGAACTCTCCGGGTAGGAGCTCACGCATGGACAGCCCCTTCGGTCTGCTGGCCGAGCTCACCTACCGCTGCCCGCTGGCCTGCGCCTACTGCTCCAACCCGCTGAACATGGCCGACTACACCGACGAGCTGACCACGGCCGAGTGGCAGCGGGTGCTGGTCGAGGCCGCCGACCTGGGCGTGCTGCAGTGCCACCTGTCCGGTGGGGAGCCGCTGCTGCGCCGCGACGTGGTGGAGATCGTTGCTGCCGCGAACGGGCTGGGCCTCTACACCAACCTCGTGACCAGTGCGCTGGGGCTCTCGCGACCGAAGGCCGAGCAGTTGCGGGCCGCAGGCCTTGACCACGTGCAGGTCAGCATCCAGGCCGACGAGCAGGCGGTGTCCGACCGGATCGCCGGCACGCCCTCCTTCCGCCGCAAGATCGAGGCGATGGCGCTGGTCAAGGAGCTGGGCTGGCCGCTCACCGTGAACGTCGTGCTGCACCGGCAGAACATCGACCGCATCGCCGACGTGCTCGGGCTCGCCGAGGAGGTGGGCGCGGACCGGGTGGAGCTGGCCAACACCCAGTACTACGGCTGGGCCTGGCGCAACCGTGACGCGCTGCTGCCGAGCCGGGCGCAGCTCGAGGCGGCCGAGGTCGTCGTGCGGGCGGCGCGCGAGCGGTTGCGGGACCGGATGGACGTCATCTACGTCATCCCCGACTACTACAGCCGCTACCCGAAGCCGTGCATGGGCGGCTGGGCCGCGCGGCAGCTGACCGTGACGCCGAACGGCGACGTCCTGCCCTGCCCTGCCGCCCAGTCCCTGCCGTTGCCGCGGGCCAATGTGCGCGACGCTGCGCTTGCCTGGATCTGGGCCGACAGCCCGGTGATGACCGCGTTCCGCGGCACGGACTGGATGCCCGACCCCTGCCGGAGCTGCGACCGCCGTGAGCTGGACTTCGGCGGGTGCCGGTGCCAGGCGTTCCAGCTCACCGGCGACGCCGCGCGCACCGACCCGGTCTGCCACCTGTCTCCCGACCACGACCTCGTGGTCGACGCGGTGCGGGCGGCGAACGGTGAGCGGCCGATCGACCTGGTACTCGTCCCCCGCCCCCACCGCTGACAGGAGCGTGTCGCGTGACGTCGATATTGATCTTCGCGGCCGGCGCAGCGCTGTTGATCTACAGCGCCGAGAAACTGATCGTCTACCTCGTCGGCGCAGCGAGCGGTCTGCACGTGTCGGTGTTCCTGCTGGCCATCGTGTTCACCGGGATCGAGTTCGACGACGTCGCCTTCGGGGTCGTGCTGAACGTGGACGACCTCGGCGGCGTCGCCCTCGGCACCGTCTTCGGAACGGCGATAGCGATGACCGGGGTCGTCCTCGCGCTCGCCGCCATCATCACCCCGACCAGAGTGAACATCCCCCGCAGCTACATCGTGCTGTTCGCCGTGTCACCGCTGCTGATGGTTCCGTTCATCCTGTCCGGACCCATGACCGCGACGAGCGGCGTGGTGCTCGTGCTGCTGTTCGTCGCGTTCATCGGCTACGTCGCGAGCAAGGAGCTCCGGAGCACCACCCCGGTCTTCCGGAACGCCGAGATCCTGGAGAAGATCGAGGTGGGCGGCGGTGGGGCGCCACCGGTCGCCGCCGCCGGCACGGACCGACCCACCGACGAGCCTCCCTTCACGGTGACCGTGCCCTTCGACAAGACCCGGCCGCTGCCTGGCTGGGCCGGTATCGCGCTCGCGGTGGTCGCCCTCGTCGGCCTGGTCGCCGGGGCCGCGATCATGAGCCTCGGGACCGAGGGCATCCTCGAGGAGTACGAGATCGGGGCCACGCTCTTCGGCGCGACCGTCGCCACCCTGGTGCTGACCATCGAAGACGTCTTCCTGACCGTCGAGCCCACCCGCAGGGGCGCACCGGAGATCGGGGTCGGCAACGTCATCGGCAGCGTCGTCTTCGGTGTGACCGCGAAGCTCGGCATCATCCTGCTTGCCGGGGGCAGCATCGCGGTCGACGACGACGTGCTGTCGTGGCACCTGCCGGTGCTGGTGGTCATGACGGCGCTGTCGGCGTACTTCATCAGCACGGGACGGCTGCGGCGCTGGCACGGTTTCGTGCTTCTCGCGCTGTACATCGCCTACTGGGGCGTCAGCTTCACGATGCTCGGCGAGGCCCCGATCGAGATGGACTGACCCCTCGCGGATCAGTCCGTGGTCGTGGTCGGACGTGCCGGGCCGAGCAGTCGCTCGAGCAGGTACGGGTCGCCGGGCCAGGCGTCGAGGAGGACCTGGCGAGGAACGGTGCGGCCCGCGTACCGCAGCAGCAGCGCGACGGCGATGACGTCGTCCAACGGGCCGATCACCGGCAGGAACTCGGGGATCAGGTCGATCGGCGACAGCACCCACAGCACCGCGATCAGGAGTGCGACCTTCGCGCGGCGCGGCACCCGCGGATCCGTGCGGAGCGTCCGCATGGCCGTCACGCAGTCGGGCAGGAACCCGGCGAGATCCTTCGCCACCCCGGGCGGCAGCCGACGGGCCAGCACGATCAGCACCAGCCAGGAGACGACCACCACGGCAACGGCGATCAGGACCGCTTGCAGCCAACCGGGCATCGCCACTCCACCTCGACGTCGGAGTCCCCCAGTGTGACCGAGCAAGTGCGATTTCCGACCTCACACCGCTCGTCCATCGCCATCCGGCACCCTCGCGGGGCAGGGCTTGATCAGCGGAGCACCAGTCGGGTCCTGAGCCCACTGGTGCTCCGCTCGGGACGACCCGACCGCCGGCCCGGTCAGTCGAGGCAGAACTCGTTGCCCTCGGGGTCCGTCATCACGATGTGGCCTGCACTCATCGGCGGTTCGGGTTCGTAGCGGCGCACCCGCGTCGCTCCCCGGGCGACGAGCCGGTCGCACTCGGCCTCCAGCGCCGCCATCCGCTCCTCGCCCTGCAGCCCGGGGGCCACGCGGACGTCGAGGTGGACGCGGTTCTTGGCGACCTTGTCCTCCGGCACCTGCTGGAAGAACAGGCGCGGGCCGACCCCGTCCGGGTCCTCGACGGCCGATCTCGTGTTGCGCTGGTCCTCCGGTACACCGAGGCGCGCGAGGAAGTCGTCCCACGCGGCCAGTGCGTCGGCGCCCTCGGGCAGGTCGACCCCGGGCGGGCCGGGGTGCACATAGCCCAGTACGTCGCGCCAGAAGGACGACAGAGCGCGTGGGTCGTGGGCGTCGAAGGTGACCTGGATGTGGCGGCTCACCGGCTGCTCCGTTCGTCGCGGGATTCGTGGCGGAGGTTGGACACGTGGTACCAGGAGCCGGCGGCCGCCCGGATCCGGGGTGGAGCCGCTGATTCTCGCTAGGCTCCCGCCATGCGAGGCCGTGATGGCTGACGCCGACGACGTTCGGCGGCTGGCGCTCGCCCTCGAGGGCGTCGTGGAGATCCAGTCCGAGGGCTTCGACTTCCGTGTCGACGGCAAGGGTTTCGTCTGGTCGTATCCCGAGCGGGTGCCGGGCAGGCGGCGGACCATCCGTACCGATATCGCGGTGCTGTACGTGGGTGACGAGGCGGAGAAGCAGGCCCTGCTGCTCGGGGAGCCACAGCTCTTCTTCACCACCCCGGCCTACGACGGCTTCCCGCTCGTCATGGTCCGGCTCGACCGGGTCGACGCCGATCGGCTCGCAGAGCTCGTCACCGATGCCTGGCGCATGCGCACCAGTCCCACCACAACCGCCCCGGTGCGTCCGCACCGGATCCCGACCGCAGGAGACACGCCATGAGCACGCTCGTCGTCGGAGTTCCGAGCGAGATCAAGGACAACGAGAAGAGGGTGGCACTCACCCCGGACGGCGTCACGGAGCTGGTGCACAACGGCCACCAGGTCGTCGTGCAGGCCGGAGCCGGCATCGGGTCCCGGTTCCCCGACGAGGAGTACGCCACCGCCGGGGCCAAGATCCTCCCCACCGCCGACGACGTGTTCGCCGCGGCCGACCTGATCGTCAAGGTCAAGGAGCCGGTGCCCGCCGAGTACCACCGCTTCCGCCCCGGCCAGCAGCTCTTCACCTACCTCCACC